>DASUAR010000078.1:0-9099 GCA_035763685.1 Actinocrinis sp. | reverse complement strand
GATTAGCGACCCGACCCGAGGCCAGGAGGACCCGGACGTGACCTACGTCATCGCGCAGCCCTGTGTGGATGTCAAGGACAAGGCGTGCATCGAGGAGTGCCCGGTCGACTGCATCTATGAAGGCGAGCGCTCGCTTTACATTCACCCGGACGAGTGCGTCGACTGTGGTGCCTGCGAGCCGGTCTGCCCGGTCGAGGCGATCTTCTACGAGGACGACACCCCGGAGCAGTGGAAGGACTTCTACAAGGCGAACGTCGAGTTCTTCGAGGACCTCGGCTCGCCCGGCGGAGCCTCGAAGCTCGGCCTGATCCCCAAGGATCACCCGGTGATCCAGGCCGTCCCGCGCTCCGAAGAGGCGCACTAAGCACCCTGCGCCGCTAAGGAAAGCACCGATGCCGAACGTGTCCGCCCGTCTGCCGCGGTTCCCGTGGGATCGCCTGAAGCCGTACGCGGCGAAGGCCGACGCCCATCCCGGCGGACGGGTGGACCTGTCCGTGGGTACCCCGGTCGATCCGACGCCGGAGAGCGTCCGCCGCGCGCTGTCCGCGGCTGCCGATTCGCCGGGTTATCCGACCACGCACGGCACGGCCCGGCTGCGTGAGGCGGCGTCCGGCTGGATGCGGCGCGAGCATGGCGCCGCGGTGGATCCGGTGTCGGTGCTGCCGCTGATCGGCTCGAAAGAGCTCGTCGCGGCGCTACCTGCGCTGCTTGGGCTCGGCGCGGGCGACGCGGTCGCCTTTCCGACTCCGGCCTACCCGACCTACGAGATCGGCGCGCTGCTGTCCGGCGCGACCCCGGTTCCGGTTTCCGATGGCGACCTGCTGAACCGATGGCTGGCGCCCGGCGGTGCCGCTGAGCAGATCAGCGCGGCGCCGCAGAACCTTCGGTTGCTGTGGCTGAACTCTCCAGGCAATCCGCACGGCCGGGTCCACTCGGCCGACGTGCTTCGGGAGATCGTCGGCTGGGCGCGCGCCCGGGGCGTGATCGTCGTATCAGATGAGTGTTACCTCTCCCTTGGCTGGGAAGGGACCGAACCCGTGTCGGTCCTGAATCCGCAGGTGTGCGGCGGCTCGCACGACGGGCTGCTCGCGGTGCACTCGCTGTCCAAGCGCTCGAACCTGGCCGGATACCGCTCGGCGTTCCTGACTGGCGATCCTGCGCTGGTCGCGGAGTTGCTCGAGGTGCGCAAGCACGCCGGGATGATGATGCCAGGCCCGGTTCAGGCAGCCACCGCCGCTGCGCTCGACGACGACGAGTACGCCGCCGCGCAGAAGGAACGCTACCGATCCCGGCGCACGGTGCTGCGTACCGCATTGGCGGATGCGAGCTTCCGCATCGATCACTCCGAGGCAGGCCTGTACCTCTGGGCCTCACGCATCGCCGACGGCGAGCCCGAAGCGTGCTGGGACACCGTCGCGCACTTGGCGGATCTCGGGATCCTCGCCGCTCCCGGCGAGTTCTACGGCCCCGGCGGCGAGTATCACGTCCGGGTGGCGCTCACCGCGACCGACGAACGTATCGCCGCCGCCGCGGCCCGCCTCGCTGGCTGAGCCGGCTCGGCGAACTCCGCCGCGCCTACGCAGTCAACTCCGCAACTGAGCACCGCTGTCCCGCTGCCCGCCGTCTTGCCACCCGCGACAGACCAACGGCCGGTGGCCCGCCGACTCCCTGTTCGGAGTCGGCGGGCCACCGGCCGTTACGCGGTCGAGGTATGACCGGCCGCGGTCAACTGACTGTGCGTCAGGCCTTCTTGTGCTTGGCCACGTAATGCGTGGACAGCTTCGCCGCGTCGGTGGTCGCCTGCTGGCCCTGCGCCGCGGCCTGAGCCGCCGGGTGGGCGGCCACGGCCGGCGCCGGCGCGGCGACGTGCTGCGCCGCCTGCATCGGAACCGACTCGGTGGAGGTCGGCATGCTCGCCGAACCGCCGTTGGCGGCCTGCTGCCCGGTCAGGCTGCCGACCACCGGCAGACCGCCCACGACCGGCAGGCCGCCGTTGCCCAGCGAGCTGGTCAGGCTGCCGACGACCGGCAGGCCGCTGAGCGGCGAGGAGCCGCCGTTGCCGGTGAGCGAGGTGACGTCCGGCAGGCCGCTGCCGGCCAGGCTGCCGACCACGGGCAGGCCGTTGAGGGGCGAGGCGCCGTTGTCCTGCTGCCCGGTCAGGTTGCCGACCACGGGCAGGCCGGAGAGCGGCAGCGCCTGGGTGAGATGCGTCGCGGTCTGGCCCTGGGCCAGGGTGCCGACCACCGGCAGCGAGCCGACCAGCGGCAGCGTGTCCGCGTGCGCGGACCCGGCGGCGGCGACCGGCAGGGCGACGGCGGCGGCGGCCGCCGCGGTAGAGGCGATTCGACGCCCGGCGTGGCTCATCTGTGTCTCTCATTTCCGTGTGGACTGTGCGGTCCGGGGCGGTTGGCTCGGCCCCCGCGCCCCGGCCGGGTGGGCCGTCGGCCCGGATGACGCCCGGCCGCCGCTCGGCGGCCGGCGACGCGGGCTTGGATCAGCAGCGTCGCGTCACTGGGAATTACGAGCCGGGCACGGCTAGGTTGCGGCCCGGCAGTGTAACGTTTGGGTAAAGGAGCTGGCGCGGTTTAGAAGTCCAAAGAGCGGATCACCGTATTTCCGGGTCCGTGCTCGGCTGGCTCAGCTCCGCGAAATCCCCGGCCTCCGTCAGAGCGAGCCCACGTTTTGCAGCGCGCCGGTGACCGGGCTGTCGGCGCCGAGCATGCTGGAGATCGGGAGGGTCTGGGTCAGGCTGCCGACGCTGCCGACCATCGGCAGCTGGGTGCCGCTCAGCTTGCCGGTCAGGTCGCTGACGGTCGGCACGCCGCCCGAGCGCAGCTGCGAGACCAACGGCGTGGCCTGGCCGATCACGCCGCCGGCCAGCGCGTCGGCCTGCGGCGAGAGGCCGGAGGTCAGCGTGCCGAGGGCGCCCTGGTGCAGCACGTTCGGGGCCAGCGAGAGCGGGCCGCCAGCGCCGGCGGCCAGCTGGGGGGTGAGGTTGTTCAGCGGCAGCGCCTCGGCCAGCCGCGTGGTCGCGCCCTGCGCCTGGCCGCCCAGCAGCCGGTCGGTCGCGCTGGCCAGGTTGCTCCCCGCGACGGCCAGCTTCTGCGCGGAATCGGCCGGTTGCGCGGCCAGCGTCGCCGAACGCACCTGGGCCTGCGCCGCCGGCGCCCGCTCCGGCAGCAGGCCCAGGTCGCCGAGCTGCATGATGTCGCTCAGCGGCGGCGTCGCCGCGTTCAGCGTGCTGTCCAGCGGCATGTCGTTGGCGATCGGCACGCCGGCGACCAGCGGGTCGATCGAGTCCGGCAGTCCGAACGGCAGCGCGAGATTCGGCAGCCCCAGCGTCTGCAGGTCGGCCTGCGGACCGGTTGCCGCGGCCGCCGTCCCGGCGCAGGCGAGCGGTACCGCGCCGGCGGCCAGCGCGGCGGCCGTGACGGCCAGGCGGCGACCGGCTGCCGCGTTCACGATGCCGCCCGGAATGCCCTTAGTGCGCGGTGCGGCGTGGCGGCCCTTGCGGGACTGCGGGTTGCTCATGGTGCTCCTCGATTATGTGAACGGCGGGTATTCCTACCCTTCACTCATCGATGGGGAGCCCACGGAAGTTGCGGCCGATTAAGGTAACGAAACGGTAACTATTGCAATCCCGGCGGCGAAATTCACTCGATTCAGTGAATACGCGGCGCGCTGCTGAGAAACCTTTCTCAGCTGACCAGCGCGATATGCACCGAGCCCGCGTTTGCGGCGGCGCTGGAGTCGGCCTTCCAGCCGGATGCGCCATCCGAGGCAGACCACGTCTTCCCGCCGTACGAGACCTGGGTGATGCCCATCGTCTCCGCCTGCGCCGCGGCCCAGTTCGCGTAAGCCCACTCGCGAGTCGTCGCCGCCGCCCCCGAGACCGAAGCCGGCGCGGCCAGGCCGAAGGAGTGCCCGTCTGCGGCGATCCCGTCGATCTTCCCGACGTTCGCCGAGCCGAACTCGGCGCGCAACTCGTTGACCACCGCCTGGCCACGCGCCGTCAGCAGCGCGCCGGAGCCCTTGCTCTGCGCCGGGAACGTCGGACCGTCAAGCGTGCAGCCGAGCCCCGCCCCAGCCGAGCCCGTGAAGACGCCGGAGAGCACCGTCGCGAACTGCTCCCACTGCGCGTATGCGGTGGGCGAGCCCGACTTCTGCACCTCCTGCGCCGCGGCGGTCAGCGTCATGCTCTGCCAGCCGGACACGTTGAGCAGCGCCTGATAGAACTTCGTCGTCGAATACACCGGGTTCAGGATCTGCGCCTGCGTGCCCCAACCCTGCGACGGCCGCTGCTGGAAGAGCCCCACCGAGTCGCGGTCGCCGTAGTTCAGGTTGTGCAGCTTCGATTCCTGCCGCGCCGTGGCCAGCGCCACTTCGATTCCGAACGGCGGCACGTTCAACGAGACGCCCACGGCCGCGATCGTCGAGGCGTTCCTCGCCTGCTCGAGATCCAGGCTCATGCTCCCGGCCGGGGAACTGGCGGTGCAGCCGGCGGACTGGAAGATCGAGATGTGCCCCAGCTTGTGCACCGCCCACAGCGCCGCCGCGGCGATCAGCCCGGCGACCACCAGTGCGACGATCAGTGCTTTGACCCAGCCGCCACCGCCGCGGCGGGGCGCGAGGGCCGGGGTGTCGTGACTGGTCTGGGCGGCGCGCGGCACAGTGCTCCTCGGCGTCGTCGGCGGCGGGCGTTTCCCGTTACCGTAACGCGATCGCGGTGCGAGACGGGTCGGGGTCGTGTCACGGGTCCGCATTAGTCTTGGCACATGACCGACACCTTCTCCAGCCCGCTGCCCGCCGTGATCGACGAACTGTGGGAGCGCCGCGCCGAGCTCACTCCGGCCGACGCGGACGCCCGCAAGCTGGTCGTCGAGGCGGTCGACCTGCTCGACTCCGGTGCCGCACGGGTCGCCGTCGTCGACCCGGCCGCCGACGCGGTGATCGTGGACGAGCGGGCCAAGCGCGCCATCCTGCTCAGCTTCAAGGTGCTGGAGATGACGGAGGGCACGGTCGGCGAGTTCTACCAGCACGACCGGATCCCGCTGAAGAAGAGCTTCCCTGGAGTACGCGTGCTGCCCGGCGCGATCGCCCGCTGGGGCAGTTTCTTCGCCCCGGGCGTGGTGCTGATGCCGAGCTTCACCAACATCGGCGGGTACGTGGACTCCGGCTCCATGGTGGACACGTGGGCGACGGTCGGCTCGTGTGCGCAGATCGGCAAGAACGTGCACCTGTCCGGCGGCGTCGGGATCGGCGGCGTGCTGGAGCCGCCGAACGCGATCCCGGTCGTGGTCGAGGACGACGCGATGATCGGCAGCCGCTCGATGATCGTCGAGGGCGCGCGGGTCGGCAAGGGCGCGATGGTCGGCGCTGGCACCATCCTGTCCGCGACCATCCCGGTCATCGACGTGGAAAGCGGCGCGGAGATCAGCCGCGGCCACATCCCGGCCTGGTCGGTCGCCGTCGGCGGCACCCGCACCAAGCAGTTCGCCGGCGGCTCCTTCGGGCTGCCCTGCGTCCTGGTGCTCAAGCGGCTCGACGAGGGCCAGCGGCACGACAAGGCCCAGCTCAACGACATCCTGCGGGACCACGGGATGAGCGCCTGATGCAGCGGGGCAGCGATACCGGCGGCGACCACAACGCTGGTACCGACGCCGCGGCGCTGGACCTCTCCCTCGGCGCCGCGGAACTCACCGCCGCGCTGATCGACTTCCCCTCGGTAAGCGGCGCGGAGAAGCCGCTGGCCGACGCAATCGAGCAGGCGCTGCGCGCATTGCCCCGGCTGACCGTGGACCGCTACGGCAACAACGTCATCGCGCGCACGTTCTTCGGCAAGCCAAAGCGGATCGTGCTGGCCGGGCACATCGACACGGTGCCGATCGCGGACAACGTGCCCTCCACACTCAAGGGCGACCTGCTCTACGGCTGCGGCGCCTCCGACATGAAGAGCGGCGTCGCGGTGCAGCTCAAGGTCGCCGCCGCGGCGGGGGCGGCCGGCGGACCCGAGCCGCTGCACGACCTGACCTTCGCGTTCTACGACTGCGAGGAGATCGAGGCCGCGCGCAACGGCCTCGGCCACGTCGCCCGCGCCCATCCCGACTGGCTCGCCGCAGACTTCGCGCTGCTGCTCGAGCCGACCGACGGAGCGCTCGAAGGCGGCTGCCAGGGCACCCTGCGCGCCCGCATCAGCACGACCGGGCGGCGGGCGCACAGCGCGCGCTCCTGGCTCGGGCGCAACGCGATCCACCGCGCCGCCCCGATCCTGGCCACGCTCGCCGAATACCAGGCCCGCGAGGTCGAGGTGGAGGGCCTGCTGTTCCACGAAGGGCTCAACGCGGTCGGCATCAGCGGCGGCGTGGCCGGCAACGTGATCCCGGACGAGTGCAGCGTGCTGGTCAACTTCCGGTTCGCCCCGGACCGCTCGGAGCAGCAGGCCGCCGAGCACGTGCGCGCGGTGTTCGGTGGCGCCGCGTTCGAGGACTGCGAAATCGAGATCGTGGACAGCGCCCCGGCCGCGCGCCCCGGACTCGACCTGCCCGAGGCCGTGAGCTTCGCGGCGCTCATCGGCGCACCGCCGCGGGCGAAGTACGGCTGGACCGACGTGGCCCGCCTGTCCGGCCTCGGCGTCCCGGCGGTCAACTACGGCCCCGGCGATCCGAACCTCGCGCACACCCGCGACGAATACGCCTCGGTCACCAAGATCCGCGAGGCCGAGCGACTGCTCCTGGCCTGGCTTGAGCTCAGCTGAGCTGACCTGACGAGCGCCGCGCGATTCATCCGTTAACAGGACAAGACGGCGTGCGACAATCGGGGACCCGTTACAGCATCGACGCATACTGAAAGCAACCTGAACCCCTGTTGCGGCGTCGATCAATGACAGAGGTCCACCACTGACCGCTGGCGGGGAGTAGCGGTGCGGTCGTGGTGGTACGGGTTTTGTCTGAATCGGGCGAGGACATGGGACTGACCGGCGGAATCTTCTTCGACGTGGTGATCGCGGCGGTCATCGCGCTGCCCCTGGTCACGGTCTTGTTGTGGAGCAGGCTGCGCGGTCCGCGGGTGATACGCCAGGCCCAGCGGCTTGTGATGATCGCACTGTGCCAGGGCGCCGCGGTGCTGCTGGCGGCCTTGATGATCAACAACTCCTACCAGCTCTACACCTCCTGGTCCGACCTGTTCGGCAACGACGGTCCGTCCGGTCAGATCCTGGCGGCCAAGCCGGCCTCCCAGACCTCGGCGCAGGCCCGCAGCGTGGACCGGCCGCTGCCGAACGCCGCGCTGTTCCACACCGACCCCTCGATGCCGGGAGAGGTGCACGCCCAGGTCACCGGCGCGCAGTCGAAGGTGACCGGCGACGTGGTGGTCTGGCTGCCGCCGGAGTACTCGTCACCGCAGTACGCACACACCGAGTTCCCGGTGGTCCAACTGCTCTCCGGCTATCCCGGCTCGCCGGGCTCGTGGTTCCGCAGCCTCAAGGTCACCAGCATGCTGGAGGCCGAGATCCAGCGGCAGGCCGCCCGTCCGGTGATCCTGGTGGGCGCGGCGATCAACGTGGACCCGCCGCACAACCCGGACTGCTCGGACATCCCCGGCGGCCCGAAGGTGGCCACCTGGCTCGCGCACGACGTGCACGACCTGATCAACACCTCCTTCCGTACCGTCACCGACCGCTCCGGCTGGGGTCTGATGGGTTATTCGGAGGGCGGGCTGTGCGCCTCGAAGCTGCTGCTGCAATACCCGGACGAGTTCGCCGCCGCCGTGTCGATGAGCGGTGACGACCACCCGGACGGCGATCTGCTCAAGCCGGGCACCGTCGCCTACAACGAGAACAGCCCGCTGTGGCTGCTCCAGCACCGGCCCGCGCCGAATGTCGCGCTGCTGCTGACCGGAACGTTGCAGGACGGATCGACCGCCGCCGAAGCGAACGCGATGAGCCAGGCCGCGAAGGCGCCCACGGTCGTCGAGCGGATGATCTCCGCTCGCGGCGGCCACAACGCCGGGGTGTGGAAGGCGGCCGAGCCGCCCACCCTCGACTGGCTGACCACGCACCTGGGCCAGCCGAAGAAGTCGGGCGTGCCCGCGGTCCCGAACCTGCCCCCGGTGGCCGGATCCGGCGGCGCGGTTGGCGCCTGGGCGCGCGGCTGAGCGCATCCCGGTCGGCCTCCAGGCGGCCGTAAATCGGCCAATGGCCACCGATTCACCCGTGGTTGCGACGGGGTTCCCGAAGCAGTGGCCCGCCGCCGGGTACCGTGACAAGCGTGACTGAAGAGAATGAGCCGCAGGAGAAGCGGCAGAACGGCGTGCGATTCCGCGGCCCGGTGGTGCTGCGGCGCGGACAGGTTCAAGAGTCCACCACCGACCAGCGACTGCTCGACACCCGCGGCCCGACGGATTGGCTGCACTCGGACCCGTGGCGGGTGCAGCGGATCACCGCCGAGTTCGTCGAGGGCTTCGGCGCGCTCGCCGAACTCGGCCCGGCGGTCGCGGTCTTCGGCTCGGCCCGCAGCAAGCCGGAGTCGACCGAATACCGCCAGGGCGTCGAGGTCGGCCGGTTGCTCGCGCAAGCCGGCTACGCGGTGATCACCGGCGGCGGCCCGGGCACGATGGAATCGGCGAACCAGGGCGCGGTCAAGGGCGGCGGCACCTCGGTCGGCCTCGGCATCGAGCTGCCCTTCGAGCAGGGCCTGAACGACTACGTCGACCTCGGGGTCAACTTCCGCTACTTCTTCGCGCGTAAGACGATGTTCGTCAAATACGCGCAGGGCTTCGTCGTGCTGCCCGGCGGCTTCGGCACCATGGACGAGCTGTTCGAGGCGCTGACGCTGGTGCAGACCCGCAAGGTGACGTCGTTCCCGATCGTGCTGCTCGGCAAGGACTACTGGTCCGGGCTGGTCGATTGGCTGCGCGGCACCATGGTGGCGCGGGGCAAGGCCTCCGAGGCGGATCTGGCGCTGCTCACGCTGACCGACTCGCCGGCCGAGGCGGTCCAGGCGATCCAAAGCTCCAACGGCCGGCGCGCCGCGGACGAGTCGGCGGCCTTCGCCGAGAAGGTCGCGGCTGAGCGTTCCGGCAAGCGGTGGCCCGAGGGCTAGG
>DASUAR010000077.1:0-6966 GCA_035763685.1 Actinocrinis sp. | reverse complement strand
TACCAGCCGACCCTGGCGGACGAGATGGGTGAGCTGCAGGAGCGGATCACCAGCACCCGTGGTCACTCGATCACCTCGGTGCAGGCGATCTACGTGCCCGCCGACGACATCACCGACCCGGCGCCGCACACCACCTTCGCCCACCTGGACGCGACGACGGTGCTCAGCCGCCCGATCACCCAGAAGGGCATCTACCCGGCCGTGGACCCGCTGGACTCCACCAGCCGGATCCTCGACCCGCGGTACATCTCCCGCGAGCACTACGAGACCGCCAGCCGGGTCAAGGCGATCCTGCAGAAGTACAAGGATCTGCAGGACATCATCGCGATCCTGGGCGTGGACGAGCTGTCCGAGGAGGACAAGATCACCGTGCAGCGCGCGCGGCGGATCGAGCGCTTCCTGTCCCAGAACACCTTCGTGGCGAAGGTCTTCACCGGCCTCGAGGGATCGTTCGTGCCGCTGGACGAGACCATCGCGGCGTTCACCGCGATCGCGGACGGCAAGTACGACCACGTGCCGGAGCAGGCGTTCTTCATGTGCGGCGGGCTCGAGGACCTCGAGCGCAAGTACAAGGAACTGACGAAGTAGCAGGAGCAGTCGCAGCCGGATCCGCCGGGCCGGGAGCGGGAGTGCGTACCGCGCTCCCGCGCCCGGCGGATCCAGCCAGCCAGCCTTTCGCATCAAGAGTGGAGGAGCCGCACCGTGGCTGAACTCGAAGTGGCGCTGGTCGCGGCCGACCGCGAGGTCTGGTCCGGCAAGGCGTCCATGGTGATCGCCAAGACCGCGGACGGCGACGTCGGCGTCATGCCCGGTCACCAGCCGATCATGTCGGTGCTCAAGCCCTCGGTCGCCGTGATCAAGACGGTCGAGGACGGCGCGCCGGGGGAGACCCTGCGGGTGGCGCTGCACGGCGGCTTCATCGCGGTGGACGAGAACCGGGTCTCGTTGCTGAGCGAGGCGGCGGAGCTGAGCGGGGACATCGACGTCGCAAGGGCCGAGGAGGCACTGGCCCGGGCCCGTGCCGGGGAGTTCGACCGCGATTCCGAGGCCGCGGCCGAGCGCGCTGAGCTGCGCTTAAGGGCGGCGGGTCGGGTAACCGCACAGTAGGTGCGCGAAAGTTCGCCAGAGCAAGAGATACTACGTATACGAGTTGCAGGGTGGTAGTGCGTAGCACCGGATCGGCAGGGCCGACTGCGAGGAGTTCGTAGTCTGACCGCGGCGAGCGAGGTGCGAGTGAGCGACGACGACGGAGAATCGTGCACGCAACGGCAACGGTGAGCGGCCTCGGCGAGCGGTGGCGGTGTCGGTGATGATTGTCACCGCCCTGCTGGAGTGGCTCGCCGCCGTGGCCCTGGTGTTGCTATGTGCCATAGGCGCGCTGTTCACCCGGCGGGTGGTGATCCGCCGCCGCGGCGGCACTTTCGATTGCAGCCTGCGTCTGACCCCAGGGTCGGCGCGGGCTGCGGTGCATTTCGGTCAGTCTCACGCGCGGGCGAACGGCGAGGCCCGATCGGGTCTGCATGAGCCCTACCAAGCGCATGCGGCTCACGAAGGGGAACCGCACCGGCGCGGCACCCGTACGCCGCTGAGCGCGTCGGCTGTACGAGCGGGCCGAGGCTGGTCCTACGGAATAGCGCAATACGAGAACGACCGGATCGACTGGTACCGCATCTTCTCCTACGCGTACCGCCCGGCCGCGGTGCTCACCCGCCGCGATCTCGAAGTGGTCGCCCGCCGCGACACGGAGGGCCAGGAGGAGTTGGCCCTCTTCCCCGGCTGGACCATCGTGGAGTGCAAGTTCGGCACCGGCCTGGTGGAACTGGCGATGTCACCGGACGCGCTCACCGGGTTCCTGTCCTGGCTCGAAGCCGCGCCGCCTGGCCAGGACGTCAGCCGCGTCTCCTGACGGTCGCCTTATACGGGCACGATGCGGACAAGCTTGCCAGATGCAGACAGGCCCGCACACTCCGTGCTGAACGCTGCGCTGCACGGCTCCGCCTAGCGGGCCGTGCGGATCAGGCTTCTTCGTTGGGCGGCTGTTCCGTGCTGCTCTGGCGGGCTTCGCCGGCCGCGCGGGTCGCGCCGGGCTGCCACAGCACATCGCCGACGGTGCCCACGTTGGCGGTGCGGGCCAGGATGAACAGCAGGTCTGACAGCCTATTGAGGTACTTCGCGGTGAGGATGTTCATCGTGTCCGCGTGCACGCCGAGCGCCTCCCAAGCGGAGCGCTCGGCGCGGCGGGTGACCGTGCGCGCGACGTGCAGGAGGGCCGCGCCGGGGGTGCCACCGGGGAGGACGAACGAGCGCAGCTTCGGCAGGTCGTCGTTGAAGCGGTCGCAGTCGCGCTCCAAGCGGTCGATGTCCTGCTGTTCGATCCGCAGCGGCGCGAAGTCGGGCTTCTCGACGACCGGGTTGCACAGGTCGGCGCCGACGTCGAACAGCTCGTTCTGGATCCTCGTGAGCACCGTCGCGATCTGCACCGGAAGGCCGCCGAGCGCGATGGCCACGCCGATCGCCGAGTTGGCCTCGTCCACGTCCGCGTAGGCGATCAGGCGGGCGTCGTTCTTGCTGGTCTTGCTCATGTCGCCGAGGCTGGTCGAGCCGTCGTCGCCGGTGCGGGTGTAGATCCGGGTCAGGTTCACCATGTCCGCACTTTAGCCGCCTTCGTCGCGCGCTGTAGGCCGGGCCATCGGGCATTCAGGCGAGCCGGGTAGGCTGCGGGCGTCGGTTACCGCCGAGTAGTGGCGTCAGGGGACTCGCACGTCACGAGCGGGTTCTGTCTCCGGCGCAGGTGAACGCAGCGCGCACGGACGCGGCTGCATGAGATGAAGGAGCGTGGCAGGGTGGCCAAGCAGCTCGCCGTGATCGGAGCGGGCCTCATGGGGTCCGGGATCGCCCAGGTGTCGGCGGTGGCGGGGTACGACGTCGTCCTGCGCGACGTGACACCCGAGGCCCTGGCCCGGGGCGTCGCCGGAATCGAGGCCTCGCTGGGCAAGTTCGCCGGCAAGGGCAAGATCTCCCGGGACGACGCGGACGCGGCGCTCGGCCGGATCAGCACGACCACCGACCTCGGCGCGGCCGGCGAGGCGGACATCGTGGTCGAGGCGGTGTTCGAGGACATCGAGGTCAAGCACGCGGTGTTCCGCGAACTCGACAAGATCTGCAAGGACGGGGCGATCCTCGGCACGAACACCTCCGCGCTGCCGATCACCCAGGTCGCGGCGGTCACCGAGCGGCCGGAATCGGTGGTCGGGATGCACTTCTTCTCCCCGGTGCCGATGATGGCGCTGTGCGAGCTCGTGCGCGGCTATAAGACCTCTGACGACACGCTGGCCGCGGCCCGCACCTTCGCCGAAGCGGTTGGCAAGACCTGCGTCGTGGTGAACCGCGACGTGGCCGGCTTCGTCACTACCCGGCTGATAACGGCGCTGATCGTGGAGGCCGCGCATCTGGTCGAGACCGGTGTGGCGAGCGCCGAGGACATCGACCTGGCCTGCAAGCTCGGCTTCGGCCACGCGATGGGCCCGCTGGCCACGGCTGATCTGACCGGTGTGGACATCATCCGCAACGCGGCACGCAACATCTACACCGAGACGCACGACCTGAAGTTCGCGCCGCCGGAGCTGATAAACCGAATGGTCACGGCCGGGGCGCTGGGACGCAAGACCGGCAAGGGCTTCTACGAGTACGAGGGCTGACCTGGCCAGGCAGACCGTGGAAAGACGGATCCCCGTCGCGCCGTGGGTGGCGTGACGGGGACCTTTTGACGCGGACCGCGGATCGCGGTCGATTAGGCGTACGCGCCCGACACGGCGTCGGCCGGGGCCTTCGGGTCGGCGCCGTACTTGTTGTTCCCGCGGGTTCCCTCGAGGCACATGAAGACCAGCAGCACGATCCCGCCGATGAACGGAATCAGGCCGAGGAGCAGCCACCAACCGGAGCGGTCGGTGTCGTGCAGGCGCCGGGCGCCGACCGCGAGGCTGGGCAGCAGCACCGCCAGCAGGTAGATGTAGTACAGAACCGGGCTGCCGATCGCCAGGTCGATCACGAAGCACACGACCAGCGCGATGATGTTGAACAGGACGAACTGCCAGTACTCGGCGCGCCGTGCCCTGCCGCTGAAGCCCACGTAGTTCTTGAGCACGGCAAGGTAGTAATTCATCGTCTCCCCCTCGCAGGTGATTACCTATGCCCGGTTTTGCAGCCACCGATTCGGTGCCGGGTCGGCTTGACCGTAGGGGGTTGACAACCTGCGTGTCAATGGTCGTTCGGCGAGACCCTTTCCGTGCGCGACGCGCAGGTGAAGAAAGGGCTCTGGGGCGCGGATCGAGTGTCCGCGCCCCAGAGCCCTTCTTACCTTCCGGCTACACCGTGCGTCCTGCGCGCCATGGCCAGGTGACTTCCGGTCAGCCGCGGCCTGCGGCGTCGAGCGCTTGGCCGCGAAGCGTGCGCAGCGTGCCGTCGCGCTGCTCCAGCAGCAGCCGCCGCAGCGGGGCCGGGACCCTCGCCTCGTCCTCGGCCAGCACCGCGTCAACCGCGTCGACGATGCGCTGCTCCACGATGAGGTACGGGTACAGCCCGTTGACCAACAGCTGGGCCATGTGCGGGGTGCGCTTGGCCCACAGGTCCGCGACGATCGCGAAGAACTTGTCCGCGTAGGGCGCGAGCAGTTCCCGCTGGTCCGGCTGGCGGAAGCCGAGCACGACCGCCATCAGCGTCTCGTTCGGCAGTTCATCCGAGTCCACCATCGACGACCACGCCGCGGCCTTCGCCTCCACCGTCGGCATCGCCGCACGCGCCGAGGCCCCGTGGCGCTTGCCGGCCGCGGTCGGGTCCCGCTCCTCCTCCGCCGCGATCTGGCTCTCCGGCGCGCGGCCGGTCGCGGCCAGCCGGTGCAGCAGCGCCCAGCGCAGCTCGGTGTCCACGACCAGGCCCTCGACCTGCTCGGTCCCGGCCAGCAGCCCGGAGATCAGGTCCAGGTGCTCGGTCGAGCGGGCCACCGCGGCCAGCGCACGGGCCCAGGACAGCTGCACATCGCTGCCCGGGTGCGCCGCGAACAGCTGCGTATGCGCGAACGAGGCCCACTTCGCCGCGCCCTCCTCGCGCCAGGACGGGGCCGCGTAAAGGTCGATCGCGGTCTTCACCTGCCGCTGCAGCGACTGCAGCACGCCGATGTCGGTTTCCCGCTGTGCGCCGGAGATGGCCAGCGTCACGTAGTCGCGCGCGGGCAGTTCCGCGTTGCGCACCATGTCCCAGGTCGACACCCAGCTCAGCGCGCGCGGCAGCGACTCGGCGAACTCGCCGATCGACTCGACCAGCGTGGACACGGAGCGCTCGTCGAAGCGGATCCGGGCGTAGGAGAGGTCGTCGTCGTTGAGCAGAACCAGATCGGGCTGCTTGACCCCCACCAGCTCCGGCACCTCGGTCAGCGCGTCGTCGACGTCCAACTCGATGCGCTGCACGCGCACCAGACCCTCAGGCTTGCGCTCGTAGAGGCCGACCGCGATGCGGTGCGGGCGCAGCGTCGGGTAATCGGCCGGGGCCTCCTGTGCGATGGCGAAGCTCGCGAAGGCGCCGGAGTCGTCGAGCGTGAACATCGGGCGCAGCGTGTTCGGGCCGGCCGTCTCCAGCCACGCCTTCGACCACGCCCCGAGGTCCCGTCCCGACGCCTCCTCCAGCGCGCCGAGCAGATCCGAAAGCCGCGTGTTGGCCCAGGCGTGCCGCTGGAAATAGGTTCGCAGGCCACTGACGAATGCCTCGTCGCCGACGTACGCCACCAACTGCTTGAGCACCGAGGCACCCTTGGCGTAGGTGATGCCGTCGAAGTTGACGTATACGTCCTCGAGGTCGCGGATCTCGGCCACGATCGGGTGCGTCGAGGGCAACTGGTCCTGCGCGTAGGCCCAGGTCTTCTCGACGTTCGCAAAGGTCGTCCACGCGCTCGTCCACCGGGTCGCGTCAGCCTGGCAGCGCACCGAGGCGTAGGTGGCGAACGACTCGTTCAGCCACAGGTCGTTCCACCACTCCATGGTGACCAGGTCGCCGAACCACATGTGCGCCAGCTCGTGCAGGATCGTTTCCGCGCGCCGCTCGTAGGCCGCGTCGGTGACCTTCGAGCGGAAGACGTAGTCCTCCCGGAAGGTGACGCAGCCCGCGTTCTCCATCGCGCCCGCGTTGTATTCGGGCACGAACAGCTGGTCGTACTTCGGGAACGGATAGGGCAGGTCGAACAGCTGCTGGAAGTAGTCGAAGCCCTTCTTGGTCACGTCGAGGATTTCGTCGGCGTCCAGGAACTCGGCCAGCGACTTGCGGCTCGCCACAGCCATCGGCACGACGGTGCCGTCAGCCGAGGTGTAGGTGTCACGCACCACGTGGTAGTCGCCCGCGACCAGAGCCGTGATGTACGTCGAGATCCGCTCGGTCGGCGCGAATCGCCAGACCGCGCGCCCGCTGCCCAGCTGTTCCGGGGCCGGCGTCGGGGAGTTGGAGAACAGCTCCCAGCCCTCCGCGGCGGTGACCGTGAACTGGAAGGTGGCCTTCAGATCCGGCTGCTCGAAGTTCGCATACACGCGCCGCGCGTCCGGCACCTCGAACTGTGTGTAAAGCGAGACGCCGCCGTCGACCGGGTCGACGAAGCGATGCAGGCCCTCGCCGGTGTGGCTGTACGCGCAGGTAGCCCGGACGGTCAGCACGTTATCCGCGGCCAGGTCGTCCAGAGCGATGCGCGAGTCGGCGAACACTGCCGCCGGGTCGAGCGCGCGGCCGTTCAGCACGATCTCCTCGACGCTCGGCGCGACCAGATCGGCGAAGGTGGCGGAACCGGGCTGCGCGGAGAAACGCACGACGCTGGTGGACGCGAAGGTCTCCGGACCGGTGGTCAGATCGAGCTCGACTTCGTAGGACGAGACCGACACGAGGCGGGCGCGTTCGGCCGCCTCCTCGCGGGTGAGATTGGTACCGGGCACT
>DASUAR010000076.1:0-10092 GCA_035763685.1 Actinocrinis sp. | reverse complement strand
GGCGAGTCGGTCACCGAGGGCACCGTCACTCGGTGGCTGAAGAAGGAAGGGGAGACGGTCGAGGTCGACGAGCCGCTGCTGGAAGTCTCCACCGACAAGGTAGACACCGAGATCCCCTCCCCCGCCGCCGGCGTGGTGCTGTCGATCAAGGTGGCCGAGGACGAGACGGTCGAGGTCGGCGCGGAGCTGGCCGTGATCGGCGGTCCTGGCGAGGCTCCCGCGCCGGCCGCCGCGGCTCCCGCACAGGAGGCCCCCGCGGCCGCGCCCGCACCGGCCGCCGCTCCGGCACCGGCGCCCGCGCCCGCGCCCGCACAGGCGGCTCCCCCAGCCCCGGCTCCGGCTCCGGCACCCGCCGCTCCCGCGGCTGCGTCCGGTCCGGTCAGCGGCACCCCGGTGGTGCTCCCGGCGCTCGGCGAGTCGGTGACTGAGGGCACTGTCACCCGCTGGCTGAAGTCGGTCGGCGACAGCGTCGACGCGGACGAGCCGCTGCTGGAAGTCTCCACCGACAAGGTGGACACCGAGATCCCGTCGCCGGCCGCCGGCGTGGTCGTGGCGATCAACGTGGCCGAGGACGAGACCGTCGAGGTCGGCACCACGCTGGCCGTCATCGGGGCTCCCGGCTCCTCGCCCGCGGCCGCCGCACCGCCGCCGCAGTCCGCGCCGGTAGCGGTCGTTCCGACGCCGCCCCAGGCTCAGGCACCTGCTCCCGCCGCTCCGGCTCCGCAGCAGCCTCAGACCCCCGTGGTCGCGCCGGTCCCGGCTCCCGCGCCGACTCCGGCCCCGGCCCCGGCTCCGGCGCCGGCGCCCGCCGTGGCCACCGCTACGGCTCCGCAGCCCGCCGCGGCCCCGGCGCAGACTGCGGTGCAGACCCAGAGCGCGGCGCAGCCGCAGAACGCCGCGCAGCAGGACGACGACGGTCCCGGCGCGTACGTGACCCCGCTGGTGCGCAAGCTCGCCGCCGAGCGCGGCGTGGACCTGGCGACGGTCAACGGCACCGGCGTCGGCGGACGCATCCGCAAGCAGGACGTCATCGAGGCGGCCAAGGCGCTCGCGCCGAAGCCCGCCCCGGCCGCCGTCAACGGCGCCGCCCCGCCGAGCGCTCCCGCGACCCCGGTCGCGGTCTCCCCGCTGCGCGGCCGCACCGAGAAGCTGTCGCGACTGCGCACGGTCATCGCCAAGCGGATGGTCGAGTCGCTTCAGGTCTCCGCGCAGCTGACCACGGTCGTCGAGGTCGACGTCACGCCGATCGCGCGGCTGCGTGACCGGGCGAAGCGGGACTTCGAGGCGCGCGAGGGCGTCAAGCTGTCCTTCCTGCCGTTCTTCGCGATGGCCGCGGTCGAGGCGCTCAAGCAGTTCCCGCAGGTGAACGCCTCGATCGACGTGGAAGCCGGAACCGTGACCTACCACGGCTCGGAGAACCTGGGCATCGCGGTGGACACCGAGCGCGGCCTGCTCGTTCCGGTGATCAAGAACGCGGGGGACCTCAACCTCGGCGGGATCGCCCGGGCGATCGCGGACCTGGCGGCGCGCACCCGTGCCAACAAGGTCTCCCCGGACGAGCTCGGCGGCGGCACCTTCACGCTGACCAACACCGGTTCGCGCGGCGCGCTGTTCGACACCCCGATCATCAACCAGCCGCAGGTCGGCATCCTGGGCACCGGCGCGGTCGTCAAGCGTCCCGCCGTGGTCACCGACCCGGTCCTCGGCGAGGTGATCGCGGTGCGCTCGATCGTGTACCTGGCGCTGAGCTACGACCACCGGCTGGTGGACGGCGCGGACGCGGCGCGGTTCCTGAGCACGATCAAGGCGCGGCTCGAGGAAGGGCGCTTCGAGTCCGAGCTCGGGCTGTAGCCCGCCGCTCGACCGAGACCGCTTTCACGTCCCGGCAGCTCCCGCTTCGGCGGGCGCTCGCCGGGACGTGTCGCGTTTATGCAGCTCAGCGCCGACATCGACGAGAAGCTCGGCGCACCCCTGAGAAGTGCATATGCGTTCGCTCAGGAAGTGGTTGTACGGTAAGCCGACCGACGGCGTATTTAGCTTCCAGGGCGGGACGATGGCATCGCAGGCCAGCAAGAAGAACGCGCAAGAGCGCCGTGCGCAGATCGAGAAGATGCGCGCGGAGCAGGCTCGCCTTGAGCGCAAGCGCAAGATCTACTTCGGCGTCGGCGCGGGCGTGCTCGTGCTCGTCCTGGTCGGCGCGATCCTCGCGCTGGCGCTGTCGAAGAAGAACAACAACACGCCAGCCGCCCAGACCAACACCACGCCCAACGCGCTCGCGCAGGCCTGGGACGGGTTGACCGGGCAGACCGTGGACGGCGTCTCCGCGCAGACCACGGAGCAGCTGGCCTACCACATCCACGCGCACCTTGCGATCTACGTGAACGGCAAGCAGAAGCTGGTGCCCGCGGGCATCGGCATCGTGAAGCCGTGGACGACCGAGCAGCTGCAGGACGGTTCGCAGTTCGTCGACGGCGGCAAGCAGCTGTACTACCTGCACACGCACGACAGCAGCGGCGTCCTGCACGTGGAGTCGCCGACGACCAAGGAGTACACCCTCGGCCAGATCTTCGCCGAGTGGAACCAGCCGCTCTCGACCGGCCAGGTCGGCCCGGCGTCCGGCACCGTCATCACGTATGTCAATGGGCAGAAGTACACCGGGAACCCGGCGGACATCAAGCTGACGCCGCACGAGATCATTCAGCTTGACGTCGGCCAGGACGTCGCGTTCCAGCCGTACACCTTCGCCTCCGGTCTGTAAGCCGGCCAGCCGGTAGGTCCGGCGGCGGGCGTATTCGGATTCTGACGATCCCCCAGCGGGTAGGTAGACCGGGATACCGATCTGACCTCGCTGGGGGATTCGTATGCGTACGGACGTGTGCGTCGTCGGCGGGGGAATCGCCGGGCTCGCCGCGGCCGCGCGACTGGTCGCCGCGGGCCTGACGGTGACCGTATTGGAGTGCACTGATGATCCGGGGGGCCGGGCCCGGGACGTGCGGGCCGGCGGCTTCGTCCTCGGCGACGGCGCGCATCTGCTGCACACGACCTGGCCCACGCTGCGGCAGACCATTTCCCCGGCCGAACTCCAGCTCGGCGGATTCGCGGCGGGCGTGCGGATCTGCTCCGGCGGCGGCCGTGCGGGCGAATCCGGGGCCGGCCAAGCGAGAGCCGGCGAGCGAGGCAGCGGCGCCCCGGCGGACAACGTCGTACGGCGCGTCCGGTTCGGCGCCGCGCCCGCGCGGCCGCAGCAGACATTTTCGGTGCTGCGTATGCCAATCGGGACGGCCGCGGACAAGGCCCGGCTTTCAAAGCTGCTCTATCGGCTCGGCACCACCGCGCCGGAACGGGCATTGGGCGGCCCGGAGCACTCGGCGGCGGACTCCTACGCGGTGCGCGGCTACTCTGCCGAACTGGTGGACCAGTTCTTCCGGCCCTATCTGGCCGCCCTGGCCGCAGACGAAGACCTCGCCATCTCGGTGCGCGGCGCGGACTGGCTGCTGCGGCTCCTGGTGCGCGGCCGGTTCGCGGTTGCCGGCGCGGGCACGGGCGCACTCGTGCGCGAGCTTGTCAGGGGACTGCCGGTCGGCACGATCCAGCTGGGCGTGCGGGTACACACGGTGCGCGCGGACCGAGTGGTCGGCGACACCGGGGAAATCAGGGCCCGTGCGACGGTCGTGGCGGCCGATCCGTACGGCGCGGTGGAGCTATTGCCCGGCCTGCACGAGCCGCGGATGCGTTCGGTGACAACCCTTTGGCACGCGGTGGACGACGCGCAGCTGCCGTTCGAGCCCGATCGCGCACCATCAGTGCTCGTAGATGCGGAACCGGGCTCGCCGATCGCGCGCACGGCCGTGCTGAGCCGCGCCGCACCGGGACTCGCGCCGCCCGGCCGCGCGCTGATCGCGACCACGGTGTTCGGCGGTGACGGAAAGGAACCGGCGGCGTTGGACCGTGCCGTCCTCGACCGGCTCTCTCACCTGCACGGAGTGCCGTCGAGACGCTGGGAGACCCTTGATATCCGGCACGTCGAGCATGCCGTGGTCACCATGCAGTCCCCGCACAACTTCGCCCGGCCGGTCCGGTTGATCAAGGGCCTGTATGTGTGCGGAGACCACCGGGACCTGCCGAACGTCGAGGGCGCGCTGCAGTCGGGTCACCGCGCGGCCAAGGCCGTGCTGGAGGATCTCAGCATTCAGCCATAGTCGCCGGCGCAGTACGTCGGCGGCTATTCGCCGGGGTAGCGTAGCCCGATCTGCTCGCGGATGAGGTCGAGCGTGCGCATGATCGACAGCGTCTCGTCCAGTGGCATGACAGGGCTCTCCTTCTCCCCGGCGCGCAGGCAGCGCCCGACCTCGGCCGCTTGCAGGCGCAGGCCCTTGCCCTCGCGCGGGAACTCAAGGTTCTGCGTCGTGCCGTCCAGCAGCGTCAGCTTCGCGGGCAGCCGGCCATCGGCCCAGTCCACGATGTCGATCCGGCCCTTGGTGCCGGTGATCGAGGCCGTATTCGCGGTGCGCGCGTCCAGCGCCGTGCTGATCAGCGCCTGCGCGCCGCTTCGATAGCCGAACACGGCCGAGGTCTGCGCGTCCACGCCGGTGACCGCCTGGGTGGCGAGCGCGGCGATCCGGTCGGGCGTGCCGAGGAACATCGAGGCGAACGAGACCGGGTAGATGCCGAGATCCAGCAGCGCGCCGCCGCCGAGCGCGGGGTCGAGCACCCGGTGCGCCGGGTCCGCGCTGAGCACCTCGCCGCGGTCCACGATGAGCGAGCGGATCTCGCCGATCCGGCCGGCGGCGACCAGCTCGCGCAGCCCGACCTGGTGGGGCAGGAACCTGACCCACATCGCCTCCATCAGGAAGACCCCGGCCGCGCGGGCCGCCGCGACCATCCGCTCGGTCTGCGCCGCGTTGATGGCGAAGGGCTTCTCGCACAGCACCGCTTTTCCGGCGGCCAGCGCGGTGAGCGTGACCTCCTCGTGGCCGGTGTGCGGCACCGCGACATAGATCGCGTCGACCTCGGGATCGGCGGCTAGCGCGTCGTAGCCGACGTGCCGGCGCGTGACGCCGTGCGCGTCGCCGAACCGGTCCGCCGACTGCTGCGAGCGCGAGCCGACCGCCACCAGTTCCGCGTCGTCGAGCAGCCGCAGATCCTCGGCGAAGGCGGCGGCGATGACGCCGGTCCCGGCGATGCCCCAGCGGATGCGTTCAGCCATGGTGCGGCTCCCCTCCAAAGATCGTCAGCGCCGAGGCCACCTTATGCCCCAAGCCGCCGCGCGCGATATCCGAACCAACCCGTCCGACCATGCCTCGTTCAACGCCGCTGTGACCGAGGTCACGGCAGTTGAGGCGCCCAAGAGGTCGGCGCGCGGCAGCACTCAATCGCTGGCGCACCAGGTCGCCTGAGCACGTCGTACAGTCGTAACCGTGGGCGAACTGGAAATCATCCGGGCCGGCTTCGGAGCCGAGGCGGTCGACTATCAGACCGCATGGGACGACCAGCGCGCGCGGCACACCGCGCGAGTGGCCGACCTGGTGCCCGATACCGTCATCCTGCTCGAACATCCGCCGGTGTACACCGCGGGCAAGCGGACCGAGCCGATGGACCGGCCGTTCGACGGCACACCGGTCGTCGACGTGGACCGCGGCGGCAAGATCACCTGGCACGGCCCCGGCCAGCTGGTCGGGTATCCGATCGTGCGTATGCCCGAGGGCGTCTACGTGGTCGACTTCGTCCGGCGGGTCGAGCAAGTGATCATCGAGGTCTGCGCCGATCTGGGCCTGCACACCGAACGCGTCCAGGGCCGGTCGGGCGTCTGGATCCCCGGCGACGGTCTGCGGCAGGATCGCAAGGTGGCAGCGATCGGGCTGCGCTTCGCCAAGGGCGTCACAATGCACGGTTTCGCCCTGAATTGCGACAATGATCTCGATTGGTACCACCGGATCGTGCCGTGCGGAATCCGTGACGCGGGTGTTACAACACTCAGCGAGGAACTGGGCCGCCGGGTGACGATCCAGGAGGTGCTGCCGCTCGTGGAGCGTCACCTGCACCTGCTGACTGAGCCCAAGGGCGCGGCGACCGACCGGGCCCGAGTCCGACCAGTACTGATCGCGAAGGAGCCGCAGCCGTGACCACGATCGAGGACGGCAATACGCCCCTGACCACGACGGGTCCGGACGGCCGCAAGCTGCTGCGGCTCGAGGTGCGCAACTCCGCCACGCCGATCGAGAAGAAGCCCGAGTGGATCAAGACCCGGGCGAAGATGGGCCCGGAGTACACGCAGCTGCGCAACCTGGTCAAGAGCGAGGGCCTGCACACGGTCTGCCAGGAAGCCGGCTGCCCCAACATCTTCGAGTGCTGGGAAGATCGCGAAGCCACCTTCCTGATCGGCGGCGAGCAGTGCACCCGGCGCTGTGACTTCTGCCAGATCGACACCGGCAAGCCCGCCGCCCTTGACCGTGACGAGCCGCGCCGCGTGGGCGAGTCGGTGGCCACCATGGGCCTGAAGTACGCGACCGTGACCGGCGTGGCCCGCGACGACCTGCCCGACGGCGGCGCGTGGCTGTACGCCGAGACGGTCCGGCAGATCCACGCGCAGGTGCCCGGCTGCGGCGTCGAGCTGCTGATCCCAGACTTCAACGGCGAGCCGCAACTGCTGGCCGAGGTGTTCGAGTCCGCGCCCGAGGTGCTGGCGCACAACGTGGAGACGGTGCCGCGGATCTTCAAGCGCATCCGCCCGGCCTTCCGCTACGACCGCTCGCTGGATGTGATCCGGCAGGCGCGCGCGGTCGGCCTGGTCACCAAGTCGAACCTCATCCTGGGGATGGGCGAGGAGCGGGCGGAGGTGTCCCGGGCGCTGCTCGACCTGCACGAGGCGGGCTGCGAGCTGATCACCATCACGCAGTACCTTCGGCCCTCCCCAAGGCACCACCCGGTGACACGCTGGGTGAAGCCGGAGGAGTTCGTCGAGCTGAAGCAGGAGGCCGAGGAGATCGGCTTTGCCGGGGTGATGTCCGGACCGCTGGTGCGATCGTCGTACCGGGCCGGGCGGCTCTACCAACAAGCGATCGCGGCGCGTGCGGCCTAGTGCAGGGTGAGCCGTCCGGCGAGCCGGGACCCCGGTCGGCCCAACCGTCACCGCGACGGCGCGGTCTTCACCGGGAATTGACCGGTGCGCAGTAACCTTGCAATACGAGACAGCAACCCTGAGTGGTGCTGATCCGACCTTGAGATTGGGGGCACGGAAGCATGACGGTGACGATTGACGACGCCGCGGCGACCCGGGCTGCGGCACGGCGTGGAGCGGTGCGGACCGTGTTGAACACGGTCGAGTGGGTGATCTTCCGCGGCGACGGGCTTGCGGTTGCCCGGAACAATGCCTGGGCGGCGGTGCAGGAGGACCGGGCTCGGGCTAGGGCGCGGGCTGAGGCGTCCACGGCGCTGCTGGCCCCGCATTCGGAGCCGCACGCGTAGGGCACGCTGCGGTCCACACGCCGCACACTGCGCGCTGCGCTGCGGTAGCGCGCACGTTGTTGACGTACCGCGCCGCCCGATTACTCGAGCAGCGTTCGCCGCGCGGTGTTCTGACGACCCGTCAGTCTCCTCCCGCCTCACCACCGATTCTGATACCGATACCGAAACAATCACGGCGGTCCTAGCCGGTGCGGTAACCACCGCGCCGGGGACATATCCTTTTGAGCATGGCGCGTAACCCCTCCCCTGAGCCGACCGTGAGCCCGGCGGCACCGTCAGAACCGCCCTCCGGCCGGCTCAAGCAGTTCGGCTACGCCTACAAGGTGACCAAGGAAGTCGATCCGCGGCTCACCACGGCGATGCTCGGCTGGGGCGGCGGCACCGCGGCCTTGGTGTTCGTGCTGTTCTTCTTCCTGTTCGGCGGCAACATCATCGGGATCGTCTTCGCGGTCCTGTTCGCCATCGTGTTCGGCGCGCTGGTCGCGCTGTCCACGCTCTCTCGCAGGGTGCAGCGCACCGCGTACCAGCGCATCGAGGGACAGACCGGCGCGGCCGCCGCGGTGCTTGAGCAGAGCCTCAAGCGCGGCTGGGCGATGACGCCGGCCGTGCAGTTCAACCGGCAGCAGGACCTGGTGCACCGGCTGATCGGCCGGGCCGGCATCCTGCTGGTCGGCGAGGGCGACCCGGGCCGGGTGACGCAGTTGCTCGCCAACGAGCGCAAGGCGATCGCGCGGTACCTCGGCCCCGACGTCGAGGTGGAGTCGGTAGTCGTCGGCGACGACACCGCGGCCGGTCAGATCCCGCTCAACAAGCTGTCGCAGACGCTGACGAAGCGCGGCCTGCGCGGGCGGGCGAAGCTGACCTCGTTGCAGGTGAACGAGTACCAGAAGCGGCTGGCGGCGATCAGCAGCGGGCCGATGGCGAACCTGCCGAAGGGCCCGATTCCGCGCGGCGGCCGCATCCCGCGCGGCAACATCCGCTGAGCCACCGGGCCCCCCGTCGCGCGGTCATGCACCGCCTTCGGCGAGCCCCTGTCAATCAACCGGCGGCCGGGATCTCTCCCGGCCGCCGCTGCTTTTCGCCGCCCCTACGCCCTGATCTCCACCGTCCCCGCGAGCCGGTCGTGCAACCCGCGACCGTCCCGGTCCCAGATCACGGCCGGGACCACCAGCAGGAGCAGCACCGTGCGCAGGATGACGTGCAGCGGCGTGAGCGGCCCGCCGAGCTTGCCGACCCGCAGTCCGAAAAGCCGCTTGCCGAGCGTCGCGCCCCAGACCGAGAGCAGCACCAGGTGCTCGGCGCCGAAGATCGCGATCGTGCCCCACTGCCCCTGCGCCGACGAGGGATGCCAGCCGAAGGCCACTGCGATCAACTCCGCGATGACCCAGTCCACGACTAGCGCGCCGAGCCTGCGCCCCTGCGTCGCCAGCGACCCCGGACCGGACTCGGGCAGGCCGAGCCGCTGGCCGCGATAGGCCCACTCGTCCTGCGCGGGCTCGGTACGCGGGCCCTCCAGCCAGCCGCCGACCGCCGACCGCGCGTCGGAGGCTCGCCCGGCCTTCTCGGGGCCGCGGGAGGCGCCGGAACCGCCAGGCCTGCTACCGCCCGCGCCGGCTCCCTTGCCGGCCCCCGCAGCGCTACGCTTGCCGGCACCCGAACCATCACCACGGGCGGCGGACTTGCCCGCGGGCGCGGAAGACTGTGTCATGCGTCCACGGTAGCCGTCCGAAACAATCAGGCGGCGCGCGGGCTGCGCTTCCCAACCGGCCACCCGGCCGTCCAACCGCCGCCAAACCGGCCCGCGCGCGTCGCGAGGTGGCATGATCACGTCGCGTGTAACGTGCAGGAAACAACTGGGACACGGACGGGAAATGGCCCCTACCTATCGTTCCCAGCCAGAGCCCGATGCGAAATCGGGCCTGCGGGACCGGCCGTACCGCAGCGCGGCGGCAGGGCGGCTCCTTCAGGCGCGGACTGTCGAGGCCTTGGCGGGAAAGCAGGCGAGCCGTGTGGGGGCTTGCGCGCACTCGCCGACGTTCCAAACTACACAGCCATAGCCCCCGCTCTGTGCCCATCGCGTTCCCGAGTCCGGCCGGCCAAGTCCGAAGGCCGGTCGCATCGGGTCGAGGAGGAATAGTGTCATTCCAGAACGCCGACGAGGTGCTCAAGTACCTCAGTGACGAAGGCGTCCAATTCGTGGACGTCCGGTTCTGCGACCTGCCCGGCGTCATGCAGCACTTCACCGTGCCGGTGGAGTCGTTCACTTCGTCCGTGTTCACCGACGGCCTCGCCTTCGACGGATCCTCGATCCGCGGCTTCCAGGCCATCCACGAGTCGGACATGCAGCTGCTGCCGGACCCGGCCACCGCGCGGCTCGACCCGTTCCGCAAGGCGAAGACCCTCAACATCAACTTCTTCATCCACGACCCGCTGACCGGCGAGGCCTACTCGCGCGACCCGCGCAACGTGGCGAAGAAGGCCGAGGCGTACCTCAAGAGCTCGGGCATCGCGGACACCGCCTACTTCGGCCCCGAGGCCGAGTTCTACGTGTTCGACTCGATCCGCTTCGACAGCAAGGTGAACGAGTCGTTCTACCACATCGACTCGGAATCAGGGCACTGGAACACC
>DASUAR010000075.1:0-9387 GCA_035763685.1 Actinocrinis sp. | reverse complement strand
GGCCACCATCGCGCAGCACACCGACCTCGGCGCCGGCATGTACGTCGCGATGAAGGACCTTGAGATCCGCGGCGCGGGCAACCTGCTCGGCGGCGAGCAGTCCGGCCACATCGAAGGCGTCGGCTTCGACCTCTACGTGCGCATGGTCGGCGAAGCCGTGAACGAGTACCGCGCGCAGGCCGAGGGACGCACCGAGCCGGAACCGGCGGACGTGCGCGTGGACCTGCCTATCGACGCTCACATCCCGCATGACTGGGTGCCGGACGAGCGGCTGCGCCTCGAGGCGTACCGGCGCATCGCGTCGATCACGGACACCGCCGGAGTCACCGAGGTGCACGACGAATTGGTCGACCGCTACGGGCAGCTGCCGGTGCCCGTGGGCAATCTGCTCGCGGTCGCGCTGTTCCGCGCACACGCGCGCTCGGCCGGGCTCACCGAGATCGCGATGCAGGGCAACTACGTGAAGTTCGCTCCGGTCGACCTGCGCGAATCGCAACTCATGCGGCTCCAGCGGGTCTACCCGAAGTCGCTGAACAAGGCGCCGACGCACACGATCCTGGTGCCCAAGCCGATGACGCAGCGGATCGGCGGACAGCCGGTCACCGGTCTCGAATTGCTGGCCTGGTGCCGCGCCCTGATCGACGCCGTGATCTTGATGTGAGGTCACAGTCACCTGCTCACGTAGTAGGTGACTCGTAGTCGCGCCCCGCCGTCAGAGAGCGGAGATCGACGCTGGCGCGCGCTCGGAACGGCTGAGCGCGCGCAACACGGCCGTCTGCCCATGCCGCCGCAGCGCGATGCGCGTCAGCACGTCGACCACCGCCTCGATCGCGGCGGCCGGGAATTCGGGCGTCGGGACGCCGACGCTGTGCGCCAGGTCGTCGCTGTGCACGAGCAACTCGAGCATCCTGCTGGTCACGAAGGTGTCCAGGCTCACCGAATACGGACCCCAGGTCGGGCGGCGTACCAACCGGTCCGGTGCGGCCGGCAGGCTCTCGCGCAACTGCGCGACGCAGTCGGCGGTCCGCGCGGCCAGCCTGTCCGGCCCTTCCGCGGCTGTTGCCTCTCCGCCCTCCCGGATGCTCTGGTTGAACTCGGTGTCGAGGTCGGTCCCGATCCAAGCGGCCCGCTCGTAGTACTCATTCAATGTGATCACCGGTTCGGCAGGCACCGGATCGGCCAGCACCGACGGGAGGAAGAAGACCTGCGCGGCCAAATGTCCGGCCAGGCCGCGGACGCTGAGCTGCGCGAGCGCGGACGGCTCATCCCAGGCCGCCGCCACCTCCGGCGCCGCCAGCAACTCCGCCGCGATCTGAGCCACGTCCAAGTACAGATCCCTGATTCCAGGCACGCCTGCCATCCCCTCCGTGCAGCGGATCTTGTTGTGCCAGACTACGGGCGCGGACGCTTTAGGGTTAAGGCATGGCTGGCCGGATCGTCCTCGTCCCGTTCTCCCCGCGCGTCGCTCCTGGGCTCGTATCAGCCGCGGCTTGGCGCCTGATGACCGAACCCAACGCCGTCGTCCACACCGGCTCACCGGACCACCCGGTGCTGCCGTACCTCGACGACGCCGACGTGCAGATCGTCGTGTTCGAGGCCGAGGCCGGGGCGTACGAGATCGCCCGCGACCTGATCTCGCAAGCCGAGGCGGGCACCGTCGTGGTCTGGATCGCCGCGCCGGACGGTGACGAGGCGCTGGCCCAGGCGCTCGGCGGGCAACTGGCGCACGGCTCCGATATCGAGCTTGAGCTGCTGCCGGGCAGCTACGACCTGCCCGGCGCGAAGGTGCTCGACCTGGTCGCGGTCATGGACCGGCTCCGCTCGCCCGGCGGCTGCCCGTGGGACGGCGAGCAGACGCACCAGTCGCTGGTGAAGTACCTGCTGGAAGAGGCTTACGAGACCGTCGAGACGATCGAGGACGGCGGCTGCGACGAGCCGGGACCCGGCCGCGACGCGCTACGCGAAGAACTCGGCGACGTGCTGCTCCAGGTCGCCTTCCACTCCCGCATCGCGCAGGAGCACCCGACCGACCCGTTCACCATCGACGAGGTCGCCGAAGGCATCGCGAACAAGCTGATCGGCCGGCATCCGCATGTCTTCGCGGGCGCCACCGCCGACACCGCCGCCGACGTCGAGGCGAACTGGGACAAGATCAAAGCGGCCGAAAAAGGTAGGACCTCTGCGGTCGAGGGCGTGCCGCTCGCGCAGCCGGCTCTCTCGCTGGCCGACAAGCTGCTCAAGCGCGCCCGCAACGCTCAGGTGCCCGTCGAGGTACCCGAGCTTTCGGAGGAACCCGCAGCTCAGGCCAAGGATGCCGCAGGCGTCGGGCAACTGCTTCTGGCAGTCGTCGCGCACGCGCGTTCGCTGGGCGTGGACCCCGAGGAAGCGCTGCGCCAAGCCGCCCGTAACCTGCGCGATCAGATCGTGGCCAGCGAGACCTCCCGGGATACCCGGGTGGCAGGTTAGTCTGGTTGGCGGGTACCGGACGAAACGCTCCGGTCGGACTCGCGTCACCGCTGTAGGAGATTGAACCATGCTGCGTGGGCTTGAAGGCTGGCACATCGTCATCATCGTCGCGCTCGTCGTGCTGCTGTTCGGCTCGCGCAAGCTGCCGGACGCCGCGCGGTCGGTCGGCCAGTCGCTGCGCATCTTCAAGTCGGAGATGAAGGCGGCGGCCAAGGACGGCAGCGAGGGCCAGGCCGACGCCAAGAAGGACGCGGCACCGCAGCAGGCGGTCGAGGGCAAGGTGGTCAACGCGACCGTCACCGACTCGGTTCCGCACAACTCCGGCGTCTCACAACCCTGACGCGTCTCAGCCCCGTTCCCGGCTGTCCGGCGTGTGGCGCCGAGCCGGGATTGATCGACTTGGTGTGACTCGTGGTCCGGCCGCTTGCGATTGCGGGCCGGACCGGCGGACCGCGTGACGCGAGCGCAGCACGTCAGCGCGGTCCGTCAAGTCCCACGATCGTGTGAATATCGGAGTTCTGACTTCCTATCCCGCCGTGCCTTTGCCAGGGTGAAAGCGTGGAACTCGAATATTCGTTGCCTCCCCGCCTTCAGCAGCGTCTGGCAGATCTCGCCCGCAGGACCGGGCGCAACGAGTCCGAGATCCTGGCGACCGCCGTCCTCTGGTACCTCAAACAGGTGAACCAGGAACAGCCGGCGCGCTGAGCCGCGCAGCGGCCGGGCGCACCCTCTTAGACCACGATCGGGACAGCGTGGATCTCGTCCGCGCGGTGCCCGGCGCGTTCATGGATACGTTGGACCGCTTCTGCCGACGGCGCTTCCGACAGGCAGTAGACGGTGCCCGATTCCGGGTCGGCCCAGGCCTGCTTGAAGTGCACGTGCTCCTCCGCCTCGATGGCGAGGTCGGCCTTGTGCGCCTCCGAGAGCTGGTCGGCGGTGATCCCGATCATGCCGTGGTGGACGTCCATGAAGGTGGCCATCTGCGTGTTCCTCCCTCTGGTGTAGCGCCTCGGTCCGATACCGCGCGCTGAGCCGGGCAGTACCCGGCGTATCAACCACAGTACGAGCGGTCACAGTCGTCCGCGAGACTGGAAACCGCCCCTGCGTGCGACGATGGGTGCCGTGAGTGCCCCGCCGCTGTTCAGCCGCGAGTTCATCGACGATCCGTACCCGGCGTACGCATGGCTGCGCGAGCACGCACCAGTGCACAAGACGCGCCTGCCGAACGGTGTCGAGGCCTACCTGGTCACCCGGTACGACGACGTGCGTTCTGTCCTCGCCGACCCCCGCCTCTCCAAGAACGCGGCGACATCCTTCCCCGGCTGGCGACCCGGCCGCACCGGCATTCCCGGTGAGCACCGCTCCGGCATCGCCGCGCACCTGCTCAACCTCGACCCGCCGGACCACACCCGGCTGCGCCGCTTGGTCGCCAAGGCCTTCACACCGCGCCGCGTCGCCGATTTCGAGCCACGGGTCGCCGAGATCGCGGACCGGTTGCTGGATGCGTTGGGCGCCGAGCCAGTCGATCTGATCAGGGCGTACGCCTTCCCGCTACCCGTCATCGTGATCTGCGAGATGCTGGGCGTTCCGCCAGAAGACCAGCCGATCTTCCACGAGTGGGCCAACGGCATGGCCGATCGCAGCGGCCCGCGCGGCGGAGTCGGCCGCTCGGTCAAGCGAGTGCGCGGCTATCTCAAGGAACTCATTCACAAGAAGCGGCTCGCCCTCCCCGCCGACCCGGCGAACGACGACCTGCTTTCCGCGCTCATCCGCGCCTCCGACCACGGCGAGCACCTGACCGAGGACGAGGCCGCCGCGATGGCCTTCATCTTGCTGTTCGCCGGCTTCGAGACCACGGTCAATTTGATCGGCAATGGCACCCTCGCCCTGCTCACCCACCCCGAACAGCTGGCCAGGCTCAAGGCCGACCCCGGACTACTCGAACCCGCGGTCGAGGAGCTGTTGCGCTTCGACGGACCCGTCGAGTTCGGCACCTGGCGGTTCACCACCGAGCCGATCACGGTCGGGGGAGTGTCGATCCCGGCCGGGGAGCCGGTCCTGGCGGTCCTCGCCGCCGCGGACCGTGACCCGGCCCGCTTCACCGATCCGGACACGCTCGACCTCAGCCGCGACGAGGGCGGGAACCTCGCGCTCGGCCACGGCATCCACTTCTGCCTCGGCGCGCCGCTCGCCCGATTGGAGGGCCGTGTCGCCTTCGAGCGGCTGTTCACACGGTTCCCCGACCTCGCGCTCGCCGTTGCGCCGGATGGACTGCGCTGGCACTCCGGGCTGATCATGCGGGGCCTGCACGAGTTACCCGTCCGTACGTCGAGCCCGATTCGCGCCGATTACCAGGCCCACTAGTCTGTTGCCCGGCATCTATGCGAAGAGTCCAGCAGGACACAAAGGAGTTACGCACGTGGCGTCCATCGAAGCAGTCGGCGCGCGGGAAATCCTCGACTCCCGCGGCAACCCCACGGTCGAGGTCGAGGTCGCGCTAGACGACGGCACCATCGCCCGCGCCGCCGTGCCGTCCGGCGCGTCCACTGGCGCGTTCGAGGCAGTGGAGCTGCGCGACGGGGACAAGGCGCGTTATGGCGGCAAGGGCGTGACCAAGGCCGTGCTCGCGGTGCTCGACGAGATCGGCCCGGCGCTGATCGGTTTCGACGCGCACGAGCAGCGGCTGATCGACCAGGAGCTGATCGACCTCGACGGCACGCCGAACAAGTCCCGCGTCGGCGCGAACGCGATCCTCGGCGTCTCGCTCGCGGTGGCCAAGGCCGCGGCCGAGTCCGCCGAGCTGCCGCTGTTCCGTTACCTCGGCGGCCCGAACGCGCACATCCTGCCGGTGCCGATGATGAACATCATCAACGGCGGCGCGCACGCCGACTCCAACGTGGACATCCAGGAGTTCATGATCGCGCCGATCGGCGCGGAGACCTACGGCGAGGCGCTGCGCTGGGGCGCGGAGACCTACCACGCTCTCAAGGCAGTGCTCAAGTCCCGCGGCCTGTCCACCGGCCTCGGCGACGAGGGCGGCTTCGCGCCGAACCTGGACTCGAACCGGGCCGCGCTCGACCTGATCCTCGAGGCGATCGAGAAGGCCGGCTACACCGCCGGCCAGGAGATCGCGCTGGCCCTGGACGTGGCCGCGACCGAGCTGTACAAGGACGGCGCCTACACCCTCGAGGGCAAGCAGTTCTCCGGCGCGGAGCTGAGCTCGTACTACGCGGACCTGGTCGCCAACTACCCGCTGGTGTCGATCGAGGACTCGCACAGCGAAGAGGACTGGGACGGCTGGAAGTCCGTGACCGAGCAGCTCGGCGGCAAGGTGCAGCTGGTCGGCGACGACCTGTTCGTCACCAACCCCGAGCGGCTGCAGCGCGGTATCGCCGGCGGCCAGGCCAACGCGCTGCTGGTGAAGGTCAATCAGATCGGCACGCTGACCGAGACCTTCGACGCCGTCGCGCTGGCGCACCGCTCCGGTTACCGCTGCATGATGAGCCACCGCTCCGGCGAGACCGAGGACACCACCATCGCGGACCTCGCCGTGGCCACCGACGTCGGCCAGATCAAGTCGGGCGCCCCCGCGCGCACCGACCGGGTCGCCAAGTACAACCAGCTGCTGCGTATCGAGGAGGAGCTGGACGACGCGGCCCGCTACGCCGGTCGCTCCGCCTTCCCGCGGTTCAAGGGCTGAGGGGCACTAGTCTGGGTGGCGCGCCCGCTGTGACTCGGCCGTCGAAGGACGGCGTGAGGGCGCGGCGCGGCGCGCCACAGCTTTACCCGGAAGCAATAGACAGCTGTAGACGCATGCTTCGCGTGAGTGGGAGGGGTGCGGCGCGATGACTGACGGAAAGTCAGCGGACCGCGACACCGTCGCCCTGCCTCGCCCGCGATCGGGCCGAGGCTCCGGTGGACCGCCAGGTAAGGGACCGCGCAAGCCGTCGCGCAACCGGCTGACCGGTAGGGCCGGAATCCTCGCGCTCACGCTGTGCGCGGTGATGGTCACGGTCGCCTATCCACTGCGTCAGTACCTCGCTCAGCGCACCCAGATCTCGAATCTGAGGCACCAGAACCAGGTGACGCAGCAGCAGGTGGCCGCGCTGCAAACCGAATTGAACAAGTGGTCGGACCCGGCGTACGTCGCCATCCAGGCCCGCGAGCGGCTGCATTACGTGCGACCCGGGGAGACCGGCTACATCGTGCCCAACCCCAGCGCGAGCAGCGAACCGCTGGGCATTCCGACGCCGACGCAGCAGGCGTGGTTCGACCGGCTGTGGTCGACGGTGAAGTCGCCGTCCGCTACGCCTTCACCGTCTCCCACGCAGTGATCGCTTCGCGCCGGACCAGGTAGCGTGTCAGCGTGAGCGTGGCTAAAGCGGACTTCGAGGCGGTCAAGGCGCAGCTCGGGCGGGAACCGCGCGGCCTGCGTGCGGTAGCGCACCGCTGCCCGTGCGGTAACCCGGACGTGGTCGAAACGGCGCCTCGCCTGGACGACGGCACTCCATTCCCGACGCTCTACTACCTCACCTGTCCCAAGGCCGCATCAGCTATCGGCACGCTGGAAGGCAGCGGTTTGATGGCTGAGATGACCGAGCGGCTGCGTACCGATCCGGAGCTTGCGGCGGCCTACCGCGCCGCACACGAGGACTACATCAAGCGACGTGACGCGATCGAAGTGCTCGAAGGCTTTCCAAGCGCAGGCGGCATGCCTGATCGGGTCAAGTGCCTGCACGTGTTGGTCGGGCATGCGCTCGCGGCCGGCCCTGGCGTGAATCCGCTCGGTGACGAGGCGCTGCGACTGCTGCCTGAGTGGTGGCGCGGCGGCGCCTGCGTGAACGTTCCTTCCGCCAGCCCCAGCGAAGCCGAGGAGACGGACCGATGAGCATCCGAGTCGCGGCGGTCGACTGCGGCACGAACTCCATCCGCCTGCTCGTCACGGACCTGGATCCGCAGACCGGCGCGGCGCACGAGCTGACCCGCCGGATGGAGATCGTCCGGCTCGGCCAGGGCGTCGACGCCACCGGGCGCCTCGCTCCCGAAGCCCTGCAACGTACCTTCGCCGCGTGTGACGACTACGCCGCCGAGATTCGCAAGCTCGGCGCCGAGCGGATCCGCTTCGTCGCCACGAGCGCCACCCGGGACGCGGCCAACCGCGACGAGTTCGTCGCCGGCGTGCGTTCCAGGCTGGGCGTCGAGCCCGAGGTGATCTCCGGTTCCGAGGAGGCCGCCCTCTCGTTCAGCGGTGCGACCCGCGCGGTGGCCGGCGAGGGCGGGCATTCGACCCCGTATCTGGTCGTCGACATCGGTGGCGGCTCCACCGAGTTCGTGCTCGGCGACCGCGAGGTCGAGGCGGCCCGCTCGGTGGACATCGGCTGCGTGCGGCTGACGGAGCGTCACCTCACCCAGGATCCGCCGACCCTCGCGCAGATCACCGCCGCCCGCGCGGACATCGACGCCGCGATCGACCTGGCCGCCGAGCAGGTGCCGATCGATCAGGCGAAGACGCTGGTGGGCGTGGCCGGTTCGGTCACCACGGTGTCAGCCATCGCGCTCGGCCTACCCGGATATGACCGGGACCGGGTGCACCTTTCACGGATCTCGGCGCAGACCGTGCGCCAAGTCGCGGGCGACCTGCTGGCCTCGACTCACGCGCAGCGCGCGGCGAATCCGGTGATCCACCCCGGCCGGGTCGACGTGATCGGCGCCGGGTCGCTCATCCTCGCGCAGATCGTGGACCGGCTCGGATTGGCCGAGGTGGTCGTGTCCGAACACGACATTCTCGACGGAATCGCGCTCTCGCTGCTGTGATCGGCCCGGACCACCGAGGTTACTGCCGCCGGCGCACTGTCTTTGAACGTGCGCGGTCGCTTACGATGGGATAACGGCCGGGGGCGGGGGTAAGCTGCCCGCCTTGGCGGCCTGGCCGTGACAGCACCCGATCCAACACTGCGTCCGTCCATCCAAGGTCTGTAGTCAGTTCAAGGAGCCGTTCCCAAAGTGCCTGCCCTCTTCGACAAGGTCCTGCGCGCGGGCGAAGGGAAGATCCTTCGCAAGCTGGCCAAGACGGCCGAGACCGTGAATATGCTCGAGGAAGACTATGTCGACCTCACCGACGCGGAACTGCGCGCCGAGACCGACAAGTTCAAAGAGCGCTACCAGGACGGCGAAAGCCTGGACGACCTGCTCTGGGAAGCCTTCGCGGTAGTGCGCGAGGCCGCGAAGCGCACCATCGGCCAGCGCCACTACGACGTGCAGCTGATGGGCGGCGCGGCGCTGCACTGGGGCAACATCGCCGAGATGCGCACCGGTGAGGGCAAGACCCTCGTCGGCACGTTGCCGACCTACCTCAACGCCCTCTCCGGCGACGGGGTCCACCTCGTCACCACCAACGACTACCTCGCCGAGCGCGACTCGGAGTGGATGGGCCGCATTCACCGCTTCCTCGGCCTCGAAGTCGGCGTGATCCTGGCCAGCATGACCCCCGCCCAGCGCAAGGTGGCCTACGGCGCGGACATCACCTACGGCACCAACAACGAGTTCGGCTTCGACTACCTGCGCGACAACATGGCCTGGTCGAAGGAAGAGCTGGTGCAGCGCGGCCACAACTTCGCCGTGGTCGACGAGGTGGACTCGATCCTGATCGACGAGGCGCGTACCCCGCTGATCATCTCCGGCCCCTCGGACCAGGCCACCAAGTGGTACACCGACTTCTCCAAGATCGTGAACCGGCTGGCCCGGGACACCGACTACGAGGTCGACGAGAAGAAGAAGACGGTCGGCGTGCTCGAGCGCGGCGTCGAGCGGGTCGAGGACCTGCTGGGCATCGACAACCTCTACGAGTCGGTCAACACCCCGCTGGTCGGCTTCCTCAACAACGCGATCAAGGCCAAGGAGCTGTTCAAGAAGGACCGCGAC
>DASUAR010000074.1:0-6329 GCA_035763685.1 Actinocrinis sp. | reverse complement strand
CGCGGCCTGCGCGGTGAGCGAGGTGGTCGCGCTGGTGTACTTGGCCTGCGCCTGGATCAGCGCCTCCTGCTGCACCCGGGCCTGCCCGCCGCCGCCGAGGATCGAGACCAGGTAGCCGCGCTCCTGCGAGGTCTGCTCCCCGGACTGCTCGACCAGCGACAGGGAGTTGACCAGGTTGCCGAGCTCGTGGTCCGTGGTGCCGGTGGCCAGCTGGTCGCTGAAGTTGAGCAGGCTGCCGATGATCGTGGTGTACGCCTGGAAGACCGGCCGCGAGTCGCCGAGGCTGACCACCGAGGAACGCAGCACGGTCAGGTCGCCGAGCCGGGCGTCCGCCTGGACCGCCAGGGCCTGCGCGGAGGGGGCCAGGGCGCTGATGCTGCCGGCGTACTGCTTTCGCGCCGCTTCGAACGCCTGTACCTGCGCGGTGGTGTTGCTCTCCGCGGCCGCCAGGCTGGTCATGTCCTCGGTGCGCTGACCGTTGGTCAGGTACCGGGCGATCAGGTCGCGTTCGTCCTGCACGCTGTGCACGAGCTTTGAGACCGTCTGCGCGACCTGGACCTGGCCGGCGAGGTTGCCCTCGGCGGTGATGGCGTCGTTCTCGGTCACCACCCGGGCCGCGCCCAGCGCCACCGCGGCGATCAGCGGCAGCAGCACCAACAGCACGAGCCGATTGCGCAGACGCAGGTCGCGCAGCCCTCGGCGGGTCCGCGGTAAGGCATCATCCGTGTTCTTATCCATCGAGCCTCACACGCTCCTCGAATCGAGCGGGCACGATCTCCGTCCTCTGCTACCGACGTGCGGATTGCATGGTGAAGCAAACACCCCGGGCTCGGGACAGCCGCAATTTGAGCACAGCCGCACAGTGGGGGCCAAGACTTCACACAACTGACTTAACGAGGGCGCAGCGCGCCCGAATAGGGCCGCTTCGCGTGCATATGGACCGGCCGGGAGCGTACCGGCGGTTGCCGGCCCTCCAGCAGCGTGTAGTCCACCAGCTCGCCTATCGCATGATGCACGCACAACATCGCGTAGAGCTCCTGGCGCACCAGGTCAGGACTCTTAGAGCGAAGCACGATCCGGTCGCCTCCTTGATAGGCGGTGATGCCGCGAAATCCGTTACCGCGCGCACGGTGCCGGTCGAAGACGGCGGTCAGCCGCTCGGCCGGGGCCTTGCGATGGTCCAGGATCGAGGTGACGAGGCGCCCCGTGCCGGGACCGCGTTCGATCACCCGTACGATTCGGGCCGTCCCGGCGGCGCCGGGCAGCCTGGAGAGCCCTGATCCGTCCGGCAGCCGGTGATGGACCGGAAACGCCGGCCCGTCGGCCACCGGCCACAGCAGCTCGCCGCCGCGGTCGCCGATCGCCGTCCACAGCGCCGCCGAAAGCGGCCGTTCCTCGTCGAGGACCACCAATGAGCCTGGTGATACCGACGCGGCGATGCGCCGGTCCCGGCTGCCGTCCGCTCCCCCGCCGACGGCCGCCGCCACCACTCGGTGGCTCAGGTCGTCAGTGAGTAAGGACAGATACACCCGCGGCGCCACGGTCGAGTTCGGATCCGCGGTGCGCACCGCGAACTCGCCCCGGTTGGCCAGGGTGTCCGGCACGTCGGCCGAGATCCGGCACAGCCGCAGCGGCCGCCAGCCGCCGGGCAGCAGCGGATCCGGCCCGGTGACCGTGCCGGCCGGGGCCGCCGCGCGCTCGAAGAGCAGCCGCAGCGGCTCCACGCCGAGCCTTCGCCTGGCCCGCCCGATGGCCGCCGCGCTCGCGGTCTGCGCGCCCGGCGGGTGTGTCAGGCCCGGAATACCGCGGACGATCTCGCCGAGCACTTCCTCGTAGGGCAGCTCGCCGAATATCCACAGCGCCAGGGTGAAGTAGACCATCAACCGGGCCGGCAACAGCCGGTGGCGTTGCTCGCGGCGTCCGAGCACGTCGACGATCTGGTCGACATGGCTCGGCGGGAACGCGCGGATCAGCAGACCCAGCACGACTCGCTGCGGCAATCCGGCGCTGAGCGCGGTGTTCGTGTGGCCGGCCCGTGGCATGCGAGCACCCTAGGGCAGCACAACCGACGGTCACACCGGCAGGACCCTAAGTTGACAGTCCCTTGGCTGGATCGCTTGTTGCCTTTGGCTAATCGATGGCATCCTCATGGCCCAATCGAGGGGGTAGCGCTAGAGGAGTGTCGATTGGGAAGCTCCACAGGGTTCGAAGCCGCGAACCCTGACAGACTTCGAACGCCGCCTCCCTTGCTCGCGCTGCACGGCGTGTCCAAGCGGTTCCGCGGTCCGGACGGCCGCGCGCACACCGCGTTGGACGCGGTGGACCTGACCGTCGCACCTGGGCGTTTCTGCGTGCTGATCGGCCCGACCGGCTGCGGGAAGTCGACGATCCTGTCGATGATCGCCGGGCTCGCGCGGCCGAGTGAAGGCAGCATCCTGATCGACGGCCGGCCGGTGCTCGGGGGCGATCCGCGCACCGGTTTCATGTTCCAGAACGACGCCGTTTTCCCGTGGAAGACGGTGCTCTCCAACGTCATGGCCGGCCCTCGTTTCCGCGGCGTTCCCAAGCGCGAGGCAGCCGAACTGGCGCGCGACTGGTTACGCCGGGTCGGGCTGAGCGGATTTGAAACTTACTTTCCCTACCAGCTCTCCGGCGGCATGCGTAAGCGCGTGGCGCTGGCCCAGACGCTGATCAACAATCCGCAGATCCTGCTCATGGACGAGCCGTTCTCCGGTTTGGACGCGCAGACCCGGCAGATCATGTCGGAGGAGCTGCTCGGGCTGTGGGAGCAGTTGGGCGCGTCGGTGCTCATGGTCACTCACGACCTCGAGGAAGCGATCGCGCTGGCCGACACGGTGGTCGTGCTCACCGCCGGCCCGGCCACGGTGAAGAAGGAGTTCACGGTCGATCTGCCGCGGCCGCGCCGGGTGCGCGAGGTGCGGTTCCAGCCGCGCTTCGTCGAGCTGCACGAACAGATCTGGTCCTGTCTGAGCGAAGAGGTCTCCCTTGCCTATGCCCGCGCTACGACCTCCCCGTGAACGCTCCCGCCAGGACGCCGCCGCCGAACGTGAAAGCAAGCACGTGACCGCTCGGCCACGGGTGCGCCACCGGGTGGTGATCATCGGCGTCCAGGTGGCGCTGCTGGTCGGTGCGCTCGGAATCTGGCAGGCGCTGGCCTCGACGCACACCATCGACGTGTTCTTCTACGGCGATCCGGCCGGCACCTGGCGGCAGCTGCTGGACTGGATCCACGGCGGCACCACCGAGGGACCGCTGTGGCAGCAGATCTGGGTCACCCTGCAAGAGGCGCTGCTCGGCTTCGTCATCGGCGTGGTGCTCGGCGTCGTGTGCGGCATCGTGCTCGGGCGGGTCAAGCTGCTCTCCGAGATCCTGGCGGTCTACATCGGGGCGTTCAACTCGATCCCGCGCATCGTGCTCGGCTCGATCTTCATCATCTGGTTCGGCCTCGGCATGCAGTCGAAGATCGCGCTCGCCGTGCTGCTGATCTTCTTCAACGTGTTCTTCAACGCCTTCCAGGGCGCGCGCGAGGTGGACGGCGGCCTGATCGCCAACGCCAAGCTGCTCGGCGCGAGCAGGCTGGACGTGATCCTTCAGGTGGTGGTGCCCTCGGCGTTCAGCTGGATCATCGCCAGTCTGCGGGTCGCCTTCGGCCTGGCCATCACCGGTTCGGTGGTCGGCGAGATGCTGGGCGCGCAGCAGGGCCTCGGCACGCTGATCTCGCAGGCCCAGGGAAATTTCAACCCGAACGGCGTGTACGCGGGGCTGGTCGTCACCACGATCGTCGCGCTCGCCGCCGAGGGGCTGATCACTGTCGTGGAACGCCGGCTGTTGCGCTGGCGGCCACCTAGGCACGCGCTGGAAGCGGAGACCTGACCGGCGCCCGCGGCGCGCCGGCCGATACGGCGGCCGCGGGGCCAATTGAAGATGACCTCGCTTGTAAGAACGCAGCTATCAGAACTCGGCTATACAAACTCAGCTGTCCACGCGTCCCTTCCCCGACCAAGGAGAGCACAGTAAGCATGTTCCATCGCAAGCTCGTCCTCGCAGTAGCCGCATTGACCGCGGCCGCCGGCATCGCGTCCTGCTCCAGTTCCAAATCCGGCTCAGCCGCCTCGGCCGGCTCCGGCTCCTCCGCGGCCCCGATCACCGTCAAGATCGCGGTGTCGAACTCGACCAACCAAAGCTACATTCCGCTGATCCTGGCGCAGCAGCTCGGCTTCTTCCGCAAGCAGGGTCTCAATGTGCAGATCGTCAGCGTGACCAGCGGCGCGCAGACCTTCTCGCTGCTGCTGTCCAAGCAGGTGCAGGGCGTCGTCGGGTTCTACGACCACGATCAGGACCTGGTCGCCAAGGGCACCCAGGTGCACGAAGTGGTGCAGTTGCTCCAGGCGCCGGGCATGGTCGAAGTCGTGCGCGACGACGAGGCCGCGACGATCAACTCACCGGCCGACCTGGCCGGCAAGAACGTCGGCATCACCGGGCTCGGCGGCTCCACCGAATTCCTCGCCGACTACCTCGCGGCGCACAGCGGCGCGGGCGTGAGCAGCATCCACCCGGTCGCCGTCGCCGCGGGCGCCACCTTCGTCGCAGCGATGCAGCACAAGCAGATCGACGCGGGCGTCACCACCGAGCCGACGATCTCCTCGCTGCTCTCGAAGCACCTGGCGAAGATCCTGGTGGACATGCGCTCGACGGCCGGAACCCAGGCGGCGCTCGGCGGACCGTACCCGGGCACCGCGCTGAGCGTGACCGCGGCCTGGGAGAGCTCGAACTCGGCGACGGTGCAGAAGATGGTCAACGCGCTGGTCGAGTCGCTGCGGTGGATCCAGCAGCACTCCGCGCAGCAGATCGCTGACTCGATGCCGGCGAACTACTACGCCAGCACCGGCAAGACCGCGTACGTGCAGGCGCTCGCGAACGAGATCGGCATGTACAACCCGACCGGCCGGATGCCGACGGACGGTCCGCAAAGCGTGTACCGGGTGCTCTCGGAATTCGACCCGGCCGTCAAGGGTCACCAGGTCGACCTGAGCAAGACGTACACGGACCAGTACGTGCAGAACGTCCCCGCGTCCTGACCTGACAGACGCGAAAGTCCGCCGCCGGGTGCGAGAACGGGGCACCGGCGGCGGACCTCGCGAGCGAACTCAGCTCGTCACCGGCCGGTGCGCAGCGCCTTCCAGTAGTGGCACCGCATCGGCCACTCGACCAGGTCGCGGCTACCGAGCCGCGGGTCGTCGTTCACGTATTCGGCATATTCCCGAAGAATCTCGGGCTTGCGCTCCGGCGGCGCCTGAAGATACCCGGTGTATGTGGTCAGCATGGCGCTCAGTTCGTCCCGGCTGACCAAGGTGGACCACGGCAGCGCGGAAATCTCGATATCGACGAACGGCGAACCCTCCGGCAACCAGGTGTCTTCGAGGTAATGCGAAACCTGGGTATAGACGAGATCGGCCGTTCCGGTCACCCGCCGCCGGAATTCCTCGACATCCGATACCCACGGCACGCTGCGGTCGCCGCGATTCCAGACCAGCGCGAGAGTTCCGCCGTCCCGCAGCACTCTGGCCACTTCCGGAATGGCCACGTCCGGATCGACCCAGTGCCAGGCGGAGGACATGACCACGGTGTCTACGCAGGCGTCCGGCAGCGGGATGCGCTCCGCGACGCCTTCGAGCGCGATGACGCCGGGGCAATTCTCGGCCAGCACCTCACGCATTCGGGGATCGGGATCGACGGCGTAAACCTTCGGCACCCGCGTCATCAGGTGCCGGGTCATCGCGCCGGTTCCGGCGCCGAGGTCGAGAACGGCCGAGCAGTCGGCGGGCAGGATATGGTCGACGATTTCCGCGGGCGGCCCGATCCGGTATCGATCGTAATTACGGGCCTGCGCACCGAACGAGGTGGAGAGTTCGGAATCTTGAATCATGCCGACAGCCTAGTGCGGCGCACAATATTTTTGTAGCAGCGCTTTTATAAGCGAGCGGGCCGGGAGCGATTCGAAACTCGAATCGGTCCCGGCCCGCGGCCGCTGGACTATCTGTTACCGGTGACGCATCGGTCGGCGGGCCCGGCGCACCAGAGCGGCGCCCGCGGCAAGCGCCGCGCCGCCGAGAGCGAGCCAGCCCATGGCCTCGCCTCCGGTCGCGGCGAGCTTGCCCTTTCCGGGCTTAGCCGAGGAGCTGGCGGAGGGCGCCATGGAGCCGGAGGCCGACGCGCTGGCCGAGGCGGAGCAGGCGCAGCTCGCGGACGGGGAGGCGGAGGCGGACTCGGAGGTCGAAGCCGAGGCCGAAGAGGAAGCGCTCGCGGAC
>DASUAR010000073.1:0-28113 GCA_035763685.1 Actinocrinis sp. | reverse complement strand
GACGAAGTGCTTCTGGCACTCGCGCGACATGAGGAAGGCGCTGCGCAGGTTGACCGCGATGACCGAGTCCCAGTCCTCGTCGGTCATCTTGAACAGCAGGTTGTCGCGGGTGATCCCGGCGTTGTTGACCAGGATGTCGATGCGCCCGAACTCCTCGACCACCGCGGCGACCGCGGCCTGCACGTCAGCGGTCTTCGATACATCCGCGCCGACCGCGATCGCCGCGCCGCCGGCCTTGACGATCTCGTCCGCGGTACCCTGCGCCCGGTCCGCGGTCAGGTCCACGACCGCGACCCGCGCGCCCTCACTCGCCAGCCGGCGCGCGATCGCCGCGCCGATGCCTTGCGCCGCACCGGTCACGATCGCGACCTTGCCCTCGAAGCGACTCATCTTCGTGCTCCTCATCCGCTCTGGTGTGTTCCGACCGCCGGCATTCGTCCGTCAGAAGTCTTACGACATGTGGTCTAAGGCGCCTCAAGCAGCACCGCTGTTCCCTGCCCGACGCCGACGCACATCGTCGCCAGGCCGCGCCGGTGCCCCTCCCGCCGCATCCGGTGCACCAGCGTGGTCACGATGCGCGCGCCGGAGCAGCCGAGCGGATGGCCGAGCGCGATCGCGCCGCCGTCCGGGTTGACGATCGCCGGCTCGATGCCGATCCCGTCGACGACCGCGAGGGCCTGCGCCGCGAATGCCTCGTTCAGTTCGGCGGTGTCGAGGTCCGCGATGCTCCAGCCGCTGCGCGCGAGCACCTTCTGGGTGGCCGGGATCGGGCCGACGCCCATGACGTCCGGGTGCACGCCCGCCGACGCGCCCGCGACGTATCGCGCCAGCGGCTCGACGCCGAGATCGGCCAGGCCTCGCTCGGAGACCAGGACGAGCCCGGCCGCGCCGTCGTTGAGCGGGGAGGAGTTGCCGGCCGTGACGCTGCCGCCCTTGCGGAACACCGGTTTCAGCGCGGCGAGCTTCTCCAGGCTGGTGTCCGATCTGATGCCCTCGTCGGTGTCGATCACGGCGCCCTGCGGCGTGCGCACCTCGATCAGTTCGTCCTTGAACCGGCCGGCGTCGCGCGCCGCGGCCGCCTTCTGGTGGCTGCGCAAGGCGAACTCGTCCTGCCGCTCGCGGCCGATGCCGTGGCGGATCGCGACTTCCTCGGCCGTCTCGCCCATCGCCAGCAGGCCGTGCAGCTCGCTCATCAGAGGATTGACCAGCCGCCAGCCGAGCCGGGTGTCGGCCAGCTCCATCTTGTGCGGCAGCGCGTCATCCGGCCGGGGAAGCACGAAGGGCGCGCGGGTCATCGACTCCGAGCCGCCGGCGAGGACGATGTCTGCTTCGCCGGCCGCGATGGTGCGGGCCGCCACGGTGAAGGCCTCGAGACCCGAGGCGCACAGCCGGTTGAGCGTCGCGCCGGGCACCGACTCCGGCAACCCGGCCAGCAGTACGGCCATCCGCGCGACGTTGCGGTTGTCCTCGCCTGCCTGGTTCGCGGCGCCCCAGTAGACGTCGTCGATGCGCGCCGGATCGAGGCCGGGCAGCCCGGAGATCAGATCCCTGATGGCGGTGGCGGCCAGGTCGTCAGGACGCACCGACGACAAAGCGCCGCGCAGCCTGCCGATCGGCGTGCGCCGGGCCGCGGCCACGTACACGGTTCGCATAGGACTTACTCCAGCTCCTCTTCGTCGCCCTTCCCGGTCCTGCCGCCGCGCCGTCACGCGATCGCGTTGACGCCGGTATGCGCCCGAGCGATCAGCAGCTTCTGCAACTCGCTGGTGCCCTCGTAAAGGGTCATCACGCGGGCGTCGCGCACGAGCTTGCCGACCGGGTACTCGTCGATGTAGCCGTAGCCGCCGAAGACCTGAAGGGCATTGTTCGCCGCCCGCACCGCAGCCTCGCTCGCGAAAAGCTTGGCCATCGAGGACTCGCGGGCGAACTCCTGGCCTCGGTCGATGAGGTCCGCGACCCGCCAGACCAGCAGCCGCGCCGCGTCCACGTCCGTGGCGATGGCGGCGATGAGTTCCTGCACCAACTGCCGGTGCGCGATCGGCTTTCCGAACTGCACCCGCTCGGTCGCGTGCCGCACGGCGTGCCGCAGCGCCGCCTCCGCGATGCCGACGCAGCCGGCCGCGACCGACATGCGGCCCTTGGCCAGCGCGGACATGGCGACCGAGAAACCCTTGCCCTCCGCGCCGAGCCGCGCCGCGTCCGGCACCCGCACGCCGTCGAAGGTCAGCTGAGCCGTGGCCTGGCCACGCAGCCCGAGCTTGCCGTGGATCTCCCTGCGCTCGACCCCCGCCGAGTCCAGCGGCACGAGGAAAGCGGTGATGCCCCGGTGACCGGGCTCACCGGACCGGGCGAAGACCAGCCCGAGGTGCGCCCACGTGCCGTTGGTGATGAACATCTTCGAACCGGTCAGCAGCCAGTCCGAGCCGTCGCGTACCGCGCGCATGGTCAGGTTGGCCGCATCAGAGCCCGTATCCGGCTCCGTCAGCGCGAAGCAGGCGAGCGCGTCGCCCGAGCACAGCCGCGGCAGCCAGGTGCGCTTCTGCTCCTCGGTGCCGTGCGCGTTGATCGACTTGGCGACCAGGCCGAGCGAGACCGAGACGATCCCGCGCACCGCCGAGTCGCCGCGGCCGAGCTCCTCCAGCGCCAGCACGTAGGCGAAGTGGTCGCCGCCCGAGCCGCCGTACTCCTCCGGGATGGTCAACCCGAGCAGCCCGAGCGCGCCGAGCCGCTTGATGATGCCGCGGTCGACCGACTCGACCCGGTCCCACTCGGTGGCGTGCGGAACGATCTCCCGATCGGTGAAATCCGCGGCCATCCGCCGCAGCGCCGCGTGCTCCTCGTCGAGCGAGAGATCCATGGACCGGACCGCCTTGCCTTCCCTCGCCGGGCTTCCGGCGCAAAAACTTGCAGTGCTAGTTTTGGTTGACTGTAACCCACCGCACGCCCGTCCCGGAAGAGCGAGGTGCGTCACTATGGCCCGGCCGAGGTCGCCGCTGCTCAGCCGCGAGCGGATCGTGGCCGCGGCGATCGCCCTGGTCGACGCCGAGGACTTGGCCGCGCTGTCCACCCGGCGGCTGGCGACGCGGCTCGGGGTGAGCGGGCCGTCCCTGTACAACCACTTCGCGACGAAGGACGACCTGCTCGAAGCCGTGGCCGACGCGGTGACCGCGCAGGTGGACATCTCCGCGCTGGGCGCGCGGCCGTGGCCGGATGCACTTCGGGCCTGGGCGACCTCGTACCGGCGCACCCTCGCCGAGCACCCGAACCTGGTCCCGGTGGTCGCGCACGGCCCCGGACGCCGGCCACACGCGCTCAGACTCGCCGACGCGGTGTACGGCGCGCTGGTCGACGCGGGCTGGCCGCCGCGCGAGGCGACCCGCATCGGTGCCCTGATGCGCTTCTTCGTCGTCGGCGCGGCGACCGGTTCGTTCGCGGCGGGGTTCGTGGACGATCCGGCGCTGTACGGCGCGGATTACCCGCACCTGTCCGACGCGCACCGGCTTGCGGCCCGCCGCCGGGAGGTCGACGAGGCCGCGTTCGAGACCGGGCTCGACGCGCTCGTCGCCGGGCTGGAGCTGCGCTTCGCCACGGTGGCGACGACGCGCCCGGCGGGATAGCGACCGGCCTCCAGCAGACTCCTGCTTTACTAGGTCTAGACCAATAACCCGCTGACCAGGGATTACTGGTCTAGACCTTGACAGGTCCGGTTGGGCACGGTTTAGTCCCCTGCGACACCAGTACATCGGCCGACCGAGCCGTACGGCGCCCGGTTGGTGGGCCGTGCACCAGTGCAGCGCACGCTGCACAAAGGAGAGAGCACGTGTCCAGAAAGCGATTTGTGATCTGGCTGAGCGCCGCAGCCGCCACCGCGACGGTCGCCGTCGGCATCCCGGTCCTCACCAGCAGCGCGGCCTCCGCCGCCACCCCGTGCGCGGCCGCCTGGAGCAGCGGCGCGGTGTACACCGGCGGGATGCAGGCCTCTTATAACGGCGACAACTGGACCGCCAAGTGGTGGACGCAGGGCGATACGCCGGGCGGCGCCGCAGGCGTCTGGTCCGACCAAGGTCCGTGCAGTGGCAGCAGCGGTGGCGGCGGTGGCGGCGGCGGAGGTGGCACCGGCGGCGGAAGCTGTACCTACACGACGTGGACCGCCGGCACCAACTACACCACCGGCGCGATCGTCCTGTACCCGCCGAACGGCCAGTACTACCAGGCCACGCACGACAACCCGGGCTATGACCCGACCATCAGCACCTGGTTCTGGAGCCCGTACACCTGTTCCGGATCGGGCGGCGGCGGGACCGGTGGCGGCGGCTCGTCAGGGTTCGTCGTCAGCGAGGCCCAGTTCGACCAGATGTTCCCGAACCGCAATTCCTTCTACACCTACAGCGGCCTGGTCGCGGCGATGAGCGCGTACCCCGCGTTCGCCACCACCGGCAGCACCACCGTGCAGAAGCAGGAGGCCGCGGCCTTCCTCGCGAACGTGGACCACGAGACCGGCGGCCTGGTCTACATCAACGAGATCGACCAGTCCGGAAACTACTGCGCCGGCGAGCCTTACGGCTGCCCGGCCGGCACATACGCCTACTACGGCCGCGGCCCGATCCAGCTGAGCTGGAACTTCAACTACAAGGCCGCCGGCGACGCCCTCGGCATCGACCTGCTGGACAACCCGAACCTGGTGGCGACGGACGCGGCCACCTCGTGGAAGACAGGGCTCTGGTATTGGGACACCCAGACCGGCAGCAGCTCGATGACGGCGCACGACGCGATGGTCACCGGCGCCGGCTTCGGCCAGACCATCCGCGCCATCAACGGCGGCTTGGAGTGCAACGGCAACAACACCGCCGAGATGCAGGACCGGATCAACGACTACGAGCAGTTCGTCCAGATCCTGGGCGTGCCGGCCGGATCGAACCTGAGCTGCTGAGGGCCGAAGCCGAGCGACTGTCAAGCAGAGAACGCCGAGAACGGCGATCGCGTGGCCGGGAGCCGGATTCCGGTCCACGCGATCGCGCCGTCCAGTGCCGAGCCGGCCGATCCCGGCCGAAGCCGGCCCAGCTGAATCTGTGCCCTGAATCAGTCGAGCTGCCGACGCACGTCCATCAGGTGGTGTCGCGCCTCGTGCACGGTGTGCACCGCGACCCATGCGAGCGTGCGCGGTGTCGGCTTAGGGAATGGATATAGCGCCACGCGCTCCCAGTCGGCTGGGCTCAACCGGCTGAGCGCACCGGCGAACATCAGCCCGGCGTCCGACAGCTGCCGGGCGACGTCCTCAGGCTCCTGTGACGTGTAGCCGTCGTGCTCCACCCGCTCGTCCCGGCCCATCGACGTGAACTCGGGCCGGTCGACGCGGCGCGCCAGCAGCACCCGTTCACGCTGCACGAGAAGCACGTCACGCAGATGGCAGCCGTACTCCAGCGGTGACCAAACCTCCGGCTCGGGCCGAGCGCGCAGGTCGGCTCCCTGCGTGCGCAACAGCGCCGCCATCTCCTCGGCGAGCGCGGGCAGGGCCCGGGCCGCCATCCCGGCGTGGTCGAGGTGGTAGACGAAGCCGCACTCCTCGCAGCGCTCTTCGCCCAGGTCCCATTCTTCCTGGTTCACAGCCGAATGCTACCGTCGCGCCTTGGCTGCGGATTATTCGGCCGTGAGACATAAAGTGTCCCCGTGACGGCAGGTGGGAAGGGCGGCGGCGCGCGCGTGCGGGCCCTGGTGGTCGAGGACGACCCCGGGATCGCGCGGTCGATGGCCCGCGGGCTGGCGGGCGCCGGATACGACGTCCAGGTCGTCGCGACCGGCGCTCAAGCGCTGGCCGCCGCGCAGGCCGACCTCGTGCTGCTCGATCTCGGCCTGCCGGACATGGACGGGATCGAGGTCTGCCGCAGCCTGCGTCAGCGCGGCGAGACGGCGATCATCGTGGTGACCGCGCGCGGGGAGGAAGGCGACCGGGTCGCCGCGCTCGACGAGGGCGCGGACGACTACCTGGTCAAGCCGTTCGGGCTGGCCGAACTCCTGGCCCGCATCCGAGCCGTGCTGCGCCGAATCCGCCCGAGCGGTCCAGCGGCGTACGTCCATGGCCCGATGACCGTGGACCCGCGCACGCGGCGAGTGACCGTCGGCGGCGCCGAGATCGCGCTGACGCCGAAGGAATTCGACATTCTCGAGTGCCTGGCCGCCGATCCGGGCCGGGTGGTGACCCGGCAGGAGTTGCTGGAGCGGGTCTGGGACGCCAACTGGTACGGACCGACCAAGGTGCTGGACGTGCACGTGGCGGCGTTACGGCGCAAGCTCGGGGTGCCCGGACTCGTCGAGACCGTGTACGGCCGCGGCTTCCGGCTCGGTGAGGTCGAGGCAGAGGCGAACTGAGCAGCCGTGTCCCGACGTATCGCGCTGACTTTCGTAGCACTCATCGCCGCGCTGCTGGTGCTGGCCGTGGTGCCGGTCGGTTTTGCGATCAACGACAACCGGCACGAGTCTTTCCGCTTCGACGCCATCTCGGCCGCGCGCCTGGTCTCCGCCGCCGCCGAGGAATACCTGGCAGATCACCATCCGGCCGCCGCGATGACGCAAGCGCTGGCCGACGCCGCGGCGCACGGCGACTGCGCCGCGGTATACGGACCCAGTGACGTATTGCTTTCCTCGGCCGGCTGCTCGCAGGCCACTGACACGTCGGCGCGCGCATTGGTGGCCGCCGCGCACAAGGCGCCTGGCGACGAGAAGACGGCGAGCGACGGCGAGTGGTTCCAAGCCGCCGTGCCCATATCTGACGACGACAAATACTCGGGCACCGTCGTGTTGGCGCGCTCGTCCGGACCTCTGGACGCTCACCTGACCGTCCTGTGGCTTTGGCTCGCGCTCACGGGTCTCGGCGCGCTGGTGCTCGGCGTGGTGCTCGCGATCCGGTTGGCTCGCTGGGTTTCCCGGCCGCTGAGCGGGCTCGGCAGCGCGGCGGCCCGGCTCGGCGACGGCGATCTGGAGGTGCGCGCCGAGGCCGGGCACGGACCCGCCGAGGTGCGAGCGCTCGCCGCGACGTTCAATCGGATGGCCGAGCGCACCCAGACGCTCGTGCACGGCCACCAGTCGTGGGTCGCGGACGTCTCACACCAGCTGCGCACACCGCTCGCGGCACTGCGCCTGCGCTTGGACGTGCTCGCCGCGGAGTCCGAGGCGGAGACCGCCGCCGAGCTCGCCGGGGCGCTCGAAGAGATCGCGCGGCTCTCGCGCTTGGTGGATGGGCTGCTCGCGGTCGCCAGAGCCGAGGGCAGAGTCCCGCGCCGGGAGCCGGTGGACGTCGGCGCGGTGGCGGCTGAGCGCGTGACCGCGTGGGAGCCGGTGGCCCGCGAACGGCGGATCGAACTGGAGCTGACGCCGGCCGGCGAGATGTCCGACCAGGGCGCGATGGCGCGTCTCGGGCCCGGAGATCTTGAGCAGATGCTCGACAACGTGCTGGCCAACGCGCTGGAGGCGGTGCCGGACGAGGGACGGGTACAGGTCCGGGTCACGCGTGACGGCGATCGAGTGCTGCTCCGCGTGATCGACAACGGTCCGGGCATGGGAGAGCGGGCGAAACGTGCCGCGTTCCATCGTTTCGCCAACCTGGAGGCGCGCGGCAACGGCCTCGGCCTCGCGATCGTGCATCGCCTCGTCACCGCGGACGGCGGCGCGGTACGGCTGGTGGACACGCCCGGCGGCGGCTTGACCGTGGAACTCGACCTTCCATCAGAACCCTGACCATCCCGCCACAGCCGCCACGCCCCGCCACACCTCCCCGTCCCCTTCTCACCCCGGCGATGATCTTTACCGGTTCTGAGCGACTTCTGAACCGGATCCATGAAGCCCGATCTCGATCCTGGGAGGGAGATCAGCAGAAGGGACGCACGGAACCGTGGCGCATGACAGCTCTGTGTCGAACTTCGCCGCAGCGAACGACGCCGCCCGCTCCAGCGGCGCGGGATCCCATCGCAGGACCGCGTCCGCCGAGTCAAAGGCCGGGCCCGAGGGCAACGAGCGGCTGACCGCGATCACCGGAGCCGTGCTGCTCGTACTCCTCGCGGCGGAGGGCGTGACGATCCTTTCCTTGCGCAGCTTGCTGTACTGGCACTACTTCATCGGCTTGCTGCTGATCGGCCCGGTCTGCGTGAAGATCGGCTCGACGTTCTACCGGTTCGTTCGTTACTACACCGGTCAACGCGACTACGCGCGCAAGGGGCCGCCAGCGCCGTTGTTGCGGGTGCTCGGACCGTTCGTCGTCCTCACCACGCTCGGCGTATTCGGCACCGGCGTCGCCCTCGGTTTCGCGAAGAGCGCCTCGTATCACGGCATCCCGATCCTGTTTCTGCACAAGGCGAGCTTCGTGCTCTGGGCGGGCGCGATGACGATCCACGTGCTCGCCTACGTTTGGCGGCTGCCGAGCCTCATCGGCGCGGACTTGCGCGGCTCGCGAGCGTACGGTGCCACGGTCGTCGTCGGTGGCCGCGGCCTGCGCTGGGCGGTCACGGCGGTGGGCCTGGGTGGCGGCGTGGCCCTGGCGATGGCCGCCGCGCATCTCGCCGGAGCATGGCAGCGGTGATGGCGCCGTCGCCACTCGGTGCGGCGTGCGACGCCTTCCGCGCGTTCGGCGGGACGGTGGTCGTGCACACCGCCGCCGCGGACCGGCTCGACGCCGCTGTCGCGGCTGCGCGCGCCGAGATCGAAGCGATGGATGACGCGTGCGATCGCACCCGGCCGGATTCGGAACTGTCCCGGGTCAATGCGCGCGCCGGCCAGCTCGTCGCGGTGAGCGCTCACTTCGGCGAGGCGATCGAGGTCGCGTTGCGCGCCGCGAGGCTCACCGACGGCGCGCTGGACCCGGCCCGCGGTCTCGGCTGGCGATCGATCGAGTGGGACCCGCGCCAGTGCACGGTCCGGATCGGGCCGGGCGCCCACCTGGATCTCGACGCGACCGCGCGGGCGTTGGCGGCCGACAGGGCGGCGTACGCGGCGTGCCTGGCGGCCGAATGCGGCGTGCTGGTGGCGCTTGACGACTACATCGCCGCGCAGGGTCAGGCCCCTGACGGTGGTTGGCGAGTGAGCCTGACCGAGCACCACCGCAACGGTGACGAGGCGACCGGCAGATCCGCCAACCCGGGCGAGAGCGTCACCGTGACCGAAGGTGGGCTCGCCACCTCGACCGGCGCGCTTTTCACCGAGCGCGCAGAGCCGCGAGAGCACCCCGCTTGGCGTACTATCACCGTCGCCGCGATCACCTGTGTCGACGCGAGCATCGCGGCGACCACGGCGCTCCTTCGCGGCGCGGGCGCGGCCCGCTGGCTCTCCGATCTCGGCCTTCCGGCCCGCCTCGTCCGACATGACGGCAGCGTCCTGACGCTCTCCGGCTGGCCCGCTCGCCGCGCCGCGAACGACGCGTGGAATTCGGCCGAGCGCTAGGCCGTATGGAAGAAGCAGCGTCGGGGCCGCGGCCCTATCCGACGCTGCTTCTTCCATACGGCCTAAGCGCCGCGGATCAGGGTACAGACTGAAGTGCACTCGCGGTGCCGCCGCACCACCGCGAGTACGAAGCAGAAGCGGAAGCAGCGGAACCGCGAGGGGAGACGCGGTTGACTCAGCCACTGCACGAGCCTCCGACAGCGCGCATGCTGGCGGCCGTCCGGATTTTCTTCGCGACCGTGGGCGTCGTCGGGCTGCTGTTCGGTTATCTCGGACTCGACCAGTTCATGCACGCGCGACCGAAACTCGCGGGCGACGCGACTGTCAGTAACCTGATTTACTATGACGTCGAGCTCGCGCTCTTACAGTCCACGCCGCTCACCTCGGGCGGTCCGCTCAATGCGCAGCTGCAGGTGGGGCGCTTCTGCGCACCATGCGTGCTCGTATACCCGATCGCCGAATTCGCGATCGCCCTGTCCGCGACGCGGGTCAGGCGGCGGCGCACCCGCCGGGCTCGCGGTCACGCCGTCGTGTGCGGCTCAAGTCGCGCCGCGCAAACGCTGACCGAGCGATTGCGGGCGAACGGTATCCGCGTCGTGGTCATCGCGCCGGCGAGCATCGACGGGCCCGAGCGGGACGTCGTGGTCGGCGACCCGCGTACGACACAGACCCTCCTCGCCGCCGGGGTCCCGCGGGCGGACCGGGTGTATGCCTGCCTCGAACGCAGCGAGCAGAACGCGGCGATCGCAGCCGCGGTCGAGCAGTTGCGCACCTCGAACAGCCCGCACCGTATCCATGTCCTCATACCGGATGCGGACCTGTGCTCCGCCTTGCGGGCCAGGCGCTGGAGCCTGGCGGCGGCCGACGCGCACCGGCTCAACTTCGTCAACCCGGACGAACTGGCCGCACAGGCCGTGGTGAGGTCCGACGACGCGGCTTTCGCCGGCGGCACGCCGCGGATCGCGATCGTCGGAACCGGGGCGTTCGCCCGCGCGGTCCTGGTCGAGTTCGCGCGCCAGTGGGTCACCCGCGGCGGCGCTCGTCGCGAACCGGCGCACATCGCGCTGATCGGCGCGGACGCTGCCGAAGTCGCCGCCGCGTTGCCGGATCGCTTCGCGTTCCTCGCGAGCGCGTGTCACATCGAGCCCCATCACACCGCGCTCGAGGCGGTGCTGGAACACGGCCGCGGCAATGGGTCCGCCTCCGCGCTGCGCAGGCTTTACCTCTGCCAGCAAGACGAGACCGAGACCCTCAAATCAGCCCTCGACACCGCCGCGCGCCTCCCGACGGCCGCGACGCGCATCGTGGCCCGCATCGACCGGATGACCGGCATCGCGGCCGGATTCCGCACGGACCCGGGCGGCGGCTCAGCACTCTTCGACGCGCTCGGCGGCCGGCTGCGCCTGGTGGACGTCATCGAAGAAGGCTGCGACCCGGTACGCATGGAGGATGATCTGGCCGAATGGCTCGCCCGCACCTGCCATCAGCGCTACCTCACCGATCAGTTCGCCCAAGGCGCCGCGCCGGCCGACTCGCCCGCGCTGGTGCCTTGGGAGCAGCTCGCCGAGGAGTACCGGGCGGCGAACCGAGATCAGGCCGCGGACGTCGGCCACAAGCTCGCGGCGATCGGTTGCGTGCTGTGCCTACGCCAGGGCGGCGGCCCGAGCTTCGCGTTCCGGCGCGGCGAAGTGGATCGACTCGCAGAGCTCGAACATGAGCGCTGGATGGTGGAGCGGCTGCGGCACGGCTGGACGCTCGGAGAGGTCCGCGACGAGGCGCGGCGGCGGCATCCCTCGCTCGTCCCGTGGGCCGCGCTTCCCGAGCCGCAGCGCGAGAAGGACCGCCAGGTCGTGCGCGGCCTGCCGTCGATGCTCGCCGACGCGGGCCTCGCCATCGTCCGCGCGGAGCCCGACGCGGGCGCGCAGCCCGAGGAGAGCCAAGTCCCTCAGCTGCGCGCCAACTGAATCAGCCGCCGTATAGCGCCTTAGAGGCGCCCTCTCTTAGCTGAACGGCCAGACCCAGTCGCGGATCTCGGGCAGGTCGTCGCCGGCTTCGCGGGTGTAGGCGCGAGCGCGCAGCCGGGCGTCGACCATCTCCTGCCGCAGGTGGGCGCCGCGCTCGGCCAGGCCGGGGACGCGGTCGATGGCGTCGATGACCAGGTGGTAACGGTCCAGGTCGTTCAGCATGACCATGTCGAAGGGCGTGGTGGTGGTGCCCTCCTCCTTGTAGCCGCGTACGTGGATGTTGTGGTGGTTCGTGCGGCGGTAGGTCAGGCGGTGGATGAGCCAGGGGTAGCCGTGGTAGGCGAAGATCACCGGCTTGTCGGTGGTGAACAGGGAGTCGAACTCGCGGTCGGACAGGCCGTGCGGGTGCTCGGAATCGGGCTGAAGCCGCATCAGGTCGACCACGTTGACCACGCGGATCTTCAGGTCAGGCAGGTGCTGGCGCAGGATAGCGGTCGCGGCGAGGGTCTCCAGGGTGGGGACGTCGCCGGCGCACGCCAGGACCAGGTCGGGTTCGGCGTCGTTGTCGGTGGAGGCCCAGTCCCAGATGCCGATGCCGCGCGAGCAGTGCGCGACCGCCTCGTCCATCGACAGCCAGGTCAGCGCGGGCTGCTTGCCGGCGACGATCACGTTGACGTAGTGCTTGCTGCGTAGGACGTGGTCGCTGACGGACAGCAGGGTGTTGGCGTCCGGCGGCAGGTAGACCCGTACGACTTCGGCCTTCTTGTTCACCACGTGGTCGATGAAGCCAGGGTCCTGGTGCGAGAGGCCGTTGTGATCCTGGCGCCACACGTGCGAGGTCAGCAAGTAGTTGAGGGATGCGATCGGGCGGCGCCAGGGCAGCGTGCGCGTGGTCTTGAGCCACTTGGCGTGCTGGTTGAACATCGAGTCGACGATGTGGATGAACGCCTCATAGCAGTCGAACAGGCCGTGCCTGCCAGTGAGCAGGTAGCCCTCCAGCCAACCCTGGCACAGGTGCTCGGAGAGCACCTCCATGACCCGGCCGTCCGGTGACAGGCTGGCGTCGTCGTCCGGTTCGGTATCGGCGAGCCAGGTGCGGCCGGTGGTCTCCAGGACGGCGCCGAGGCGGTTGGACGCGGTTTCGTCGGGACCGAAGAGGCGGAAGTTCGAATGCTGCGCGTTGAGCGTCATGGCGTCGCGCAGGAAGCCGCCCAGTACACGGGTGGCCTCGCTGGTGGTGACGCCGTGCTCCTTGATCTCGACCGCGTAGTCGCGGAAGTCGGGCAGGTCGAGTTCGCGCAGCAGCAGTCCCCCGTTGGCGTGCGGGTTCGCGCTCATCCGGCGGTCACCGGCCGGCGCGAGCGCGGCCAGTTCCGGGCGCAGCCGGCCCTCGGCGTCGAAGAGTTCTGCCGGTTGGTAGGAGGCGAGCCAGTCCTGGAGTTGCGCGAGGTGCGCCGGGTTGTTGTGCAGTTCGTTGAGCGGGACCTGGTGTGAGCGCCAGTTGCCCTCGGTGCGCTTGCCGTCCACGGTCTTCGGGCCGGTCCAGCCCTTGGGCGAACGCAGAATGATGATCGGCCAGGCGGGGTGCGTCAGCGGGGTCGGGTCGTCTGCGGCGCGGCCGCGGGCGGCGGACTGGATGGCCTTGATCCGGTCGAGGGCGTCGTCGAGGGCCGCGGCCATCGCCTGGTGCGCGGCGGCGTGGTCGTCGGGATCGGCGATTTCCACGGTGATGGGATGGTATCCGTAGCCTTCGAAGAGCTTGTCGAGCTCGGCGGGGGCGATGCGTGCCAGCACGGTCGGGTTCGCGATCTTGAAGCCGTTCAGCTGCAGGATCGGCAGCACCGCGCCGTCGGTCGCCGGGTTGAGGAACTTGTTCGAGTGCCAGGACGCGGCGAGCGGCCCGGTCTCCGCCTCGCCGTCGCCGACCACGCAGGCGACCAGCAGGTTAGGGTTGTCGAACGCGGCGCCGTAGGCGTGGGCGACGGAGTAGCCGAGTTCGCCGCCCTCGTGGATCGAGCCGGGGGTCTCCGGCGCGACGTGGCTGGGGATGCCGCCGGGGAACGAGAACTGCCGGAACAGGCGGCGCAGACCCGCCTCGTCCTGGCTGACGTGCTGGTAGACCTCGCTGTAGGTGCCTTCGAGGTACGCATTGGCGACGAGGCCGGGGCCGCCGTGCCCAGGACCGGTGATGTAGATCGCGTCCAGGTCGCGGGCCTTGATTTGCCGATTGAGGTGCACGTAGAGGAAGTTCAGGGCGGGCGTGGTGCCCCAGTGGCCGAGCAGGCGTGGCTTGACGTGCTCGGGACGCAGCGGCTCACGCAGCAGTGGGTTGTCGAGGAGATAGATCTGCCCGACCGACAGGTAGTTGGCGGCGCGCCAATAGGCGTCCATGAGGTCGACTTCGTCGGACGTGAGGGGACTGGTGTCGGTGCCGGACATGGCTCGGGCCTCTCCCGTGGATGGTGTGGTCGGTCCGTATTCGTATCCACCTCCCAGGTTCCGGGTCCGATCGGGTTCGGGCATGGGCCGTTAGTCCCGATCGGCGCGGGACCGAAGGACCTGGAGCCTCGGTCGTGGCGCACGAATGCTTTGAGGTGTCGCATCGTGGCGTGAAAGGTGACCGTGGTGGCTGGAGACGTGCTGGTGTTGAACACCGGCTCCTCGTCGATCAAGTACCAGCTCATCGATGCGGACGGCGGCGGCAGAAAGGCGGGTGGGCTCGTCGAGCACGCGAACGGCGCCGACGCCGTCGTCCAGGCGCTGACTGCCGAACCGGCGTTGCGGGAGGCGTCGGTCGTCGCGGTCGGTCACCGGGTCGTGCACGGCGGGCGGCAGTTCACCGCGCCTGTCGTGATCGACGACGCGGTGCTGGACGCGCTGCGCAGGCTCGTTCCGCTGGCGCCGCTGCACCTTCCGCCGAACATCGACGGCATCGAGGTCGCCCGGCGTACCCTCCCGGACCTGCCGCATGTCGCGGTGTTCGACACGGCTTTCCACCAGACGCTGCCACCGCATGCGTATACGTACGCCGTGCCGCGTGTATGGCGCGAGCAATTCGGCGTGCGGCGGTATGGCTTCCATGGCATCTCGTATCAGTACGTGTCCAAGCGGGCCGCCGCGTTGCTGGGCCGGGCCGTCGGTGATGTGAATCTGATCGTGTTGCACCTGGGCAACGGGGCGAGCGCCTGCGCGATCGAGGGCGGCCGCAGCGTAGAGACGTCGATGGGGCTCACACCGCTCGAAGGGCTGGTGATGGGGACGCGCAGCGGCGACCTCGACGCGGCCGTGCCGGAATATCTCGCACGCGTGGCCGGGCTGACCCCGGCTGCCGTCGCGGACGCGCTCAACCGGGAGAGCGGGCTGTTCGCACTGGCCGGGAGCAATGACGTGCGGGACGTGTGGGCGGCGATCGAGCGCGACAACGATCCGCAAGCGCTGCTGGCGATCGATGTCTACTGCCACCGTCTGCGCAAGTATGTCGGCGCGTACTACGCCGTGCTCGGTCGCGTGGACGCGGTGGTGTTCACCGCGGGAGTCGGTGAACATGATCCGGGAGTACGTGCGCGGGCGCTGAGCGGGCTGGAGCGCCTGGGCATCGCGGTGGATCCGGATCGCAACGAGAGCGCGATCGGCAAGGAGGAGCAGTTCGTCTCGCCGGTCGGGGGCGCTGTGCCGGTTGTGGTGGTGCCGACCGACGAGGAGGCGGAGATCGCCGCGCAGAGCCTCGCCTGTATCCAAAGGGCCTGACTCTGAAGATCGGAAGGTGTCAAGCCAAGTGAGCCAATGGGCTGTTCATTGCCCGTGGTTTGCGAAGCGCGCCACCGGCCACGCGACAGTCGGCACTCAGGGCCAGCGCTAATCGCGCTCGATTTCTCATCTACCCCGCCCAAACCCACGGCGGATCGCAGACTTTATCAGCCGCCGAACACATTCTCGCGACGGCGGAAGATCACCGCGCCACAGATTCGCACATATTTCCGGCCGCTCGGACGATGTTGTCGAACTGGTCGTACGAGTACGACTCGGGACAACGGCTGCCTCCGCGTACTCGACACCGTCCAAGAACGCTGCGAAGCGATTTCGGAAACGAGAAATCCCGCCCAACCCAAACCACTCGACCCCTGACATGGACGCTGCGGCGGCTTGTAGTCGAACGGATCCGTTCGTGTTCGACGGCGGAATACCGACGCCTCAGTTCGCCGGATCGATCCGGGGTTTCGCAGGTTTCGCTGAGGTCTGATTATGACACGGACACGGCGCTGCGTGATCATGTTGGTTTTCAGGGCCCACCGCGGCGAAGAACGAAACCGCCCGCGCCGCGGAATCTTGCCATCATCCCGTCCGCGCAGGGTGCCGAGAAGGTCGCCGATGCGTATTTTGGGCGCTCTGCGATAGCGCGCACCCAAATCCAACAAGATAACAATCGTCACAATAACAGCATGAGGATACTCGGTCCGAGAGTAGTATCCGTTCGACCTTCGCGGACCCCGTAATACCGGTGGACCGCCTTCACCGACTTGCTGGGGGCTTGGGGTGGCACTCCACGCGCGAACGGCGAAACGGCACCGCATCCTCGACGCGGACACGCGGCAACAGCTGCCGCTGCGCGTCGTTCTGCTCATCCTCGCACTGGTGCCCAGCGTGGCGATGACCGTCCTGTGGGCCGTCAACTCGAACCGGCTCTACGACAACTGGCACAGCGTCAGCAACCACAACACCCAGACGGTGCGCTATGCCACACCGGTGTTCAGTATCTTCTACGGTCTGCAGGTCGAGCGGCACCTGAGCGCCGCCGCACTCACGGATCCGGCCGGCTACCAGGCGAAACTCGCGGCGCAGCGCCATCAGACGGACGCCGGCATCGCCAGTCTGAAAGCCTTGACCGGCCCGGCCCCCGCCGACATCCTGGCAGGCGCCGCAAAGATCGAAACCGGGCTGCAACAACTCGGCACCTACCGCTTCGCGGTGGACGCGCACAGCGTCTCGCAACAGCAGATCTATGACGACTACACCGGTCTGATCACCACTGACCTCGAACTGTTCAACAGCCTGAGCGACGTCGGCCTCGCCGACCTCAACTTCCAAGTGCGACCGGAGATCGACTCGGTCTGGGGTATCGAGATCCTGGCACGCGAGGACGCCCTGCTGACCCCCGGCATCGTGGGCGGCACCATCTCGAGCGCCCAGCGCACACAACTGGCCAAGCTCGCCGGCATCGAACAGTTCATCTACGACGACAAGGTCGTGCCATTGCTGCCTGCCGCGGCGGGCGGGCAGTACCGAGCCCTGATCGCGAGCAATGCCTGGCAGCAGAAGACCGGCGTCATGCAGTACGTGATCGCCTCCGCACCGTCCACCAACGGCATCGCGCTTCCCGCAGCGCTCGGTGCCCAGTGGGAGCAGAGCATCTCCGCGATCACCCCGCAGCTGCAGGGCCTGAACATCGAGCTCGGCACCGCGCTCACCAAAGCCACCTCGGCAGAGGTGCATGGCATGGCGACCGACCTCATCCTCGTCAGTGCCGTCGGCTTCGGCGGCGTCCTTCTCATCGTATTGCTAACCATCTTCTTGACCGGAGTGTTGCGCCGCCGGATATTCGCGCTGCGTACCACGGCCCTCGAGCTACAAGTCCGCCTGCCCGACGTAGTTGAACGGCTGCGCCGCGGCGAAACCGTCGATACCGATGCCGAACTGCCCGCGCTGCACTACGGCGGCGACGAACTCGGCATGCTCGGGCAGGCCCTCAACGCCGCCCGCGCCAGTGCCCTGGAGACCGCGGTCCACCAGGTGGAGCAGTACCGCGGCTTCGAGCGCCTGCTACAGCGCATCGCCCGGCGCACCCAACTGCTGATCGGCTTGCAGATGAAGCGCGTGACCGAGCTGGAGCGCCGCTACGAGGACGCCGAGCTGCTCGAGGGCCTGTTCGAGCTGGACCACCTGACCGCCCGCCTGCGCCGCTATGAGGAGAACCTGGTCATCCTGGGCGGCGGACAGCCTCAGCGACGCTGGCGCAAACCGGTGGCGCTGCTCGACGTCCTGCGCTCCGCTCAAGGCGAGGTGCAGGACTACCGGCGCATCCGTATCGAGACTGACAACACCACCTGGTTGTCGGAGCGGGCGGTCGGCCCCGTCGTGCACATGCTCGCCGAACTGATGGAGAACGCGGTCGCCTTTTCCAAGCCGCCGACCCCCGTGGAGGTTACCGCTTCTCTGGTCGCCCACGGCCTGGCCATCGAGATCGAGGACCGCGGCGTGGGCATGGCGCCCGAACAGTATATTGATGCCAATACCATGATGTTTGATCCGCCGAAGCTGGACGTGGTCTCCCGGGCCGATGACGCCCGCCTCGGCCTCTATGTCGTGGCCCGCCTGGCTGCCGGACTCGGAATCAAGGTGGAACTGCGAGCCTCTTCCTATGGCGGCACCCGCGTAGTCGTCCTGCTTCCCACGGAGTTGGTGCACACCGGCCGCCGGCCGTCCGTGCCCGACGACGCGGCGGAGCAGCACGAGCAGACGTCGCGCCGGCTGTCCGCAGTGGAGAGCACGTCTGCCGACACCGCGACTCACGCCCCGGCTTTCCTTGACCTCGACGGCAATCGCCCCTCGGCAGATTCGCGGTACCCCGCCTCCACGGAGGAAGGCGACTTGGCACTGTCCGGCATCGGCGTGCGTCTCACGTCCGTTCCGGCGGAATCCGGCTCCGGCAATACCGCGTCCGAGCTCAAGCCGCTGCCCAAGCGAGTGCGGCTCGCCAGCCTGGCGACCGAGTTGCGCGAGCACCGTTCCCCCGGCGGACAGGACACCGGTGCGACCGCCGACGAACAGGACGCGCCCACGATGCTGCCCCTGCGCTCCGGCGCCACGATCGGAGCATTCCAGCGCCAATCGCGCCTGGCCCGCCGCGCCGCGGACGATGAGGACCTCACCACGCAGACCACGCCAGGTCTCAGTGCGACCCGGGAAGAAGACGGACGATGACACAGCGATCCTTCGCGACCCAGCGGACCACGGCCACCGACGACGACCTGAACTGGCTGCTCGACCGCCTGATCGACCAGGTCCCCGGTGCCCGGCACGCCATCGTGCTGTCCGACGACGGCCTTGTGATCAGCCAATCGCGCGGCATCGACCGCGCCGACGCCGAGCGGCTGGCCGCCATCGCGACCGGCCAGCAGAGCCTTGCCCGCGGCGTGGGGGACGTCTTCGACGGCGGCGGCACGCATCAGGTCATCGTCGAGCTGGCCAGGCTGTGGTTGTTCGTCAGCGCGGCCGGGCACGGCACCCACTTGGCGGTGATCGCCGCGCAGGAGGTCGACGCCGAGGTGATGGCGGTCGCGATGCACACCCTTGTGCTGCAAGTCGGCCGACACCTGGGCACCGAGGCGCGCACGACGCCGAAGCAGGAGGGGGTGGGGGTGGATACGGGTGAACCATTGGGCCGACGAGTCCCTTGAGGAAGATCCGGACGACTCCTTCGTCCGGCCCTACACCATCACCCACGGCCGCACGGTCTCAGCCCGCGACGACTTGACGCTGATCACCGTGATCAGCACGCTGACGCCCCCGGACGAGCAGTTGGGTGCCCGAGGCCTTGAGCCCGAACACCGCTTCATCCTCGACCAGTGCCGCACACCCTGTGTGCTGGCCGAGGTCGCCGCAAGGCTCAACCTGCCCGTCGCGGTCGCCAAGATCCTTGTCGGCGACCTGATCGACACCGGCAGGGTGTCCGCGCGACCGCCACTCGCGGTTGCCGTCGGGCAGCGACCGGACATCACCCTTCTTCAGGCGGTGCGAGATGGACTACGACGACTCTGACCGGCGGCAACCCGCCTCCGCGCCGGCGCCAGCCGCCGTCAAGATCCTGATCGCGGGCGGCTTCGGCGTAGGCAAGACCACGATGGTCGGCGCGGTCAGCGAGGTCGCGCCGCTGCGCACTGAGGAGTATCTGACCGTCGTCAGTGTCGGCGTGGACGACTTAAACGCGGTCGCGGACAAGGTAACCACGACGGTCGCGATGGACTTCGGGCGGATCACCATCAGTACCGGACTCGTGGTCTACCTGTTCGGTACGCCCGGCCAGGAGCGGTTCTGGTTCATGTGGAACGACTTGGTGCATGGCGCGCTGGGTGCGGTCGTGCTGGCCGACACCCGGCGACTTGAGAACAGCTTCGGGTCGATCGACTTCTTCGAGAGTCGCGGAATCCCGTTCGTGGTCGGCGTCAACTGCTTCGACGGGTGCCAGGACCGTACCGTCCCCGAAGTGCGCGAGGCACTGGACCTCGATCCGCAGGTGCCCATCCTGATGGGCGACCTGCGCCGACGCACGGACAGCCGGGATCTGCTGCTCACCCTCGTCGACCACCTGATAACCGAACAGGCGGTCGCAGTGGCCCATCCGTGACGCCGAACCCGCGAGCCCTCGCCGTGCCCACTTCGAAGATCTCTCGCCCTATACCGATCTGCCTCGGACAGTGCCCTCCGGGGCCACCGCCCTCGACGTCGGCTGGCTCGACGGCGCGGCGACATCCGAAGTCGACCTGCTGCAACAGGTGGCATCGCACGTCCGACAGGTGCTCAACCCCACTCAACCTCGACAGTAGGCCAACGACAGGCACCCGCACCCGGCTCAGCCAACTCCGCACAACGGCACGACTACCGGGCGAAAGCGCCCCTCGATCCCTCAACGACGCGTCGCGGAGGCTGCTCGCCGAACATCTCCCGTTCCAGGTCTTCCAGCTCGGTCTGGGTGAGGACACGAACTACCCACCGTGCCCGCATTCCTGTTCCTCGTCGCTACGGCTTGGCCAGCCACTGGGTCAGCGACGTCGAGCTCTTACTCCTGGGCACTTGCCGGCGGCGACGCCTCGTGGTGTCAGCGCTCGGCACGCGCCGGACTGCGACATTTCGCTGACGGGACGTCCAGCACCGCCGGTCCGGCAAGGCGAAACGCTACCCGTTGTAGTTGTCCTGCCGATTCCTGTTCGCATGGCGCTCCGCGAGCCTGAACACGATCATCGCGGCAAGCGTAAGGAAGAAACCGGTAATCGTAACGACCGCGTCGGCTTTCTTCGCGAGACCGGTCAGGTGCCAGATCACCCCTCCGATGAGGAGAGCGCCTCCGCCGAAGAACGTGACCGCCAATCCAACGGGGCGCTGCGAGCGAAGTTGGCCGGGCACGTCCCACGGCTCGACCGGCCCCGCGGCCGGCGCAAGCTCAATGTACTCATCCCGACCGGCGGTCACGGCGTAGAGCGGCGCGTTACCTCCCGGTGCGCACGCGAAGTATGCCGACTCGTCCGAACTCAATGTGAAGCGGTAAGCCGCACTGGCTCCCCAGTCGATCTTCAGTTGTACCGTGTGTTCGCCCTCCGTCGCCTCGTGGCTCAAGGTCTCGCCCTGGCCGACGCGCCCAACCTCGATGCCGTCGACCAATACCCGGTACTTGCGAAGCTGATCGCGAGCGCCACCACGTGCTCGCGTCACGACAATTGCCACGATTTCCCCCTTCAAACCCGGCCAATGCCTTCTTCCCGGACAAAGGCGGACAGCGAACTGACCAACGTTGCCGTGAGCCGCGCAAACGGTGTCAACGTTATTGGAAGTCCTCGGGCATTTCGATGGTCGGATCGCTTCCGTGTCAGCGCGGTTCCCCAGCCCCGTCTGCTATCGGCCAGCGTCGTTTGCCGTCGTCCGCTGCTGATCGCTTGTCGTCCGCTATCGGCTGTCGCCGTCTGTTGTCGAGCGTTGCGCTGACTTCTCGCTGATGAAACACGTTGACTATCTCAGAGCGATCGGGGGAACTCGGTGGCGATGATCTTCTCTACGGCCACGACGAGTCCGTCAGCGTCTTGAGGCTGCAACCGGAGATCAGAAGCTAGAGCGACGATCATCCTCGACTTGTGCACGATCAACTGTGCCCCGGGCAATCCCGAGTCCCGCTCGACATCATCGAGTGCCGAAAGCATTAGAACCTTCGCGTCGTCGAACGGCAGCGGGTAATCGTCAACTCGCAGCGCCGTCCGCATGAACTCGTCGACGCTGGCGCGCGGGTCAGGCTCCGCGCCGAACCGCAGGACCGCCAGATTGCGAAAGATCAGCGACACCGCCCGATACACGGTCTTGCGCGAGTAGGAATCCAGGTTCATTGCCTTGCGCGCCGCGTCATGCGTCTGGAAGTCACGCATCATCAACGCATGCAGCATCCTCCCGTTGATTGTCTGCGGTACCACGTGCCCCCCGATCGACCAGCCATCTGCTGATGGATGCTACCCACCTCGCGCCGGGCTGCGCCCGTGGTTCGGTCTGAGGTTCTGGTATCTCCTAATGGGGGCAGACTTCTGTCTTGCTGGGCGTTGGTCGGCGGGTCAAGGCATGCTCTTCGCCTTGTGCCCCTCGGCGCGGTCTGGTAGTCGCACGCGATGAACGGCCGGGGAGATGACCAGCCACGACCCACCCTTTCCCCTCTTCCCGCGCCCTCCACCTCACGTACTGCTCCGCTCTCTCCGAGGGAGGGCTCGCAGAAGGCGATCCCTCTGTTCCTCGTGCGTTCGGTCGCTTGAGCTCCTGGTGCGGGTCGTCGCTGTGTCTGTCGAGTGTCGGGAGCTGCTGGCGGTGTCGGCGTCGTCGTAGGTCGTGTCCGGCTGCTGTGTGTGCTGTCCATGCTCGTGTTCGCGGACGCTGGCGCGCCGGCCGCGCTCGGAACGAATGCGCGGGTCCGGCAGCGCCAAGCGGTCCGCGGTGACTTCGTGCGTTCGGCGTGCTCGATCCAGCTCAGCCGGTCTGCTCGGCCTGTGCGTCGTCGCGCCTGCGGGCGTCCTGCTGGCTGCACAGTTGGGCTCGCTGCTTCTCATCCAGGAGCATGCGCTCGACCTATGTCCGGGCTCGCCTGGAGCGGGCCGAGACGTCGACGGGGCGAAGACAAGAGGAGCCGGTTCGGGCGGCGACGGGCCGCCCGCCGCATCGCGGCGTGCCTTGACCTGGGATGCGGTTGACCTCGACGGGTCGTCGCTGTTCGCGCAGTCGCAGATTCAGCGGATCGCGGGCCGGCTTGTGCACGGAGAGACCAAGACTGAGGCATCGACAGCTCCGCTCCCGCTGCCAGGCATCTGCGTCTCGGCGCTCCGGCTGCGCGCTGCTGATCAGGAGAGGGCCAAGAAAGCCGCTGGTAACGACTGGTTGGAGCGCGGATACGTGTTCACGACCAATCTCGGAAACGCCATCGACCCGCGTAACGTCAACCATTCATTTAAGCGGCGCTGCCGCCTGGCGGGCGTGCGTGAGGTTCGCGTCCGCGACACGCGGCACACCTGCGGAACACTGCTCGCGGGGCTCGACGTGCATCCGCGCGTGGCCATGCAGATCCTTCGACACTCGAAGATCGCGGTAACGATGGAGATCTACACGCACGCGCCAACGGCCAGAACGGTGGAGGCGCTGCGCCAACTCGGCGAATACCTCGGCGACCAATCGGCCGCCACTCAACCTCGACAGCATGCCAACGACAGGCGCCCGCACCCGGCTCAGACAACTCCGCAAAGAGGCGCGACTACTGCGCAAAAGCGCCCCTTGATCCCGCACCGACCGACGCATCGGGGAGGCTATTCGCCGAACATTTCCCGCTCCAACTCCTCCAGCTCGGCCTGCGAGAGGGTACGGACGGCCCACCGCGCTTGCGTTCCATGCTCGATGAACTCGGCGGGCAGCTCGATGTGGTAGTTGGCCACGTAATACGCGAGGTCATCAGGCCATATCCACACGCCGTCCGTGCGAATTGCGTTGCGACCGGCGACCGGATGCTGCGGATCGATGACGTCGTACACGGCACTGCCCGAAATGGCTAGCACGGGGCTTTCGGCGAGGTAGTGCACGATCGCCGGCTCGTCATCCCGCGTCCTGCGTCCGGCTTCGAGGAGCGAAGGACCTTCCGGGTCGCCGTGCGGAAGCTCTCGAAAGAACCCGAGCTGCTCCATCTGACCGCCGTCCTGTTCAGCGTTGCTACGGTTTGGCGAGCCACTGCGTCAGCGAGGTCGAACTGTTGCCCGGCTCGAAGACGTTCCACAGGTCGGTCGAGCCGCTGCTACGCAGTGCCGTCGAACCAACCGTGAGTCGTCCTGACGGGTAGGCCCACAGCGTATCGGTCGGCGCGACGACCGTGACGCCGAGCTTGTTCGCCAGGTTCTGCGCCGCACCATCCGGGAGCTTGCCGGTGCTGCAGGACAGCAGCCGGATCGGACCGCCGGGATAGCTCGGATCGTGCTCGAGCAAGTTCGCGAGGGTCCGGTGGTCGAAATTCGTGCCGTTCTTCCAGGAAGTCGGCTGGGGTCCGAAATCTGTCGGGCTGCCGTGGATGATGACGTCGTGAAAACCGGGCATCGGTTTGGCGTTGGCCGCGTTGATCGCGAACTTGTCCGTCGCGTCCATGTAGTTGGTCTGGGCGCCGGCGGCCGGAGAAAGCCCGAGTTCGTCGGTGCCGATGACCGGATTCGGGACGTACGCGTTCTGGTTCGGTGCCGGGGCCAGGCCGAGCGGATCCGGCGTGATATACCGTCCGGTTCCAGAGTCGTAGTACCGGTAGACGTTGTGACTGAGCCCGGATTCCGCGTCGAAGTACTGGCCGGGGAACCGCAGCGGACAGTCGATTCCGTCCGACGAGACCGAGACAACGGAGCCCCACAGCGTCGTCGCGGTGTACCAGGCGACACTACCGTCGGCCCGGATCAGCTCGGACGGGGTACCGATCAGGTCAGTGACAATCGCGTAGAAGGCGGTGTCGATCTCCTCCTGTGGAGCGTCGTCTGCCCAGGAGCGATGGACCTGCGTGGCGGCACGGGCAGTGCCGTGCTCCCAATCCCAGGTCACCGCGGTGGACCGTCCATCCGGGCCGGTCGACACCTGTTCGGCAAGGCGCACATCGTCCCACGTGAACAGAATCTCCTCGGCGACGGTGCCGTCCGAGGCCGAGCGGCGCTTCGCGATCCGGCGGCCGAGAGCGTCGTATGCATACTGCCAAACGGCCGAGTCCGGGGTTGTCACGCGAGTCAGGCGATCTTCGGCATCCCAGGCATACGACCACTGCCTGGTCTGGCCAGAAAGTGTCCGGCGCGTGACACGCACGACGCGGCCCTGCTCATCGTGCTCGTAACTGACGCGCCCGGCTCGGCGCAACATGGTGCCGTCGAACTGTCGCTTGCCCTGCAGATCATCATCCTGCGGGCCGGTTGCCTGGACGATGTTGCCGAACTGGTCGTACGCGTACGACTCGGTCCACGTCGCCGCGTCCACAGCCGTGACCCGACCGAGTTCGTCGAGGTCGAACGTGCGCGTGCCGCGCAACACATCAGCGACGGACGTCGGGATGCCGTCCTGGCGGTACGTATACGTGCGCTGCTGCAACAGGCGCGGGACGGGTGCTGCCGTAGTCTCGTCAATCTCGTCGCTCGACCGGTCGTAGGCCCACACGCCCTGCCCGGTCATTCGGCCCAGCGCGTCGAATTCCTGCGAGAGCGCCGCAGTAGTCCCGAAATAGCGTGCGATCTCACGGCCGGCGGCATCGTGCTGGAAAGTCAGGCCGCCGCCCACAGTGGCGAGGGATACGGGCCGCCCGGCCGCATCGTACGCCCATTCGGAAACCACGCCACTGGGCGTCGTGCGGCGCACCCGTCGACCCGCGGCGTCGTACTCGCTCGCGAGTACGCGTCCGTTCACCGCCTCGGTCAGTATCCTGCCGAGGCTGTCGCGCTCGTATTCGAGCACACTGTCGGGACCTATCGCCAGCGTCATCCGTCCTGCGGCGTCGTACTCGAAGCGAGTGATCGCTTCGCCTACGCGGCGCTCGGTGACCGCGCCGAGGCTGTCACGCTCGATGTGCACTGATTCGCCCGCACCGTTCGTCCGCTCGACGACGCGACCAGCCGCGTCATACCGATAGGTGACGGTGCGTCCGTTGAAGTCGGTTTCCGAGCGAAGGTGCCCGGCCGGATCGTACTCGTAGGTCCAGCTTCGACCGTGTGGTCCTGTCACCGAGACCAGACGCAGCTCCTTGTCGTACATCAACAGGTAGCGCGCTCCGGACGGGTCGACGCGTGCGATCGGCCTGCTGAAGCTGCCGTATTCGAAACGGGTGACCGCGCCTCCGGGGTCGTGGTGCTCGAGCAGGTTGCCCTCGGGGTCGTAGATCCATTCTTCTCGCGTGCCGTCGGGAAGGACGCGCCATGCTGGCCGTCCCTCCACGGTCCAGCCGACGCGCGTGGTCGCGCCAAGCGCGTCTGTGAGCAAGGCGGGGCGGCCAAACGCGTCGCGCTCGATTCGGGCCTGCCCACCGAGGGGATCGCTCGCGGCCAAGGGCAACCCTGCGCGGTCCGACTCGTATCGGTTGACACCGCCCAGCGCGTCGGTCACCGCGGCGAGGGCACCTCGCTCGTCCCGCTCAAGGCGGATGTCCGCGCCAGCCGGGTCGATTACACAGATGATTCTGCCGGCCGCGTCATATTCGTACCGCCACTCGGCTCCGTCAGCGCCGGTTATGGTGATCGGCAGACGCAGGTCGTTGTATTGGACTACCACGGCCAGTCCGTCGGGACGCGCGATGCGGACCGGATCCCCGTGCTCGTCACGCAAGAAACGGGTGGTGTGCCCCAGCGGGTCGGTACGTGAGAGCAGCCTTCCGTAGCGGTCGAACTCGGTCAGCGTGGCGTTGCCCAGAGGATCGACGGTTTCAGTGATGTGGCCATGCCCGTCGTACCGAAAGACGGTGACGTGGCCCAGGCTGTTGGTGACCCTAGTGACTCGGGCTTCGACGTCGTAGTCGAATGCCGCGGAGAGGTAACCCTCTTGTCCGGTGCCTCGCACGACGCGCCCCGTCTGAGTGTCGTACGTGTACTCGTACCTGAAGCCGTTGCGGTCGGTCCACGCAGCGATACGGTCCTGGCCATCGAATTCGTAGACGTACGGCACGCCGGTGGAGTCCGTGACCTCGGTCAGCCGGCCCCGGCGGTCGTAACCATAGGACAGGACCCTGGTGTCGTGTCCGTCGTTCGCGCCATCACGGAGGCGTAAGGCTGTGACGCGGAAACCTGCGGGCGTGTAGCCGGTCTCGACGGCGACGTGGTAGCCGCCGGTGTGCTGGACCTCGGACGGCACGCCGTCTTCGTCGAAGGTGAACGTGATGCGGTGGCCGTTGCGGTCGGAAATCGCAGTGATCGGCCGAAGCTGGCCAGCGCTGGTCTTGGTGGCTCCGAGGTTCGTGAAGTGCCAGGTCCAGCCTCGCTCGGGGTCTTCGATCCGGATCGTGTCGCTGGCGCGGTCCCAGGTCAGCGGCCAACGGGCGCCGGCGGCGGGCAGCACCTGCTGACCAGGCTGGGTGGGGACGGGGTAGTGCAGGATCTGGGCGTCGTCACCGGCGTAGTGGATGCCGTCCTGGTCGATCTCGAGACGCTGATCGAGGGTCGAGGACCATCCCGGCCCGAACAGCCTCCCGCCGTGGTAACCGGACGCGTAGGCGCGCCGAAGCATGAGCGGCAACAGTCCAGGCAGTTCCAGGTCGGTCTCAGAGGTGATCATCTGACCCGATACGACGTCGACAGGGTCACCACCGGTAGCGCAACCACCGTTGCCGTCAGCCGCCTGTCCGCCGGTCGGAGACTCGCCGCCGCCGTTGAGCCTCGGCGGCTCGGTGCTGCCGCCAGCTAGTGACGATTCGCCACTGCGGGCCGGCGCACTGGACGCTTCGCCGGGCCGCGTGGCGAGACTGTCGGGTTCGCCGCCCTTTCCGATGCCATCGAACTTGCCGCCCAGATCCTGGTCCAGGCTCTCCAGATCGCGGCCGTTACTCAGCGCCTTGTCAGCGGTCTGTTCTGCGAACGACGCGGCCTTGTCGGCGACCCGGTCGGCCGACTCGGCGAAGTCCCGCGCTAGCGCCTTCGCGGCGACGGCAAGTTCTTCTCCGCCCGCCATCAGAAGCTCAGCCCCCCGACTCCGTCGCGCAGCCGGACCGCGTGCGAGCGCATCGTCTCCGCGTGAGCGCGCAGGATCCCGGTCTGCGTCGTCAACTCCTGCATGTCCAGGCTGAAGCCCTCAGCGCTCTCGCCGGACGCGCCTGCCTGCGACCAGTCCAGCCCGGACAGCGCGGACTCAACCTTCGCGAAAAGCGGCTTCGCCGCCGCCTCGATGACCTTGCCCTGGACGTACTGGTTGAGATCCTCGATCAATGACTCGGCGAGCTTGCGTGCGCCCGCGATGATGAGCGGCACGGCGGCCTCGGCTAAGCCCAACGTCGCGACCGCCGCGGCCTGATCGGCGAAGAACGCCGCGGCCATCGACACCAGCTCCGCTATCGCCACGCCCTTCTGGACCACGATGTACCCGGCCCAAGCCTCCAGGGCGACTGCCAGCGCCTCGCAGCCGTCCACGATCTCGGTCACGTGCCGGTCCGACAACTGCGCCCATCCCGACTTCATCCGTGTTGTGGATGCACCCTGATGCGCCTGCGCTATCCGATGGACGGCGTCAGTGGCGTCCTGGTGCGTCTGCTGGACCGCCTGCCCGAACCCCCGCACCAACGAGGCGAACTGCATGACCGTTTCCTCGTCGATGTACGGCCACTCCACACCGATGACGTTCAGGAAATTCACCACCGGCAACGGCAACTCATCGATAGCCACGATCCAGCCCCTCCGCTGACACCATCCGCCCCGTATCACCGTGACGAGCGTATCAAAGCACGTCA
>DASUAR010000072.1:0-4261 GCA_035763685.1 Actinocrinis sp. | reverse complement strand
GGGCCAGCTTGGCGCGTAGCACCGCGCCCTTGGCCCGTGCCTGCGCCTCAAGGTCGTCCTGGAACGCGCGCATGGCCGCGAGCAGGTGCGGGTCGTGCGCGGCCAGGATCCGCACCGCGAGCAGTCCCGCGTTGCGCGCGCCGCCGATCGACACCGTGGCGACCGGCACTCCGGCAGGCATCTGCACGATCGACAGCAGCGAGTCCATGCCGTCCAAGTACTTCAGCGGCACCGGCACGCCGATCACCGGCAGCGGCGTGACCGAGGCGAGCATGCCCGGCAGGTGCGCCGCGCCGCCGGCGCCCGCGATGATCGCCTTCAGGCCGCGCGACGCGGCATGCCGGCCGTACTCGATCATCGTCTGCGGCATCCGGTGCGCCGAGACGACGTCGACCTCATATTCGACCTCGAACTCGTCCAGTGCCGCCGCGGCCGCGCTCATCACCGGCCAGTCCGAGTCCGAGCCCATGACGATGCCGATCCGGGCCTCGCCGCTATTCATCGATCTCTCCCCGCAGGTAGGCCGCAGCGTGCGCGGCGCGCTCGACGCAGTCCTCGAAGTCGTCTCCGAGTACGGTCACGTGTCCGATCTTGCGGCCGGGCTTGACCGCCTTGCCGTACATGTGGATCTTGAGCCCCGGGTCGCGCGCCATGCAGTGCAGATACGCCGGGTACACGTCGGGCAGGTCCAGGCCGAGCACGTTCGCCATCACCGCGACCGGGGCGTGCGGGGTCGGCGCGCCGAGCGGCAGATCCAGGACCGCCCGCAAATGGTTCTCGAACTGGCTGGTCACCGCGCCGTCGATGCCCCAGTGACCGGAGTTGTGCGGCCGCATCGCCAGCTCGTTGACGCTGAGCGCGCCGTCGGCGGTCTGGAACAGCTCGACCGCGAGCATCCCGGTCACATCCAGCTCGCGGGCAATGGTGAGCGCGATGTGCTGCGCCTCGGCCGAGCGAGCTGCGTCGAGACCCGGGGCCGGGGCGTATACCTCGCGGCATATCCCCTCCCGCTGCACGGTCTCGACCACCGGATACGCGACCGCCTGCCCCTGCGGTGAGCGCGCGACCTGCGCGGACAGCTCGCGCGCGAACGGAACCAGCGCCTCGGCGATCAACTCGACGCCGCGCGCCACCGCACCCTGCACGACGTCCCGCAGCTGCTCGGCGTTCTCGATCCGCCAAACGCCCTTGCCGTCGTAACCGCCGCGCGCCGCTTTGAGGATGAAGGGCCAGCCGACCTGCTCCGCGAATTCCGCCGCCGCAGCGATCCGGGCCTCCAGGCCTTCACCGGAAGCGTCCAGACGAGTCCAGCGCGGGCACGGCACGCCGATCGCGCTCAGCCGCTCCCGCATGATTACCTTGTCCTGCGCGTGGACGAGGGCACCCGGCCCCGGCCGTACCGCGACGCCCAGCTCGATCAGGCGCTCCAGGATTGGCGTCGGCACGTGCTCATGGTCGAAGGTGATCACGTCACAGCCGCGAGCGAACGCCAGTACCGCTTCCGGGTCATCATGCGCGCCAAGCGCCACGTCCGGGACCACCTGCGCGGCGGACTCGTCCACGTTCGCGGCGAGCACTCGCAGCCGCACCCCGAGCGCGAGGGCCGCCGGCTGCATCATCCGGGCCAGCTGCCCGGCACCGATCACGCCGACGACCGGCGCGTTCACAGGCCCGGGGCCGCCCAATCCGTTGTCCATGACTTGGGTAGGTGTGCCGATCACAGGAACCAAGCCTAACGGCGGATTGACCCTGCTCACGCCCTGCCGCAAGGCCGCGAGCCGCCACGCCGGGGCCGCCTGGTGAACTCGGTCACATTCGCTACGCCACGCCGGAATGCGCCAGAAACGCCCGAGTGTGCCAGCTGCCGCGGCGCTTCCTTTGTGCTCTCATGCTGTGTGGTCCTTTAAAGCGCAGCACCCGTGTCTCGTATACCTTGAACGGGCAATGTGTCCGTCACAGGTCTGCTACGGGACCACCCATGGCGGTCTGCGACGGTTGAGAATGGCTACTCTCGTAGTGGTGAGCTTCCGGAAGTCAGGTAGGTAATCCACAGTGGCGGCACTACAAGCTGCATACGCCCGAGTTCGCCGCGGCTTTCACGAGCTGGCGAAGTTCGGCACGATCGGCGCGATCGCCCTTGTGGTGAACATGCTGGTGACCAACCTGTGCTGGCAGGCCATCCCGCACAAGCCGGTCATCGGCTCGGTCGTCGGCACCGTCGTGGCCACCGTCGTCGCCTACCTGGGCAACCGGTTCTGGACTTACAAGGACCGCGACTCGATCGGCCGCAGCCGCGAACTGGTGCTGTTCTTCGCGGTCAACGGCATCGGGATGCTGATCGAGACCGTGCCGCTGGCCTTCTCCCAGTACATCCTGCACTTCGACGGCGCGCTGGCGAACAACGTGGCCAAGTACGTGTTCGGTATGCCGCTTGGCATGGTCTTCCGGCTGTGGACCTACCGCACCTGGATCTTCCCGAAGGCGGACCCCGCGCTGGCCGGCGAGCAGTTCCAGTTCCCCGCCACCGAGCCCGTGCCCACCTCGCAGCTTCCGCTGGTCCCCAGCGCCAGCCCGCGGCACAAGCGCTCCGGCTCCGGCGACCTGCTGCGCGCCGAGCGGTAAGACTTCCGCACAGCTTCAGGGCGGGAACCCGATCGGGTTCCCGCCCTTGTTCGTGCCGCTGACATATCTTTCAAGACTTACTTGCACCGCTGGGCACGTCCAGGAGCGCGCCGATCGATCGCCGCGCGCCCCTCCCGCCCGGCTACATCAGCGGGTCGAACGCGGTAAGGAATACCGCGAACACCGGCGGCCGCTGCTGGAGCAACTCGAGCCGCCCGCCATCCGCCTCGGCCAGTTCGCGGGCGACCGTCAGGCCGAGGCCCGTGGAGGCCCGGCCGGACACCGAGCGCTCGAAGACCCGCGCGCCCAGCTCCTGCGGCACACCGGGACCCTCGTCGCACACCTCGACCACCACCGAGCCGCCGGTGGTCCTGGTCCGGATGGTCACCGGCCCCGCGCCGTGCATCAGCGAGTTCTCCATCAACGTCGCGAGCACCTGCGCGAACGCCCCCGGCGTGGCGACCGCGGCCAGGCCGCGCACGCCGTCGACCCGGATCGGGCGGCGGGCGCTGCGGAAGGCCGGGCGCCATTCGAAGATCTGCTGGCGGATCACCATGTCCACGTCGATGGGCACGGTCGAGGTGGAGCGCCGAGTGTCCCTGGCGTCGGTGAGCAGCCGCTGCACGACGTCGGTCAGCCGCTCGACCTGGGTGAGCGCGACCGCCGCCTCCTCTTTCACGTCCATCAGGTCCTGCGCCGCGATGATCTCCTCGAGGCGCATGGACAGCGCGGTCAGCGGAGTACGCAGCTGGTGTGAGGCGTCCGCGGCCAGCCGGCGTTCGGTGGCCAGCATTCGGGAGATGCGCTCGGCGGTGTGATCAATCACCTCGGCGACCCGGTCCAGCTCGGGGATGCCGTAGCGGCGGTGGCGCGGCCGCGGGTCGCCGGAACCGAGCCGTTCGGCGGTCTGGGCCAGGTCGCTCAGCGGCCGGGAGAGCCGGCGTGCCTGGAGGAAGGCGACTCCGCAGGCCGCCACGGTGGCCAGCACCGCGACGCCGAGCACCAGCAGCAGGCTGCCGCGGATACGGGTCTCGGTCGGCGTCCAGGACTCGGTAAGAATGGCGGTCACCCGGCGCGGCGGCGGCCCCTGGTACACGTCGCTGGACCGGGGATGGTCGGTGACCTGCGGGTTGATGATCACCGGCTGCTTGGCGTGGCCGGGATACGTCACGGCCACGCTGTCGCCCACCGGCACCAGCTTCTTCAGCGCGCCGAGGTCGACCTGCTGATTCGCCGCCAGCTGCTGATCCAGCTGAAAGCCGATGAGCTGCACCTTCTGGTTGAGCGCCGCATGCTCCGACTCGCTGATGCGCAGCGCGTCGATGATGCCCAGCGGCACGCCGAGCAGCACGACCACGATCAGCACGGCGGACACCGTGGACTTGATCATCCGGCGGCGCATCGAAACCCCCTACCCGGTGCCCTGACGCCCCGGCTCGCCGCGCCGCACGCGACCATCCCTCAGCCGCGCTCGAACCGGAAGCCGACCCCCCGCACGGTGGAGATGAACCGGGGATTCGCGGCGTCGTCGCCGAGCTTCTTACGCAGCCAGGAGATGTGCATGTCGAGCGTCTTGGTCGAGGACCACCAGGTAGTGTCCCAGACTTCGCGCATCAGTTGTTCCCGGGTTATCACCCGG
>DASUAR010000071.1:0-14546 GCA_035763685.1 Actinocrinis sp. | reverse complement strand
TACTGCGTTTTCGCGCCATGACAAACCATGGCGAAACCCGGCGAAGCGGGCGGCCGATCATGAAACCGTAATCGGACGGTTACTGATCATCTCAGCCCGTGGACGCTTACGTAAGGAGCGCAAGGCCTGACTGAGCGTCATTTCTGAGCCGCAAGACGGCTTTCCCGGGCGCCGCGCGAGTGAATGGGACAACGCTTCGACAACGATGTCAGCCTAACAGTCGCGCGGCGCCGGCACGGGACCGGGGTCGGTCAGCGACAGCCGCCCGCGACCGCCGGGATGATCGAGATCGCGGCGCCGTCCTTGGTCTCGGTCGCGAGGCCCTCGGCGAAGCGGACGTCGTCGTCGTTCACGTACACGTTCACGAAACGGCGCAGCTTGCCTGAGTCGTCGAGCACGCGGGCCCGAATGCCCGGGTACGAATTCTCCAACGCGTCGATGACCTCGGCGAGGTTCGCGCCCTCGGCGGCCACCTCGGCCGCGCCGCCGGTGTAGCTGCGCAGGATGGTCGGGATGCGGACGGTGACGGCCATGGCGGCTGGCTCCTTCTCGGTGCGCTGAGACGGTCTTGCTGAAGCGGTTTTGCGGAGAGCTTGGTCGCCCGGAGGCCGGGTCGCTTGAGCTGCCGGTCGAACAGGTATGCGGCGGGCGGCCGTCGCCTGCGCTACAGACCGGCGTCGCGGAAGGCGGCCAGCGAGGGCTTGATCGTCGCGGTGACGCCGGCGTCGGCGACCGCGTCGAGGGTCTTGAGCCCGTCGCCGGAGTTGATCACGACGGTCTGCGCGTCCGGGTCGAGCACGCCGTTTTCCACGAGCTTACGCAGCACGCCGACGGTAACCCCACCCGCGGTCTCGGTGAAGATGCCCTCGGTGCGGGCGAGCAGCTTGATCGCCGAGATGATCTGCGCGTCATCCACGTCCTCGATCGCGCCGCCGGTGCGCCGGGCGATGTCCAGCACATACGGCCCGTCCGCCGGGTTGCCGATCGCCAGCGACTTGGCGATGGTGTCGGGGCGCACCGGCCGCACCACGTCGTGTCCCGCCTTGTACGCGGCCGAGACCGGGGAGCAGCCGGCCGCCTGCGCGCCGAAGACCCGGTACGGCCGGTCCTCGACGAGGCCGAGCGCGATCAGCTCCTTGAAACCCTTGTCGATCTTGGTGAGCTGGGAGCCGGAGGCGACCGGGATGACGATCTGCTCGGGCAGCTTCCAGCCGAGCTGCTCGGCGATCTCGTAGGAGAGCGTCTTGGAGCCCTCGGCGTAGTAGGGCCGCAGGTTGACGTTGACGAAGCCCCAGCCCTCGCCGGCCTCGTCCCCGATCAGCTCCGAGCAGAACCGGTTGACCTCGTCGTACGTTCCGTCGATGGCGACCAGCCGGCCGCCGTAGATCGCGGCCATGACGACCTTGCCGGTCTCCAGGCCGGCCGGGATGAACACGCAGGAGTCCAGGCCCGCGCGTGCGGCGGCCGCGCCGACGGCTCCGGCCAGGTTGCCGGTGGACGAGCAGGAGAGGGTCGTGAAACCGAAGGAACGAGCGGCCTCGAGCGCGATCGCGACGACGCGGTCCTTGAAGGAGTGCGTCGGATTGCCGGAGTCGTCCTTCACATACAGCGAGCGGATGCCCAGCTCGCGGGCCAGGTTCTGGGCGTTCACCAGGCGGGTGCCGCCGGGGTTGAGGTTCGGGTGGGCGGCGACGTCGGCCGGAACCGGCAGCAGCGGCGCGTAGCGCCAGATCGAGTTGGGTCCGCGCTCGATGTCGGCGCGGGTGACGGTGCCGAAGTCGTACGCGACCTCGAGCGGGCCGAAACAGGATTCACACACGTACCGCGGCCCGAGCTCGACCCGTTCGCCGCACTCGCGGCAAGAGAGCGCGATCGCGCGGCCGAACGCGGCGGGCGCGGTGCGGGCGGGAAGCGTGGGTGTGATGGTCATGGCGAGGCCTCTCTCCTCATCTTCCCCGTCGGATTTCGACGGGCCGGAGTTGGCACCTACGTCCGGGCGGGCCTCGCGTCGCGAAGTCACCCGGGTGGTTGCCGGAGCTTCGCAGGGCCGTTCCCTCAGCTCCTCTGGATGAGCAATGCATATGAAGTTATGTGGCGTACGGGGTACCGCATCAGTATGACCCTTATGGATCGTCTCGCACTCTACCGGACGGTCGCGATTCCACCACCTCCGTTTCACCTGTTGGGCATATCGTCCGACAGACTGTCACAGTTGTTGAACACGACACAGCCGGTCAACCGAGACGGCGAGCGGATGGAGTGGTGGCGGACACGGTGGACGACCTCGATCCGGCTCGCGAATGGCTTTCCCGGCGCACCTCACACGAGTCCGACTGGCCGCTGGCGAGCCTGCTCGGGCTGAAGGCGCGTAGCGGCGCGACGGTCAGCGTGGTGCTCCCCGCGCTCAACGAGCAGGACACCGTCGGGCCGATCGTCGCGGCGATCGTCGCCGACCTCGGCCGGCCCGGGTTGGTGGACGAGGTCGTGGTGGTCGACTCCGGCTCGACCGACCGCACCGCCGCCGTGGCCAATGCGGCCGGCGCCCGGGTCGTGCAGCGCGATGACGTGCTGATTTGCACCCCGCCGCTGCCCGGCAAGGGCGAAGTGATGTGGCGGTCGCTGGCCGCGACCAGCGGCGACCTGATCTGCTTCGTGGACGCCGACTTGGAACAGTTCTCCTCGGCGGTGGTGCGCGGCGTGCTCGGGCCGCTGCTGGCCGATCCGCGGATCCTGCTGGTCAAGGCGGCTTATGAGCGGCCGCTCGCGGACGGCGCGACGGTGCATCCGGCCGGCGGCGGCCGGGTGACCGAGCTGGTGGCGCGGCCGCTGCTCAACCTGTATTGGCCGGAGCTTGCCGGATTCGTGCAACCGCTCGGCGGCGAGTACGCGGGTCGCCGGGAGTTGCTGGAGTCGCTGCCGTTCCCGTGTGGGTACGGCGTGGAGTTCGCGCTTCTCGTCGATACTTACGCGGCGCACGGCTTGGACGCGCTTGCGCAGGTGGACGCGGGGGTACGTCATCACCGGCACCAGAACGAGCAGGCCCTCGGCCGGATGGCGGCCGAGATCATGCAGGTCGCGCAGTCCCGGCTGGGCGGCCCCGAGCCGGTCTCGACGAAGCTCACCCAGTTCGTCAGGACGCCCGGCGGCTTCGCTCCGACGACGCGGGAAACCGCGGTGCCCGAGCGGCCGCCACTGAGGAGCGCGGCGCTCGCGTGGACCGGCCAGGCAGCGCCCGAGGACCGGTAATCGAGACGAGTTAGCCCGGATGGTGATTAATCCGGGTCGGCGCGGGAAACGACGGACACCGTGTTCGGATCTGGCAGCACTGACAGCACCTCCGGCGACGACGGCACCGCAAAGCCCCGCGAGCCGGACGTCTCCGCGCCCGGCAAGGCCTGCGTCCTGGTCGCGTCGAACCGAGGACCGGTCTCCTTCTCGCTGGCCGAGAACGGCGAGCTGAGCGCGAAACGCGGCGGCGGCGGGCTGGTCTCCGGTCTCTCCTCGGTCGTCGCGGACGGCGAGGCGGATCAGGTGTGGGTGTGCGCGGCGCTCTCGGAGGGCGACCGCGCGGCCGTGCGGCGCTCACCGAGCGGGCGGCTGGATCGGATCGGCCTGATCGACTCGGCCTCGCCGGTACGGATGCTCGACATCGATCCCGGCACGCTGCACCGGGCGTACAACGCGGTTGCCAACTCGACGCTGTGGTTCGTTCACCACATGCTTTACGCGACGCCGACCAACCCGAGCTTCGACGAGGGCTTCGAGCGCGAGTGGGAGTCCTACGTCGCGTACAACCGGGCGTTCGCCGAGGCGCTGGCGGAGGAAGCGGCTCCGCAGGCGCGCGTGTTAGTGCAGGACTACCACCTCGCGCTGGTTCCCAAGATGCTGCGCGAGCTGCGGCCGGATCTGCACATCGGGCACTTCTCGCATACGCCGTGGGCGCCGCCGGACTACTTCCGGATCCTGCCGGACCAGATAGCGACCGCGGTGCTCGAAGGCATGCTCGGCGCGGATCAGCTCGGGTTCCTGACGGAGCGTTGGGCCCTGGCGTTCATGGACTGCTGCGCGCGGTTCGGCGCGCAAACCGATCTCGCGCGAATGACGGTGACCTCGCCGCGCCAGGACACCCCGACTCGGATCGGCGTGTACAGCCTGGGCGTGGACGCGGAGTTCATCGTCGAGCGGGCGAGCCGCGCGGACGTGACCGGCCGGCTGGCCGTGCTGCGGGAGTCGATCGGCGACCGGCAGGTAATCGTGCGGGTCGACCGCACCGAGCTGTCGAAGAACATAGTGCGCGGGCTTGAGGCGTACGCGGATCTGTTGCGCCGTCACCCCGAGTGGCGCGGCCGGGTCGTGCACGTCGCGTTCGCGTATCCGAGCCGGCATGACCTGCCGGAGTACCGCGAGTACACCGCGGCGGTGCTGCGTACCGCGAAGCGGATCGAGGACGAGTTCGGCACGCCGGACTGGGAACCGCTGATCCTGCACGTCGAGGACGACTTCGCGCGCTCACTCGCGGCGTACCGGCTGGCCGACGTCGCCGTGGTCAACCCGATCCGCGACGGGATGAACCTGGTGGCGAAGGAGATCCCGATCGTCGCCGCGGCCACCGGCGGGGCGTGCGGGCTGGTGCTCTCGCGCGAGGCCGGCGCGTTCGCCGAGCTGGCCGAGGACGCGCTGGTGGTGAACCCGTACGACGTGATCGGCACTGCGGAGGCGCTGCACGCGGCGCTCTCGATGGACCGGGACGAGCGGCGCCGGCGTTGTGAGCGGCTGGCCGCAGCGGGAGCGGCGCTCCCGCCACAGCGCTGGTTCACCCGCCAACTCGACGATCTGTCGCGCACGCACGGCAGAGGACCGGTAGAGGGCCGGTAGAGGGCCGGTAGCAGCGTCTCGGGACAGAACACCTGACGCCTCCTCAACAGCCATCGACGCGTAGGACAGCGTTCATTGGAATACTGGTCGGCCGCTGCCCTTACCGCCCCCTGTCCCCGCGTCGAACGGATGCCGCACGTCCATGGCCGAACTGATCTTCTTCTCCGGAACGATGGACTGCGGCAAGTCGACGCTGGCGCTGCAAATGGACCACAACCGTTCCGCACGCGGCCGTCGCGGCCTGGTCTTCACCCGCAATGACCGGGCCGGTCAGGGAGTGCTCTCCAGCCGGCTTGGGTTGTCCACAGCGGCGGTGGAGGCCGCCCACGACACAGACCTGTACGCGTATAGCAAGGCGGCGCTGGCAGCCGATCCCGAGATCGACTATGTGATCTGCGACGAGGTCCAGTTCCTGACCGAGGATCAGGTCGAGCAGCTGGCCGCGGTCGTGGACGACCTCGGCGTCGACGTCTTCGCCTTCGGCATCGCCACCGACTTCCGCACCCGGCTTTTCCCCGGCTCGCAGCGGCTCATCGAACTGGCCGACGAGATCCGCGTCATGCAGGTGGAAACGCTGTGCTGGTGCGGTGCGCGGGCGACCCACAACGCACGGACGGTCGGCGGCGAGATGGTCGTGGAGGGCGAGCAGGTCGTGGTCGGCGACGTCACGCCAGATGAAGAGGTCGCGTACACGGTGCTTTGCCGGCGGCACCACCGCGCCCGCCAGGCGCAGGCGGTGCCCGCGCCGGCCATAGCGAGCGCCTGACCGCGAGCTGCCGCCTGCCGCCGACCGCGGCCAGTCCGCGAGCCGCAGCCAGCGGAAAGTACTAGCGGAGCACGCGGGCGGAGCGGGACCGCTGGCGGGCGGCACGCTGCCGACGCAGCCGCTTGACCAGCATCGGCTCGAACTCCTGCGCCTCCGGGCGGTCGAGTAGCGCGTTGAGCACCTGGTAGTAGCGGGTCGCGGACATCTCGAAGCGGTCCCGGATCGCCTGCTCCTTGGCCCCGCTGTATTTCCAGTACTGCTTCTCGAAGGTCAGCACCGCGCGGTCGCGCTCGGAGAGCGGCCGGACTCGGGGCTGCGCGGCCGTAGCCACCGGCGCAGCCACCGCGACATCCGATGCCACTTCTGGCGGCGCGTCAGTGACCTCGGTCACAGCGCCGGGCTCGGCGGGCTGCCGCCGCTGCTCCGGAAACTCCCGCTCTGACGTGGCCTCAGACTGGTTCGGAATGAACGTTTCCGGCGGCTCCGGCTGCTCTGAGCCCACATCACCCGACACGGCGTCGGACACACGTTCGCGCAGCGTTCGCGACGTCATCTGATTACTCCTCAGCTGCGGTGCACGCCCCCTGCCCTCTTTCACATCGTAAGCGCCACCGCTGACAAGTCGAGCGGCGCCGAACGAGTGAGAGACGCCTTCCGGCCGCGGGAGGCAGGAGCGCGGCTGGAGCGGCCGCCGGGTCCCGGGATCCGCCGCGAACGCGGGCGGCGAAGGCCGCTGGCCCGGTCGGAGCCCTGTGGCGTAAGGTATTGCCGCTAAGGTCTATACCAATCGGGCCGGAACGGTGCTCGCGGCCCCGCCCGGTCCACCTCGACGCAAGGTAGCCCCGATGCCAGTACTGCGCCACGCCCGCCTCGTCCTGCCCGACGGTGTCGTCGAGAACGGCTGGCTGTGTACCGAAGGCGAGCGCATATCCGCACTCGGCGGACCCGCGCAGCTGCCGCCGCCCGGACCCGACGGCACCCAGCACGACCTGTCCGGCCACTACGTCGTGCCCGGATTCGTGGACATGCACGTGCACGGCGGGGGCGGGGGCGCCTTCTCCTCCGGCCGGATCGAGGAGGCACGCAACGCGGTCGCCTTCCACCTGAGCCACGGCACCACCACGATCATGGCTTCCACGGTCACCGGGGCGCTGTCCGATCTTGAGCGGTACGTCGCCGAGCTGGCCGAGTTGGCCGAGGACGACGTGCTGGCCGGCATCCACCTGGAGGGGCCGTTCATCGCCCGCTCCCGCTGCGGAGCACACGACCCGAACCTGCTGCGCGATCCGGAGCCGGAGGCGGTCCAGCGCCTGGTGAAGGCCGGGCGCGGGAGCGTGAAGATGGTGACCCTGGCCCCGGAGCTCGAACACGGACTCGAGGCGACCCGCCTGCTGGCCGACTGCGGCGTGATCGCCGCGCTAGGGCACACCGACGCGACTTATGCGGAGGCCAACCACGCGATCGCCCGCGGTGCCCGGGTGGCGACGCACATCTTCAACGCGATGCGGCCGGTGCACCACCGCGAACCCGGTCCGGTGACCGCGGCGCTGGAGCAGGAGGAGGTGTTCGTCGAGGTCGTCAACGACGGCATGCACGTACACCCCTCCGTGGTCAGCCTGGTCTTCGCCGCGGCCGGGGCGCGTCGCGTCGCGCTGATCACCGACGCCATGGAGGCGGCCGGATCCGCTGACGGCAGGTACCCGCTCGGGCCGCTCACCGTCGAGGTGAGCGGCGGCGCGGTGCGCGTGGCCGGGACGGACACGCTCGCCGGCTCCACGCTCACCATGGACAACGCGCTGCGCAACACCGTGCTCAGCGTCGGAATCCCGATCGAGCAGGCCGCCATCTCCGCCGCTCTCACGCCCGCACGCGCCCTCGGCATCGACGACCGGGTCGGCAGCCTCGAGGCCGGGAAGTACGCCGACCTCGTCGTGCTGAACGAGGATCTGCGCGTGGTCGCGGTGATGCGTCGCGGACGTTGGGTGCACGGCATGGGCGTGACGGCTTACGCTCCGGCGGTCACCCTTTAGCAGGCGTAGCTTTGTCGACTTTCCACCCGAATGGATGACTAAAAGGCCATCGCACCCGTTTGTCGGTTTTAGGAATGTAGTCCGGTTGAGAGAATCCGGATGAACGTGCCAATCATTTTCAACTGGCCGCGGTCCTCCGGGCCCGTCCGGGGCGCGCTCGCCAGTTCGGTCCGGCAGGTTCCTACCGACAACGCAGGGAGCGACGATGGTTCTCTCGGTCTCCGGTGTACTGCTGTTCGGGATCATCACCTTCATCCTGTTCCGAAAGGACGGCCTGAAGATCTCACATCTGATCGTGTGCATGCTCTTCGGCTTCTACTTGGCCTCGACCTCGATCGCCGGCTCGATCAAGAACAGCGCCGACTCGATCGCGGGCTTCATCAACGGGCTGCACTTCTAGACCGGGCCGGGACTATGACACAGGCCGCCCGCACCGTGGACTCGATGTGGACCCGGCTCGGCCGGGCGGTCGCCGAGTCGCCGCCCGTCGTATGGCTCAACGACTCGGTCCTGCACCATCCGCACATCGCCAGAGGGCGCGGGATGGCGCACGAAGGCTGGGCACGCGTCCTGGACGTCTGCTATCCGCTGATCGTGCTGCTGCGCGGCACCCGGCGGGGCGTGGCGCGACTCGGCGCGTGGTGGAAGGACGCGCCGAAGGAGAAGCGCCGTCTGTGGATGGTGATCGCGCTGGCCTGCCTGATCGGGATCGGGGTGCTCAAGTTCGGGCCGCTGCTGCTGATCCTGGGCTTCATCGGCGCGGCGGCCTGGCTCGGCCGGGACACCTCGCGCAAAGGCGCGGACCCGGAGTCGTCTGGGCACATCGGCAGGCTCCAGGCCATCTACAACGGCCTGGTGCCCTATCTGCAGAACGGCGACGACCCGGACCAGCACTTCAAGCCGGGCGGCGGCTACCGGGACGCGTTCACCGCCTGGGAGTTCGACGAGCGGGACCGGCTGATCCGGCTGCGCATGGACTACTCGGAGTACTTCCGGGACGGCGAGGCGGACAGCCGGGCGAAGGTCGAGCGGGCGCTGGAAGGCAAGATCGGGCACGCCAACGAGTACCTGTACGCCTGGGACGAGGAGGGCAACCACCTCGACGTGCGGATCCTGCCGCCGCTGCCGGACGGCATCGGCGCGCAGCCGTGGCCGGTCGCGGACATCGAGTTCGTGCTCGGGGTGACCGATCCGGGCTCGGCGGGCCGGCTGATCCCGATGCTGGTGGCGGACCCCGAGGCCGGTGAGGACACCCTGACGCCGCAGGCCGCGGCGCGCGAGGAAGTGCCGCCGGGCTTCAAGGTCGCGCAGTTGGCGCCGGTGGTCTGGCGACTTGGCACCCCGAGCACGAACCCGCACCTGCTGGTGACCGGAGGCCCGGGCACCGGCAAGTCCACCGCGGTCCGCTCGCTGCTCGGCCAGGCGCTCGCGCGCGGCCACCGGATCGCGGTGATCGACACCGATCAGACGGCCGAGTACGGCGCACTGGCCGGGCGGCCGAACGTGCTGCGCATCACCGAGGAGCCGGCCGACTCGCTCGACCTGCTGGACTGGTTCGGCCTCGAGATCGAGCGGCGGGCCGAGCGGGCCCGTGCCGCGGGCAGCGCGGCTGACGCCGAGTCAGTTGCCGCGCCGGACAGCGAATCTCAGTCACCGAGCCCGGCGCGGTCGAATGGCGCAGCGCAGTCAGGGAACGAAGCAGGCTCAGCCGGCGGGGTTGAACCCGGCCGCGAACCCGCACCCGGCGCGGAGCGCGGGCCGGGCGCCGAGCCGCCGCTGTGGCTGTTCGTGGACGACCTGCCGGAGCTGTGCGCGGCCGCCGGGCGGCTCGGCCGTCCCGACCCGCAGGACACGCTCGCCGCGCTGGCTCGCAAGGCCCGGTTCGCCCGCACCACGCTGGTGGTCACCGCCCGCGTCGACCAGATCGCGGCGCTGCGCCCGGCGCTGCGTAATCAGCTCACCTCACGTATCGCACTCGGCAAGGTGGACCCGGCGACCTCGACGCTGCTGTTCGGCGGCACCCTCGAACTCGGCGGCGCGCAGCTGATGCCGCAGGGTCGCGGCTATGCGCGGATCGGCACCGGTCCGGTCATCCGGCTACAGACGCCCTACGCGCCAGCGCTCGCGCTGTCAGCCGTGTGAACGAGTCCCGTGAGCGCTTGCGCGCGTACATCTCCCGGTCGGCCGAGCCCAGCAGCTCCTGGGCCCGCTCCTCGGGCGCGAGCACGTTCTCCGGGCGGGCCGGCTCATAGGCGAGGCCCAGCGAGGCGCGCACCAGCATCCGCTCGCCCGCGACCATGACCGGATGGGAAAACGCCTGGTCAATCCGGTCGACCAGGGCCAGCGCCTCGTCGTAGCCGATTCCGGCCGCGACCACGACGAACTCGTCCCCGCCGACCCGGGCCACCACGTCCTCGCCGCGCACCGCCGCGCGCAGCCGCTCCGCCACCAGCCGCAACACCAGGTCGCCGGCGCCGTGCCCGTGGTTGTCGTTGACCTCCTTGAACCGATCGAGGTCGCAGAAGATCACGGCGAGCGGGATCTGGTCGGCCAGCAACCCCACCAGCCGCTCGCCAAGCTCGATCGGGTTCGCCAGGCCGGTCAGCGCGTCGTGCCTGGCCTGGTGCCGCAGATGCTCCTCGCGCCGATGCCGTTCGGCGATGTCCTCGCGCAGCCGCTCGTGCTCCTGCTCCAGCCGGGCCATCCGCGCCGCGGCCTCCTCGTGCCTGCGGGCGTTGAGGATCGCGAAGCCGGCCTGCTCGGCGAACATGTCCAGCACGTCGCGCACCCACTGCGCCGGGATGCGGCCGTCCGAGGGGTCGTCCACGGAGAGCATCCCGACCAGCTCGCCTGAACCGTCCCGCATCGGCACGAGCAACGCGTACTCCGGCTGCCAGAGCTCGTCCTCGTCGGGGCGCGGGTCGATGCCGGCGGGAAACGTGTGAATGCCCTCGGGCGTGGTGTCGTCGGTCAGCTCGCGCACGAAGCGCAGGTTGCCCCAGTCCTCGGCGACCTCAAGCAGTTCCTCGATGGCCTTGCGCGGGCAGGTGTTGCCGAGCAGCGCTTCGCGCAGCTCCTCGGGACCGGCGGTCGCGCAGCAGCGCAGGTCACCGTCGTCCTGGACGATGTTGACCGCGACGTTTCGAAACGGCGTGCAGCTCGCCACCCCGTCCGCGATAGCCTGCATCGTCTCGTCAAGGCCGGCCGCGGCGTTCACGCCGCTGATCGCACGGTGGAGCGGGCGGAGGGCGGACAGCGGTATGTGTCCTTCCAGGCCCTTTTCCACCACAGTCGAACCCCGATCGCTCGTGCTCGGGTCCGGTGCGACCGGCCGAGGCGCCGCACCGGCCTGGTCCGCGGGAACCATTCGGGCGTTCTCCCACCGAATGCACCGAGCCAGACACGGAATGTACAACAGGATCGCCCGTCCGCACCAGGCAGTCTTCCGGCCCTGATATTACCTGGTCGCAGTCCTGGGTAAAGAATCGGCAAGGTTCCGCGACGCTTCGGAAACAGTGTGGCCGGGCGTGTCGCGAACGGCTCGCGGTGCGGTACCGTTCCAGAGTGGGTGTATCAGGCATGGACCATCCGATGATCAGCACGGACCGGTTCGAGGCAGCGAGGCGGCGCACCGCCTACGTTCCTCCGGTCAGTGTGGGCGGCCGCGCGGTCAAGGACCGCCTCGACCGTCACCTCGCCGTGCTCGTGCCCGAGGGCGCCGATCCGGCGCGCGGGGGCCGTGGCCTGCCGATCGCCGAGCCCGCGCGGCTCGGAGTCGGCGCGGCGCAGACCGTACAGCTGCTGCGTGAGATCACGCCGCGTCCAGCCGCGCCCACCCGGCGCCGGCTGTCGCTGCGGGCTCCGTTGCGCTCCTTCAAGCGCTGGATAGGTTTCTAGCCCTTCCGCGTTAGTCAATACGCGCCGCCTCTCGTCGCGGCGCGGCCCAGCGGAGGCGTGCGTCCTCACCCACGACGCACCCGGCCCCGCACCCGCCGCGCGTGGCAGTGAAACCAGCTCGGCGCACCCAGCGTGATCGCGGATACTCCGGGCTCTGCCACGGCAGCTGCCGTGAAAGCTACCCAGACATGAAGACCAGACGTGAAGTGGGGCCTCCCTTCCGGGAGGCCCCACTCGTCGTTCCGGGCACTGTGTCGCCGTCAGGACGAACCCGCGGTTACGCGGCCGTCGTGTCGCCCGGTGCCTGTGCCTGCGCGGGAGCCTGCACCGGCGCCGTCGGGGCGGCGTCCGCGACCACGGCCGCGGCCTCGATGTCCGCCGGGCTGCTGATCTCCGGCAGGTTCGACTTCGGCGAGGCGGTGAAGGTGAACTTCTTCTCCTCGCCGGAGCCCTCGGTGTCCACCACCACGATCGAGCCCGGACGCAGCTCGCTGAACAGGATCTTCTCCGACAGCGGGTCCTCGATCTCACGCTGGATCGTGCGGCGCAGCGGCCGGGCGCCGAGCAGCGGGTCGTAGCCCTTGTCGGCCAGCAGCAGCTTGGCCGGGCGGGTGAGCTCGATGCCCATGTCCCGGTCCTTGAGCCGCTCGTCGACCTTGGCCATCATCAGGTCCACGATCTGGATGATGTCGTCCTGGGTCAGCTGCGGGAAGACGATCGTGTCGTCCACCCGGTTGAGGAACTCAGGCCGGAAATGCTGCTTGAGCTCGTCGTTGACCTTGTTCTTCATCCGCTCGTACCCGGTGGCCACGTCGCCCGCGGCGGCGAAGCCGAGGTTGAAGCCCTTGGAGATGTCCCGGGTGCCGAGGTTCGTGGTCATGATGATCACGGTGTTCTTGAAGTCCACCAGCCGGCCCTGGGAGTCGGTCAGCCGGCCGTCCTCAAGGATCTGCAGCAGCGAGTTGAAGATGTCCGGGTGGGCCTTCTCCACCTCGTCGAACAGCACGACGGAGAACGGCTTGCGGCGCACCTTCTCGGTCAGCTGGCCGCCCTCTTCGTAGCCCACGTATCCGGGCGGGGAGCCGAACAGCCGTGAGACCGTGTGCTTCTCGGAGAACTCGGACATGTCCAGCTGGATCAGGGCGTCCTCGTCGCCGAACAGGAACTCCGCGAGCGTCTTGGCCAGCTCGGTCTTACCGACGCCGGACGGGCCGGCGAAGATGAACGAACCGCCGGGGCGCTTGGGGTCCTTCAGGCCGGCCCGGGTGCGCCGGATCGCCTGGGACAGGCCCTTGATCGCCTGGTTCTGGCCGATGACGCGCTTGTGCAGCTCGTCCTCCATGCGCAGCAGGCGGGAGGTCTCCTCCTCGGTCAGCTTGAAGACCGGGATGCCGGTGGCGGTGGCCAGGACCTCGGCGATCAGCTCCTCGTCCACCTCGGCGACGACGTCCATGTCGCCGGCCTTCCACTCCTTCTCCCGCTTGGCCTTGGCGGCCAGCAGTTGCTTCTCCTGATCGCGCAGCGCGGCGGCCTTCTCGAAGTCCTGCGCGTCGATCGCGGACTCCTTGTCCCGGCGCACGGTCGCGATCTTCTCGTCGAACTCGCGCAGGTCCGGCGGAGCGGTCATCCGGCGGATGCGCATCCGGGAGCCCGCCTCGTCGATCAGGTCGATCGCCTTGTCCGGCAGGAAGCGGTCGGAGATGTACCGGTCGGCCAGGGTGGCGGCGGCGACCAGCGCGCCGTCGGTGATCGAGACCCGGTGGTGCGCCTCGTACCGGTCGCGCAGGCCCTTGAGGATCTCGATGGTGTGCGCCAGCGAGGGCTCGGCCACCTGGATCGGCTGGAACCGGCGCTCGAGCGCGGCGTCCTTCTCCAGGTGCTTGCGGTACTCGTCCAGCGTGGTGGCGCCGATGGTCTGCAGCTCGCCGCGGGCCAGCATGGGCTTGAGGATCGAGGCCGCGTCGATGGCGCCCTCGGCCGCGCCCGCACCCACCAGGGTGTGCAGCTCGTCGATGAACAGGATGATGTCGCCGCGGGTGCGGATCTCCTTGAGGACCTTCTTCAGCCGCTCCTCGAAGTCACCGCGGTACCGGGAGCCGGCCACCAGGGCGCCGAGGTCGAGCGTGTACAGGTGCTTGTCCTTCAGCGTCTCGGGGACCTCGCCCTTGACGATCGCCTGGGCCAGGCCCTCGACCACGGCGGTCTTGCCGACGCCGGGCTCGCCGATCAGCACCGGGTTGTTCTTGGTGCGGCGGGAGAGGACCTGCATGACCCGCTCGATTTCCTTCTCCCGGTTGATCACCGGGTCGAGCTTGCCCTCGCGGGCGGCCTGGGTCAGGTTGCGGCCGAACTGGTCGAGCACCAGCGAGGTGGCCGGCGTGCCCTCGGCGGGGGCGCCCGCGGTGGCCGCCTCCTTGCCCTGGGAGTAGCCGGACAGCAGCTGGATGACCTGCTGGCGCACCCGGTTCAGGTCCGCGCCGAGCTTGACGAGGACCTGGGCGGCGACGCCCTCGCCCTCGCGGATGAGACCGAGCAGGATGTGCTCGGTGCCGATGTAGTTGTGCCCGAGCTGCAGCGCCTCGCGCAGTGACAGCTCAAGCACCTTCTTGGCGCGTGGAGTGAACGGGATGTGCCCGGACGGGGCCTGCTGGCCCTGGCCGATGATCTCCTCGACTTGCTGGCGCACCGCCTCAAGGGAGATGCCCAACGACTCGAGCGCCTTGGCGGCGACACCCTCGCCCTCATGGATCAGGCCGAGCAGGATGTGCTCGGTGCCGATGTAGTTGTGGTTGAGCATCCGGGCCTCTTCCTGGGCCAGGACGACAACCCGCCGCGCGCGGTCGGTGAACCTCTCGAACATCTTCTTCTCGCTCCCCGGAGCGGTCGGGCAGTGCCGGGAATCCCTGCAACTGCACCCGGCCTGTCCTTCCGAATGCTAGTCCCGCCTGGAGACGGACCCTACGGGAATGCGCGCCCCG
>DASUAR010000070.1:0-26876 GCA_035763685.1 Actinocrinis sp. | reverse complement strand
CCTGGCACCACAGCTCGTATTTGTGGGCCTCGCTCCACACGCGGCCCATTTCCGGGAGGGTGTACCGTCCGATCACGGCGGACTACTCCTTATCAACAGGTTCAGCGGGACAGACCTGGCCCGCCGAAGTCCATTCTCCATCAGCGCAAGTGACCGCGCGGATTTCGCCGTGAAGCTGTGGATAAGGGCTGTGGATAACTATTGCGTTCAGCAGATTTCCGCAGGTCGAGATGATCGCCGCAGCGAAGGCCGTTTCAGGCCCGCAATCCACCTGCGTGCGCGATCCAATCCCGCAACGCGGCGAAATCGGCGTTGTCCAGCAGGCCATGGACAAGCTCGTCGACCGGCACGACGTGCCCGGCACGGTCGCGCAGGATGACCCCGTCCAGCCAGTCCACGTCCCAGCAGGCGAGTCTGAGGTCCACCAAGCCGCACTGCACCACGGCGCGCAGGCCGGCGGCCAGTTCGCCCGACCCGTGCGGCCTGGCATCGGCTTCGAGCAGCGCGCGGACCTTGGCGATCAAGGGATGGTCCGGCGCGTCCGCGGCCTCCGCGCGCAGTGCCGGCTCGGCGACCGTGGCCACATAGCGCGACCACGGCAGTCGCCGATCGATCCGCTGGCCTTCGTAGACGAGCGGCGCGAGCGCCGAGACCGCTCGGTCCACGTCGCCCGGCTCGTCGAGCAGATCGCAGGCCGGGCGCTCGGTCAGCCGGTCCGCGAGCCCGACCCCGACCCGGTCGCGCTGGCCGAGTTCGGTGAGCGCGGCCACGAGCGCGGCGTTCAATGTCTCCGGCGCTTGCCCGCGGCGCCAGGCCGGCATGGCGAGCCTGGTCAGCAGGCGATCCCAGCCGACGGCGACCAACCCGGCCTGTTCGTGCGCGTACACGCGGCTCGCCGGCTCGACGATGCGGGCCCGTTCCGCCGCCGCGGCGCCGATCGCCCGCTCCATGGCCTCGGCGCGAATCCGGCAGGCCTCGGCGACCGCGACGATGACGGAACGCGGCCAGGGCGGGAAGCCGTGGACTTCGGCGACGTCGAGCCTGCGGACGAGCTTGCGCGCTCGTCCTATGAGCGTGTCGTGCGCGGCGTCCATGCCGGCCAGCACTGGAGCGAGCAGCCCGCGCAACTCACTGACCCGCAGCCACCACAGGAACGGCGCGCCGATGACCAGAACCGGGCCCTCCGGTCGCGGCTCAAGCCAGGCATCGCAGTCTGGAGACAGCTCAAGGCCGACCGGTTCGCTCACACCGAGAGCCGCCGTGACTTGACGTACCGCAAGCATCAGTTCGCCGTAGCCGCCCTCTGTCGGAGCGACCGTGGGTGAAAGCGGCGGCACGATGCGATGGAAGCGAAACAGCGGCCAAACGCAGAGCGCGGCTATCAACGCCGTGACGGTTATGCCGATCGGGAGAGGCAGCGCGGCAAGAGCGGCGGCCGACACGGCTCCGGCGGCCGCGATCCAGCAACCTGCGGCCAGCCGGCAGATCCGCGTGATGGCGCGGGCCTGGCGGACGGCGCTGGTCGAGGCCGCAGTCAACCGTGCTCACCCCGAATCCTGAACGCAGGATCGCCGGACCGCCGGGCGTGCCTCCGCGGCCGGACCGACCTCGGTCCTGGCTGCTCAGTTCGCCGGTCGCGCCGCCGATCAGCCACCGCGATCAGTGCGACGGCCGAGCGTGTGAAACGCTTCCTTCCTTCGCAGCGTAGCGCCGGGCGGGAATTGTGGGCATGCGGGCCGCCGGCTTTTCCGCTCGTTCGGGTGAGGTTCTTGATCCGGGTGAACCGCGTGGTCAGAGCCTTAGCCGTGCCATATCTACGGACGGTCGCAGATCCGTCACGGAACGCTGATCAGCCCCGAGATCGCCTTAGCCGCGATGTCCGTGCGGTGGTGTCCACCGGGTAGCTCGATTCGGCCCAGCGCCGCGTAGGCCAGGTCACGTGCGCTTGCCAGATCGGCGGCCCGACCCGTTACCGCGAGCACGCGGCCGCCGGATGCGACGAGTTCTCCCGCATCGTTCGCTGCGGTACCGGCTTGGTACACCGTTACCGCATCGGTCACTTCTGCTTCCTCGATCCCGGTGATCCGATCGCCACCGCGCGGCGTGCCCGGGTAGCCGGATGCGGCGAGAACGACGGTGACCGCGGCGCCGTCGTGCCATTGAAGCGGCTCCACTGCGCCGAGCGTTCCAGTGGCCGCGTGGTCCAGCAGTTGCGCGAGCGGAGTCTTCAGCAGCGGCAGGACCACCTGGGTCTCAGGATCGCCGAATCGAGCGTTGAACTCGATGACGCGCACACCACGCTTGGTGAGCGCGAGTCCGGCGTACAGCAGGCCGACGAACGGGGTGCCCTGGCTACGCAGTTCGTCGACGGTCGGCTGAAGCACGCGCTCAAGAACGTCGGCGACCAGATTCTCGGGCGCCCAAGGCAGTGGCGAGTAGGCCCCCATGCCGCCGGTGTTCGGGCCGGCATCCTCGTCGCCGACCCGCTTGAAGTCCTGCGCAGGTTGCAGAGGCAGGACAGTGGTGCCGTCGCTCAACGCGAAGAGCGAGACCTCCGGCCCGTCGAGGTACTCCTCGATCACCACGCGACCACACGCGTTCGCGTGGGCGAGCGCGGCCTCCCGATCCTCGGTCACCACAACGCCCTTACCGGCCGCGAGCGCATCGTCCTTGACGACGTAGGGTGGACCGAAGGCGTCCAACGCACGCGCGGCTTCCTCAGGCGTCGAACACACGAAAGCTTCGGCGGTAGGCACGCCGGCTGCGGCCATAACGGCCTTCGAGAACGCCTTTGACCCCTCTAGGCGCGCGGCCGCTTTTGACGGGCCGAAAACCGCGATACCCGCCGCACGTACGGCATCTGCGACGCCCGCGACGAGCGGCGCTTCCGGGCCGACGACGACGAGGTCCGCGCCCAGTTCAGCGGCAAGTTTCGCGACCGCGTCGGGATCGAGCGCGTCCACCGCGCGTAGTTCGGCGACCCCGGCGATGCCGGGATTGCCGGGCGCGCAATAGAGCGCGGTCACGGACTCGTCGAGACTAAGCGCGTGGCAGATGGCGTGCTCGCGCCCGCCGCCGCCGATGACCAGGATCTTCACGCGCACTACCCTATAAGCCATCGGGCTTGACGCAGGCCGTCCGGGCGCGCATAAGGTCAACGGCATGGAGCTTCAGGACGCGATCCGCAAGCGAAGGATGGTCCGCACCTTCGACACCAGTCGCCCGGTGCCCGAGGAGGCGCTGGAGCGAATCCTGCGCAACGGAACGCGTGCGCCCTCAGCGGGTTTCTCACAGGGCCAGGCTTGGTTGGTGCTGCGTGATGCGGACCTGGAGAAGTTCTGGCAGTTCGGCTCGGACGCAGTAGGCGACACGGTACGTACTGCGCCGCTAGTGATCGTGCCGTTCTCATGCAAGCGCGTATACCTTGACCGCTACGCACAGCCGGACAAGGGTTGGACGGACCGCGACGAGTCGCGGTGGCCGGTTCCGTTCTGGCATATCGACACTGGAATGGCGGCAATGCTGCAACTGCTCACTGCGGTCGACGAAGGTCTGGGCGCGCTGTATTTCGGCATCGTGCCCGAGCAGGTCCAGCCGTTCCGCGACGCGTTCGGGGTACCGGACGACTACGAGCCGATCGGCGCCATCGCAATCGGCTACGACGCGGAGGCCGAGAAGCGCGATCTGCGCGCGCGGCGCAAGCCGATCGAGAGCATCGTGCACTACGGGACGTGGTCGCGGTGAGCGGCGCGGCGCCCAGGACGACGGCGCCCAAATTCGCGTTCCTGGACCTCGACAACACGCTCGTCGACCAGAGCGGCGCGCTGCGCGAATGGGCCGAGCACTTCGTCGCGGACCGAGGGCTGGACCCGGCCGCGGTGGACTTCCTGGCGGTCAAGAGCTCGATCGCGGCGACATGGACCGAATACGCGGCCGACTTCAAGCGTCACTTCCAACTGGCCGACAGCGTCGAGCAACTAGTCCGGGACGTGACCGACACGTACCCGCGCTACTTCGTACTGGATGATGCGGTAGCGGAAGGGCTGCGGCTTCTGCGCGCGGAAGGCTGGCGGCTCGGCATCGTCACCAACGGCGCGACGACGATGCAGAGCGCGAAGATCGATCAGGTGGGACTGCGCGACCTGGTCGACGGCGTGTACATCTCCGAGGCGGAAGGCTGCCGCAAGCCAGAGCGGCGGATTTTCGAGCAGGCCGCAGCGAAGTTGGGCGTTCAGCTTGGGCAACGCAACGGGTGGATGGTGGGCGACACGTTGGACGCTGATGTTGCGGGAGGGCTGAGCGCCGGCCTACGCACCGTGTGGCTGCAAGGCGACTATGAGTTATCCGCGATGGATCCCCAACCGCACCACACCTGTGCGTCCATCGCCGACGCACTCAAGCTCCTCGCTGACGCGTAGCCGGTCGGCAGCGCCAGACGTCGCGATCACAGTCGCGACCGCCCGGATGTCGGTACCACCGGCCAGACTGAGTACATGGCTACCTGGGAGCAGTTCGCGCAGGCGGAACCGGAATTCGCGGCGGCCGTGTTGGCGCGTTTCACCGCGACGAAGCACCATGTCCTGGCCACAGTGCGCCGCGACGGCTCGCCGCGAGTCAGCGGCACGGAGGTGCGCGTCGTCGGTCCGAACCTCACGATCGGATCGATGCTCAACGCGATGAAGGCCGTCGATCTGCGCCGCGACAGCCGCTTCGCCCTGCACGCCAACCCGGGCGACGGCTCGATGGCCGGCGGCGACGCGAAGCTCGCGGGAACGGCGACGGAGATCGCCGATCCGCGGCTCAAGACGGCCGTGGTTGACAACATGGAGGGCGACCCCGGGCCGTTCCACCTCTTCCATCTCGACATCACCGAGGCCGTACTCACCTCGCTCGCCCCGACGAACGACTACCTGCTCATCCAGACCTGGCGCCCCGGCGAGGCGATCCGCGAGCAGCGCCGCTGAAACCCGCAGGTCGCGCAGTGCGCCGCAGCGTGCCGTCTCGCACCGAAGGGCAGCGAAACCCGTAGGCCGCGAACACCGATTCGTCATCAGAGTTCTGTCGGACCGCAGAATTACGGACAGTCAGTGTTGATCCGACCCATCGGTGGGTAACCAGGGCAAGAAGGAGGAGCCCTGGCTCAACGAGCCATGTCAGCACAGCGCGATGCGGCCGGCGCCTCACCGTCGAGACGCGACTCCTTCCACATCTTCGGCGCAACGATGCCGCCGAGTGGTGCGCATCCGCTTAACCATCGCGTATGGGGGCGCGGCCTGGCGACGAAGGGGTTGGGTGTGGTAGCCGACCGGCTGCGACCGGAGTCGTCCAATGCGACGCAACCGTCATTGCACGACACCGTGATCTGCGTGAGGGCTCCGCTCATGGCGGTCTCCGCCCGCGACGGCCAGATCCGAAGCAGCGGCGCCCAAGGCTATTACCTCGGAGACCATCGTTCGCTGAGCCGGTTGGTGCTCACCATCGACGGACACGAACCGGTGATGCTGTCCGGATTGCTACAGAACGCGAACAGAGCCTTGTTCGTGGGCCATTGGACGCCGGACGGTTCCTCGGGCAGTACGGAGCCGCAGTTCGTCGTGCGCCGCAGCCGCGAACTCGCCGACGAAGAGATCCGCGAGCGGATCGAGATCAAGAATTGCGACCGCGATACCTGGCAGTTGCGCGTGTCCGTCGAGATCGCCTGCGAATACGCCGACATCGCCGAGGTGAAGGCCGGTACTCGCGGCTTGCCGGGCACTGTGCACGAGGTGCGCCACGACGTGCTCGGCTGGTGTTCCTATCGAGCAGCGATCGGCAGGGACGAACGCAAGACCCCCCGCACGCTCGTGCGCACAATTCCGAGGGCGGACAGCGTGTCCGTCGACGGGCAAGCCGAGGGCGAGGCCGCCGTAGTCGGGCGCTTCACCTGGGACGTCCAGCTGAAACCAGCGGAATCGTGGACGGCGATTCTCACCACGCAGCAGCCGGAGCCGCCGAAGCAGTTCCCATTCGAGCGCCCGCGCGGAGAAGCCTCCTGGCTTCGCGCGCCGCTTGTTCGCCGGGGCGACTCCAGCGCGCTGGACCGGCTGGTCGAGAACAGCTTGACGGACCTGGACGCGCTCAGACTGACCACGTCACGCCGCGAGGAGCCGGCCGTTCCCGGACTCGCCGATGGAGAGTTCGCCGCGGCGGGAGCGCCGTGGTTCCTCACCCTCTTCGGACGCGACAGCCTGTGGACAGCGCGCATGCTGCTTCCGATCGACCGCGGCCTGGCGCTCGGGACGCTCGCGACGCTCAGCCGCTATCAGGGCGACAAGCACGATGGGCACAATGAGGAACGCCCGGGCAAGATCCCGCACGAGCTTCGCGCGGGAGAGACGAACCACGGCGACACCCTGAGCCTGCCGCCGGTCTACTACGGCTCGGTCGACTCGACCCTGCTGTTCATCATCCTGATGGTCGAGTCCTGGCGGCAGGACAAGGACGACGCGGCGATCAAAGCACTGTTGCCGGCCTTGCACAGCGCGCTCAGCTGGCTGGAATGGCAGTCCGCCGATCATGATCTCGGCTTCGTGACGTACCAGCCGAAGCCCGGCCAGCTCTCGCATCAGGGCTGGAAGGATTCGCCCGAGGCCGTCACCTTCGCCTCTGGCCAGCCCGCGGACGGACCGATCGCGCTGTGCGAAGTCCAGGCCTATGCATACGAGGCCGCGATGGGCGCGGCGGACTTGCTCGAGTACGTCGAGGGTCCGGCCGCCGCGGCGCGGGCGAGCGGCTGGAGGGAGTGGGCCGCGCGTCTGAAGAGCCGCTTCCGGGAGGCCTTCTGGGTCGAGGATGCTTACGGTCACTATCCGGCGATCGCGCTCGACCGGGATTCGGTCAAGGTCGACGGCCCGTCGTCCAACATCGGACACCTGCTGTCCGGGGGTCTGCTCGACGACGACGAGGCTCAGGAAGTGATCGAGCTGCTGTTCGCGGACGGACTGAATTCGCAGTGGGGCGTGCGTACCCGCAGCGAGGAGCTGGTCAGCTACAACCCGTTCGGCTACCACTGCGGGTCGGTCTGGCCGCACGACACGGCGATCACCATTTCGGGCCTGCTCGGGCGGGATCGGCAGCGGGCTGAGACGCTCGCGCGCGGCCTGCTCGACGCGTCCGCGGCGTTCGGCTTCCGGCTGCCGGAACTCTTCGCCGGAATCAGCCGCAAGGAATCTCCCCAACCGGTGCCCGTGCGCGCGGCCTGCATGCCGCAGGCCTGGGCTAGCGCGTCGGCGATCGTTATCGCACAGGCACTCGGCGCACTCGACGACAACGCCGCACGCGGGGGCGCGCGGGACGGTGACTGAACGCAGCTGCTCCTCGGTCAGGCAACCGCGAGCTGCCTTATCTGCGCGGCTCTCGCGCGCAGAGTGTTGGCGGTTACGCGATCATCGTGTGCCTGGGAGATCTCCGCCAGGGACTGGAGAATCCAGACCAGCGCAGGATGGTCGCAGCCATAGCGCTCCTCAAGAATGCGCTGCGCCTGCAGGAGGGCCGCCATCGCCTTTTGCTCTTCCCCCAGTGCCAGATAGACCGGCGCCAATCGGCTCAGCGCCTTCGCGAGGTACGGGTGCCCATCAGGGTACTTCTCGCAATAGATCCGGTATGCCCGCTCCAGGGTTTCCTTCGCCCTGACCTTCTCGCCGAGCGCCAGCTGGATGGACCCGAGTTTGGCGAGGCACGAGGCCAGTTTGTGCTCCTCCTCGCGCTGGCGCACCTCGTGGATCTCCGTAACCTGGGTGAGCAGGCGGTGCGCCGCCGCGAGTTCGCCGGTACGGCGGTAGATGTCTCCCAGATACTTTCGAGCCTGGGCGACTTCGAGATGGCCGGCGGGCAAGGCGGGCTCCATGATGGCGATCGCGGTCTCCAGTTCATCCCTGGCTTCGTCCCACTGGCCGAGATCGCGGTGGACGACTCCGATGTTGACGTGGTTCACCGCGGCCTCGATCGCGGACGGACCCTTGGCACGCACGCGTTCGTTCAATGCGAGGGCCTGCCGCTGAGCGCGCAGCGCTTCGCCGAGCCGTCCGGCGTTACGCAGGATGGTGCCTCGGATCAGCAGCGCGTCCGCGATCCCATCCTCGTTCGCGCCGACCTCGCGCAGGATGCGCTCTGCCCGCCGCGTGCAGGCCACCGCCTCTTCGTTCCGATCGGCGAACTCGCGCAGTATCTCGGCGAGGCGGATCAGTGCTTTGGCGATCAGCGGATGCATCGGATCAAGCAACCGCTCCCTGATGGCGAGGGCCCGCTCGGCGCTGCCCCGCGCCTGCTCCAGCTGGGCCAGCGGGAACTGGGACTGCCCCAGGTGGTACAGACACTCGGCCACGCGCAGGTCGTTGGCGCCGTACAGCTCCTCACGAATAGTCAGCGCCCCGCGCAGGTAATCCTGCGCCTGCCGCCACTCGCAGCGACCATGCAGATAGATCCCGGCTAATAGCAGCAGGCGGGCGGTTCGCTCGTCTCTGATCCGGAGCCGATGCAGGACATCCGTCGCTTCCTGCACGTGCGGCATGAGGAACGCGCAGGCACTCCAAGCGCTGGGCTCCTCGGGATGCCGCGGAAAGGCTCGCAGCAGCAGCCGGATCGCGGTTGCTCGCCAGAGTTGCTGTTCCTCAGGGCTCAGCGCGTTGCGGACGGCGGACTGAACCTGGGAGTGCACGTCGAACCGGTCGGACATCGCCTCGATGAGCGAGAACCTGCGCAATTGACTGATCATCTGACCCCACGCGCGCTCGTCCGTCATCACCGCGCTCAACTGCGCGGGCAGGACGTCGGCATGGTCCGTGATGATCTGCCGCGGGATGTTCTCCGAATCGAACATGCTCAGGAAGGCCAGCATCTCCCGGGCCGCGGGCGCACCCTGCCGCGCATGCATGATGAGCAGCAGCGAATAACCGCCCGCGACCTCGGTGCTGTTGAGCTGACTTGCCGCGATGACCTCGTCGGGATGGTCACGCAGCCGCTCGCAGAATGCGCTGAGCGTGGTCCCGGTCTCTCGGATCAGCGTCGTCACCTGAACAAGACTGAGCGGCAGCCGCCCGAGCCGCTCAACCAGCCACCTCAGGGTCTGCGGATCCCCGGCCGCTTCGGGGATGCGCTGAGTGACGAACTCCTCGGCTTCCTCGGCGGTGAGCGAATCGAGGCGCAGCGTGTGCGAGGCGCGGCTGTCCCAGCCGGTGGCGACGCGCGAGGTGATAAGCACATGACCGCGCTTCGTCGCCGGCCAGTAGGAAGATGCTCGGATCGACTTGGGATCGTCGACGTCGTCGAAGACGAGCAGCCATCTGTCACGCTGGCGCAGCGTGGACCAGAGATGGTTGACCGTCTCGTCGTGGTTGGCCTTCTCCTCGAGACCGAGCGCTTTCGCCAGCTCAATCAAGTCATTGATAGCACTGACCGGGGTGCTCGCGCCGACCCACCAAACGAGGTCGTACTCGCTGGCGTAGTCCCACGCATACTGCAGAGCGAGTTTGCTCTTGCCGACCCCGCCGAGACCGTGAATCACGACTGCGTTCAGTTCCGCGGACCGGGTCGCCCGCAAGCCCTGAGCGGGATGCAGAAGCCGGTGGAGTTCGTCGATCTGTCCGCGCCTGCCGACGAAGTCGGCGTCCGCGGCGCGCAGCTTCGCGATCGCGGGACCGCGGCCCGGCAGCGGAGAACCGACCGCGATCGCGTTCGGGTGCGGCGCGGGAAGGCGGTCCCGGCGCAAGCGATCAAGCAACGCCTCCCGCCACTCCTCGGCGTCGGGATTGGTCAGGTTGATCGCGATGAGACTCCGAGTGTCGGCATCCATGTCGAATGACTCGACCAGCACGGGCAGTATGACGGGCAGTGAATCGTCCGCGGCCACCTCGTTCGCGAGCTGCGGAAGGGCGGTCTGCCACGAATGACCCTCCCGTCTCGCGGCCACGTAGGCGCGGGAAATCAGCACGAGAACGCAGTCGATTCCCCGCAACTGTTCTTGCGCCACACGCGTCAAATCGTCATCAGAGTCCTCTGACACCACGTCAGGCAGCCCGTAACTCTCGGCCTCGGTGGATCGTTCCTCCCATCGGCCCCGATGCGCCAGGTAGCCCCAAGCGTCGAGCTGATCAACGATCCAGCGAGCCCAGTCCCGGTTACTTGGGTGGAAGCTCACCAAAACCGAGGGCGGCGTTTTGAGGTGTGGTGGAGGGAGCTGGTCGGCGCCCAGGAGCTCAGCCCTGGTGGCGTTATCGGATCTCGACGAGTCGACCTGGAATACCGTGCTGAAGCCGATCAAGAAAACGGCGATCACACTGACCGTGATCAGGACCGGCCGTGATCCCACCCGGCCGGCCAATATGGCAGCCAGCGTGCCGGTACCACTGATCATGCCGATGATGTTCGGCCAACTGCGCCAGCGCCGCTTCGTCTCCCCCTCAGCCATACTCCTTCGCCTTGACCTCAGCCGCCCACCCCCAGTCACTCCCATGGAAGCGCGACTCAGGGTGCTGCGCAAGCGTGCGTCGAGCCGCCTCTTAGGCCGTTGGATGTCAATTGCCACAGCGAATTCAGCGAATGCACCTCGCGTGGCCGCGAGAGGTGATAGGCCATGACTGCCACTCCCACCCCACCGGGCGGCTCGGCGAACCCAGCGCGACACGCTGCACCAGGCAGGCGCCTACAGGCCCGCTTTGACCCGAAAATAATCGCGGGCAATCTCGGCAAATACCGGCAAACCGCGCCGGTGACCGCAGTCCATCCAGAAGAACGGTGCAGGGATGTGGAAGTTTCGGGCCGCGGGCGGCGGCCTCACGGTCGGCCTGGTCCATTGGGCGCTGCCGCCGACCATCGGCGGCGTGGAGTCACACCTCGCGGACTACATCCGGCTGCTCACCCAGCGCGGTATCAAGGTCGTGGTGTTGACCGGCGAGCGCGAACCGCTCAAGGAGCTGGATGACGTAGCGAAAATCCGCTACAACAGCCTGCTTCACCTCGCCGGCGGCGGCGAGATGCCGGCTCACGGTGAGAAATGCGTCGCGGAACTCGTTGAGTGGTTCGAGGAAGAACTGACGGAATACAGCGTGGACGTCGTTCATGCGCATAATCTGCACTACTTCTCTTCAGCCCCCGCAACAGCTCTGAACGTGGCATGCAAGCGGCTGGACATCGCTCGCCATCACACTTTCCACAATTACTGGGAGGACGGCGCCCACATCGCCGGCCTGGTCGAATCGTGGGAGGGGCGGTGGGCGAACTCCGATTTCGTAGCGAAGCAGTGCGCTCACGGATATGCCGGCCGTCGCCCCAGCACACGCTATATGGGCATCGCACCGGACCGTTTCGTCTCCAACCGTAAGCCGCTAGCGGGGCGTGACCCAAAAGCAGGCGACCCGGCCCAAGCGCCGGTCATCTTGCAACCCGCCCGGTTGCTGCGCTGGAAAGGCCCGATGGACTCGGTCGAGATGCTCGGCCTCCTGCATGAAAATGGCTATCGCGCGCGTTTGGTGCTCACCGACACCCGACGGCTCATCGACTGGGACGACGAGCGCAAAGCGCTACGAGCCGACCTGAACAAGCAGATCAACAAGCTCGGGCTCGCCAACTGGGTCACGTTCGCCGACGAGGTCTACTACGCAGACATGCCAAGTCTGTACGACGAAGCAGATATTGTGATCAATCCATCGCACGGCGAACCGCTCGGCCTGGTCGCGCTCGAGGCGATGGCAGCGGCGCGTCCGGTCGTCGTCACCGACTCCGGCGGCATGACGGAGACCTTCGCCAAGCGGACCGGCGCGGTCGTCGCCGACAATGGGAATCTGCCGAAGAACCTCTTCGAGGCCGTGCGCACGTTCCTCGACGACCCACGCGGCGCGGTCAGGTCGGGCCGGCGCGGGCGACGGCACGTGGTGAAGAACTTCCATATGAACGCATATGTGGACGCGATGCTGAGCGCGTACCGAGCCACACTGAAACCGCAGGAAGCTCGGCTTGCAGCGGGAAGCGTCAGCACGCCGGCGTCCCATGACGGGGCATCCAGGTCACCTGTCGGCGCGTCAAGCGGCGCCCAATAGGCGATCTCAAGCAAGAGGCCAGGCGGTCCGATGGCGGACCGGCCTGGCCTCGGCTGCCTCCTGACGGGCGCAAAACGGGCACCCGCTCACTCGTACACCGCTGCGGCCGAGAAGATCGCAGCGATCATTGCCCAGTCCGGCGCGTCGGGAACCGGCTCGCCCACGACGTTCTTGAAGTAGCCCGCCATAGCACGCGACCACCGAGCAGCCGCATCCACGAAGTCGGCCGAAGTCGCGTTCTCGACGGACACCGAACCGTCCCTCATACGGTCTGCCAGCTCAGTCAGGAAGGCCGACAGGTCCGCACGAGATCGCACCTGTTCGACAGCGGGAACCGGCCACGGCAAGCTGCTGCCCTCCTACTTCGCTGACCGCAGGAAACGTTTCATCATTCTGTCTCGGATGAGGGCTCTGAAGAAGCAACGGGCACGTAGCGGGCACGCGGGGCGTATCCGAGCCTCAACACGTTGAAGGCCCAGAACGAGAGAGGGTTCTCTCACCTGGGCCTCGGCGGTGGAGCGGGTGACGGGAATCGAACCCGCGCTGTCAGCTTGGGAAGCTGATGTTCTACCATTGAACTACACCCGCAGGAGGTACCTGCTGTTGGCCTGCCCTTGTTGGGGCCAGCCGAGGGCAAGGTTACCAGACGGGGACGCGGGGTGGCGGGGATTGGCGGGCGCACCGTGGCGGATTGCCGGCTCCGATGGACGTGGTCGACGCGCCAGGGGTGGCGGCGTGGCGGGCTCGGGGTGGCGCGGGGATGGGACCTGTTGGTCGCGCCGTGGGTGGCGCGATACGGTCGGTGGGTGTTGCTCTCAGACAAGGATCTGCGCTCGGAAATCGGCGCAGGGCGGGTGCGGGTCGAGCCGTTCGATGACTCGATGGTGCAGCCGTCGTCCATCGACGTGCGGTTGGACCGGTACTTCCGGGTGTTCGAAAACCACCGGTACCCGCACATCGACCCGGCGCAGGAGCAGCCGGATCTGACGCGGCTGGTCGAGCCCGACGGCGACGAGCCGTTCATCCTGCACCCGGGGGAGTTCGTGCTGGGGTCGACCTACGAGGTGATCTCGCTGCCGGACGACATCGCCTCGCGGCTTGAGGGCAAGTCGAGCTTGGGGCGGCTGGGTCTGCTGACGCATTCGACGGCCGGGTTCATCGACCCGGGGTTCTCGGGGCACGTGACCTTGGAGCTGTCGAACGTCGCCACGCTGCCGATCAAGTTGTGGCCGGGCATGAAGATCGGGCAGCTGTGCATGTTCCGGCTCTCCTCTCCTGCCGAGCACCCGTACGGGTCGTCGGTCTACGGCTCGCGGTACCAGGGCCAGCGGGGGCCGACGCCGTCGCGGTCGTACATGAACTTTCATCGTACGAAGGTGTCTTAACTGACAGTGCCTGGGCGGCGCTGAGACTGAGCTTGGACAGGAATGCGGGGGGGTGGCAGCGATGCGTTGGCCGATGGGGGCTGGTGCTGGTGAAGCGGACGCAGTGACGGTGTACGCACAGCGGCTTGCGGATCCGGACAAGGTGTTGGCCGCAGTGAGTGCCCTAGGCACCGGCGATACGTTTTGCGCGACCGTGCCTGACGACGGCGCCGACACGCTCGATGCCGGTACGCCGGGGTACAGCGCGACGATTTCGGACACCGTGGCGACGTTCGTCGTCGAGGTGACGCAGGATCCGTTGTTCGGGGAGCTGCCTGCCGCGCTGTCGGATTCCGGGTGGGAGCCTTCGTCGCTGACGAGCTATCAGATCTCGGTCGCCTCGCTTGGACCCGGCTCGGATCGGCTGCGCTACCGGCTGGCGAAATCGCTGCTGGAGGTGACCGGCGGCGTGCTGGTCGGCTCGGATGGCGCGCGGACGGGCGTGGAGTCCTTGGCGGATGCGACGTGGGGCTCGCTCTGGTAGCGCAACGGGTGAGCCGATACGGGTGATTTATCGGCCTGCGCTCCGTGTTCCCACTCGCGCCGCTGCGAAAGTGTGGCCATGGAGCGTTGGAGCCAGAGCCTGTCCCGGGTCACCGGACCGCTACACGTGCGCACGGTTCCGGGCCTGCGGCGGCACGAGGAGCGCTGGGCCGACCCGGAGCGGCTGCTGAGCGACAATCCGGTTTTGCTGCTGGCCGGGCCGCGCACCGCCGCGTCGATCGAGGCGTTGGTGCGCACGTGGAATCCGACGCCTACGCGCGACGAGCAAGGCGTGCTGCATGTCGCGGACGGCGTGCGGTGGCATGGGCCGTTCCATCTGGATCCGACGCTGGCCGCGCAGGCCGACCTGCCCGGCGGTTGGTCGGCGGCGTACGTGGCAGAGGCTCCGCGTCGCCGGGTGCGTATCCCGGACGGACGCAATGCGGAGGCGCTGCGCAGGCGTTATCCGCGCGACATCCCGACCGGGCCGGAGGCGCTGGCCTGGTCGCTGGTGACGGGGCTCGCTCGGCTGCTTGGGGGCGCGGCACGTCTGCCCGGTTGTCCGACTTACGTCGCGGAGCCGAGCGAGACGGTGTTCTGCGTATACGGGCACGAAGCGCTGCCCTGGCAGGTGCTGCGTTCGGTACTCGGCCTAGCGATTCCGGACCTGGGACGGAATGGGGCGTTGGCGGCTAACGACTACTGCCTTGACCGGCCCGGAGCGCTCGAGATCCGCGTGCAGCCGTTCGGCGCTGACGAGTTCCTGCCCTACGCACTGCGCTCGCGAGCGGACGATGGATGGCCACACACGGTGTACCGCTTCAGCTTGGTGAAGCAGGCGAGTGCGGCGGAGACGGCTTCACTGATCGAGCGGGTGCGTAACGCGGCGATGCTGCTGGCCGAGGTGATCGGCGGGGTGCTGCTGGATGAGGATGGCTTTCCGGTGAGTACGTGACGCGTGAGTACGCGACACGTGTCTGCGTGACCGGGCGGCGGACGATGCCTAACGCGGGACCTGGACGATACATACGGCTGGGACACCGCAGGTAAGCGACCCGGCGACCATCCCGGTGACGAGCGAACTGGAGTTCTTGATCGTGACGTTCGCCGGCCAGGCCGACAGATCGACCGGTCCGGTCAGGTTGCTGACTTCGACGGTGGCTTTACCGAGTCGCAACGCGTTACCGACTCGTATGTTGACCCGCGTGTCAGGAGGCGTGCTTAACGAAAGGTTCGCTGTGCACAGTGAGTCGGGACAACGTATAGACACGAACAACGTTCCTGCGATCACACTCACTGCACGCTGTGGATGGTCGAAGATGGTTGACCTGTCGGTTTCGTCCAATGCCACCTCGCGTTGAGTGCTCGGCGATCCCGTCACCGCCACGGACCCGTCACCGTCGACTACGACATCGACCTCGTATATGTGCGCGTACATCGCGTTTGAGCTGCTGGTGCGGGTGACCCGATGCAGCGCGACGTCGGCGGCGTAGCCGAGTGCGGCAAGGACCGCGAGCGTCAGCACGATGATGAACAGGGCGCGGAAGAGCGCTGCGAACCACAGCCGTACGCCGCCACGCTCGGTGGCCGCCTCAGGCGCCACGGACTCGGGCGCTTGCGACTCAACCGACATGACCGGACCTCCACACACAGGAACTCACAAGGCAACTGCGGAGCCTAGCGAATCTGACGCCTTATCACAGCGGTACCGCAGCGAAGTGCAGTCGCGTAGGCGACTGGGATGCGTGTGTGAGAGTCCTGGATTAGGCGGACTCGCTACCGGAGGCGGCGCCGACCGAGGCGAAAGCGACGGTACCGGCACCGGCACCGGCGTCGTCCGCGGCCGGCTGCTTGACCGAGCGCAGCAGCAGTTGCGAGACGTCGACCACTTCCATCGACTCGGGCACCTCGCCGGACTGTTTGCGCGCGGTGATCGAGTCGCCGAGCATCACCAGGCAGTACGGGCAGGCCGTGGAGATCACGTCCGGGTTGGTGGAAAGCGCCTCGTCCACCCGCTCGGTGTTGATCCGCTTGCCGATCCGCTCCTCCATCCACATCCGCGCGCCCCCCGCGCCGCAGCAGAAGCCGCGCTCCTTGCAGCGGTGCATCTCGGTGTTGCGCAGGCCGGGCACCTTGGCGATGATCTCGCGCGGCGGGGTGTAGACCTTGTTGTGCCGGCCGAGGTAGCAGGGATCGTGGTAGGTGATGTTCTGGTCGACGGGGGTGACCGGAGTCAGTCGGCCCTCGCTGACCAGGTGGTCGAGCAGCTGAGTGTGGTGGATGACCTCGAACTGGCCGCCGAGTTGCGGGTACTCGTTGGCCAGCGAGTTGAAGCAGTGCGGGCAGGTGGCCACGATCTTCTTCACCGGGGCGTCGCCGAAGGCCTCGTTCAGCACCTCGACGTTCTGCTGCGCGAGCATCTGGAACAGGAACTCGTTGCCGAGGCGCCGGGCCGGATCGCCGGTGCAGCTCTCGCCGCTGCCGAGGACGGCGAACTTCACCCCGGCGATGTGCAGCAGTTCGGCGAACGCCTTGGTGGTCTTCTTGGCGCGGTCCTCCAAGGCGCCCGCGCAGCCGACCCAGTACAGGTACTCGGTCTCGGCCAGGTCCTCGATCGTCTCACCGAGGATCGGGACCTCGAAGTCGACCTCGGAGATCCAGTCGAGCCGCTTCTTCGCGGGCATGCCCCACGGGTTGCCCTTGTTCTCCAGGTTCTTGAGCATCGTGCCCGCTTCGGACGGGAACGCGGACTCGATCATCACCTGGTAGCGGCGCATGTCGACGATGTGGTCCACGTGCTCGATGTCGACAGGGCACTGTTCGACGCACGCGCCGCAGGTCGTGCAGGACCACAAGGCTTCGGCAGCGATGACTGCGTTGTCCTCGGGCGATCCGACGAAAGGCCGCTCGGCCTCTGCGAGAGCGGAGGCAGGTACCGCAGCGAGCTGATCGGCGCTGGCCTTCTCGTTGCCCTCTGCGTCCTTACCGCCACCGGCCAGCAGATAAGGCGCCTTGGCATGTGCGTTATCGCGCAGCGAGAGCATGACCAGCTTTGGCGAGAGGGGCTTGCCGGTGTTCCACGCGGGGCACTGATCCTGGCAGCGGCCGCACTCGGTACAGGTGGAGAAGTCCAGCAGGCCCTTCCAGGTGAAGTCCTCGACCTTGCCGACGCCGAAAACGTCGTCATCCTTCGGGTCCTCGAAGTCGATCGGCACCCCGTTGGACAGCATCGGGTTCAGCGCCCCGAGCGCGGTGCCGCCGGCCGCCTTCTTCTTGAACCAGATGTTGGGGAAGGCCAGGAAGCGGTGCCAGGCCACGCCCATGTTCGCGTTGAGCGCGATGGTGATCATCCAGGCGAAGGAGATCACGATCTTGAGCATGGCGAACAGGTAGACCAGGTTCTCCAGCGGGCCGGCCGACATCCCGGCGAACAGCCGGGAGACCGGGTAGGAGAAGAAGAAGTGGATCGAGAACCGGCCGCCATCCTCCAACACGTTTTCCACGCCGCGCAGCGCGAAGATGCACAGCAGCACGCCGAGGATCGTGTATTCGACGTAGTACGCCTGCCACATCACCGAGCCGTAGAACCGTGACCCGCGCTCGTCGGCCTTGCGGCTCGGCCGGATGGCCAGCCGGACGATCATCAGCGCGACGATGCCGACCAGCCCGAGGAAGCTGAACAGCTCGGTGACGAACTCGTACGGCCACCAGCGGCCCACCAGAGGGAGCTGAAAGCGGGCGTCGAAGAGCTGGCCGAACGCGGTCACCAGCGTGAAGAACAGCAGCCCGAACGAGACCATGACGGCCCAGTGCGCCGCGCCGATCCACCGCTTGCCGCGCCGGGCCAGCCTGGTGTGGCCCAGGAACTCGCGCACCAGGTTCTTCGTGCGGGCGGCCGGATCGCCGGTGCGGCCGGGGGCCGGCTGCCCAGCCGTGATCAGCCGGTACATCCGGGAGATCACCCGCGCGAACAGCGCGAAGCCGACCATGGCTATGCCCAGGGAAATGATGATCGCGGCGATGTGCATGGTTGAGCCGAGCCTCTGTTCCGGTGCCGGGTGGTACTTGGGCGCAGTCCTGAGCGCGCGAGGCGTCGCTCGGAGATCGACTACGACTCTACTCGCCAGTAACTTACGCCGCGAACCCGGCCGCACGTGCCGTTGGTCACCTACAGCCGGTCTGGAAAGGGGCGCCCAGGCGAGACTTTCCAAATCGGCCCTAGCGATAGAAACCGCGTGCCTCGCTGAGCGATTCATGCGCTTCGAGGCGGGACTGGGTGCGCTCGGGAGCCGCGTCGGCTATCGCCTGGACCAGCAGTGATGCGAGCACCATCGGCGCGGCGTGCGAGTCGAAGACCAGGCGGGAGCCCACACCGGCCGGCAGCAGCACGTCGGCCGAACCGGCGAAGGGCACCAGAGGGTTGTCCGTGACCAGCACGACCTTGAGTCCGAGTTCGCGCGCGTGGTCGATCGCGGTCAGCGCTTCCTGCGCGTAGCGCGGCAGCAGGAAGGCGACCATCCACGTCGCGCCCGCCTGGCGGGCCTGGAGCAGCGCATCGTCCGCGGTCGTGCCCGCCGAGGAGATCAGCCGCACATCCGGGTGGATCCGTTGCGCGCTGTAGGCGAAGTAGTGCGCCACCGAGAGGGAGAGGCGCAGACCGAGGACCACGAGCGGGTTCGAGGCGGCGAGTAGCCGGCCTGTCTCAATCAAGCGGTCGGGCGTCGTGGCGAGGCGTTGCAGGGCTTCCAGGTTGGCCTGTTCGGCTGCGATCGCGGCCTGGAACTCGTTACGCCGTACCTCTTCCGGAGATTCGCCGACCGATCCGAGCACGATGCCCTTGAGCGCGTCACGCAGCGCTGGATAGCCGGAGAAGCCGAGCGCGGTGGCGAAGCGGGTGACCGAGGGCTGACTCACGCCGACCCGTTCGGCCAGATCGACGCTCGACATGAACACGACCTCGGCCAGATGGTCGATCAGGAACTGGCCGATCCGGCGCTGGGCAGGGGAGAGGCGACGGCCGTCGAGCAGCCCGAGCACCTGCTCGGTCGAGCTGCCAGCGGCGCCCACCGCCGCATCGAGAGAACCGGCCTGATCGGGCATCACCGCTGCCACGTCCGTCACCTCCGTTCGCGACCGCCCTGGCTATTGGATGCTGTTCCTGGTCCCCGCGCGAGTCTTGCGCTGAACCAGGGATCGGCCGACCAGGATAAGCCAGCCATCGCTGCGCAGGCTCTGGGTTTTGTCCCTGGGCTTTATGCCTAGGTTCTATCGCAGAGCACCGACAGCTTCTTCGACCGCTGCGAGCACGGCGCCGTCGCGTACCGCATCCTCGGCTGCCCTTAGCTCGATGGAGAGGTAACGGTCCGGCCCTGGACCGCTGACACCGCGCTGCCTGAGCATGGCGATCGCGGCTGCGGTAGCCGGCGCCGGCTTGAGCGGCGCGCGCAGGTCTAGCGCGCGGGCCGCGGTAACCAGCTCGATCGTGAGGATGCGGGTGAGGTTGTCCAGCGCGGTACGCAGCTTGCGGGCCGCGGACCAGCCCATCGATACGTGGTCCTCCTGCATCGCCGAGGACGGGATCGAGTCGACGCTGGCCGGGTTGGCGAGGCGCTTGTTCTCGGAGACCAGGGCGGCCTGGGTGTACTGAGCGATCATCAGACCGGAGTCCACGCCCGGGTCGTCGGCAAGGAACGGCGGCAAGCCGTGCGAGCGCGCGACGTCGAGCATCCGGTCCGTGCGCCGCTCGGCGATCGAGCCGACTTCAGCCGCGGCGATGGCGAGGAAGTCCAGCACGAACGCCACCGGAGCACCGTGGAAGTTCCCGTTGGACTCGACCCTGTCCTCACCGAGGAGGACGACCGGGTTGTCGATGATCGAAGCAAGTTCGCGTTCGGCAACGAGGGTCGCGTGCGCGAGCGTGTCACGGGCAGCGCCCGCTACCTGAGGAGCGCAGCGCAGCGAATACGCGTCCTGCACGCGGTTACAGTCGGGGCCGCGGTGCGATGCGACGACGCCTGAATCCTTAAGCAGCATCAGCAGATTCGCGGCCGACGCTGCTTGACCGGGATGCGGACGGATCGCGTGCAGTTCGGGGAGGAAGACGCGATCGGTGCCGAGTTGCGCCTCGACGCTCATGGCGGCGGTGATGTCGGCGAGCTTGAGCAGCCGGCCGAAGTCGTGCAGGGCGAGGACGAGCATGCCGAGCATCCCGTCGGTGCCGTTGATCAGCGCCAGGCCTTCCTTCGGCTCCAGCACGAGCTGCGCGATGTCGCGTTCCGCGAGTACTGGCGCGGCGTCCGTCGCCTTACCGTCCTCGCCGATGACTTCCCCCTCACCCATCAGCACCAACGCGACATGCGCGAGGGGAGCGAGGTCGCCGGAACAGCCGAGCGAGCCGTATTCACGTACCGCGGGCGTGACACCGTCGTTCAGCAGCGCGGCCATGGTCTCGGCGACGACGGGACGCACGCCGGTGTGTCCGGTGACGAGCGTCTTGAGGCGTAGCAGCATCAGCGCACGCACGACCTCAGGCTCGACGAGAGCGCCCATGCCGGCGGCGTGCGAGCGGATCAGCGAGCGCTGGAGCGCGGCACGTGACTCCGGGTCGATGTGGCGGGTGGCCAACGCGCCGAACCCGGTCGAGATTCCGTAGGCGGGTGTGGGCGCGGCGGCGAGCTTGTCCACGGTGGCGCGGCCTTGGCCGAGGGCGGCCAGGGCGGCGGGCGACAACTCGACCCGCGCGCCGTGCCGGGCTACCGCCTCGATCTCGGCGAAGGACAGGTCGGTGTGGCCGATAGCGCCAGGGCCGAGCTGAACCGTCGTGGTCATGGGCTGCTCCTGCGACTGTGGCTCTGAGTGTGACTGTGGGTGTGCATCTGAACGCTGTGGCGGACTGGGACGGTCAACCGCGGTGAATGAAGTCATGCGGTTGACCGCAGCTATGAATGATTGCATAACATACCTCGGGGTTCACCGGCGGCAGCGGCGGGCACGAGTACTGCGTGACGCTTCGGCGACGCCCGGCCGGCCCCGCTACCCCGACCTGATCCACTTCACCGCAAGAGAGGGAGCTCGCGCATGACCGGTCCGCGTACGGTGCGCGCCCCGCACGGCACCAGCCTGAACACGCTCGGCTGGCCGCAGGAGGCCGCCTACCGGATGCTCCAGAACAACCTCGACCCCGAGGTGGCCGAGCACCCAGAAGAGCTGGTCGTCTACGGCGGCACCGGCAAGGCGGCGCGCAACTGGGCTTCCTTCGACGCGTTGCTGCGCACCCTGACCACGCTGCGCGACGACGAGACGATGTTGGTGCAGTCCGGAAAGCCGGTCGGCGTCATGCGCACGCACGAGTGGGCGCCGCGCGTCCTGCTCGCCAACTCCAACCTGGTCGGCGACTGGGCGAACTGGGATGAGTTCCGCCGCCTCGACGCGCTCGGCTTGATGATGTACGGCCAGATGACCGCGGGTTCGTGGATCTACATCGGCACGCAGGGCATTCTCCAGGGCACGTACGAGACCTTCTCTGCGGTAGCGCAGAGCCGGTTCGGCGGTTCACTCGCGGGAACCATCACGCTCACGGCCGGGCTCGGCGGGATGGGCGGCGCGCAGCCGCTCGCCGTGACCATGAACGACGGCGTCGTGATCTGCATCGATTGCGACCCTCGTGCGATCACCCGCCGAATTGAGCATCGGTACCTCGACGTTAAGGCGGACTCGCTCGACCACGCGCTTGAGTTGGCGGTCGAGGCCCGTGACGCGCGCCGGCCACTGTCCATTGGTGTGTTGGGCAACGCGGCGGAGTTGGTACCGGAACTGCTGGCGCGTAACGCACCGATCGATATCGTCACGGATCAGACCTCGGCGCATGACCCGCTTGCGTACCTGCCACTCGGTATTGATTTCGACGATATGAGGTCTTTCGCGGCGGACAAGCCAGAGGACTTCGTGCGGCGGGCGCGCGAGTCGATGGCCAAGCACGTCGAGGCGATGGTCGGCTTCCAGGACGCCGGGGCCGAGGTGTTCGACTACGGCAACTCGATCCGCGGCGAGGCGAAGCTGGCCGGGTACCAGCGCGCCTTCGACTTCGCCGGCTTCGTGCCGAAGTACATCAGGCCGCTGTTCTGCGAGGGCAAGGGTCCGTTCCGCTGGGCGGCGCTCTCCGGCGACCCGGCCGACATCGCGGTGACCGACCGCGCGGTGCTGGAGTTGTTTCCGCAGAACGATTCGCTGGCGCGCTGGATCCGGATGGCCGCGGAGCGGGTGCACTACCAGGGCTTGCCGGCGCGAATCTGCTGGCTCGGCTACGGCGAGCGGCACCAGGCGGGACTGCGCTTCAACGAACTGGTCGCCTCCGGCGCGATCCAGGCGCCGATCGTGATCGGCCGCGACCACCTCGACTGCGGCTCGGTCGCGTCGCCGTACCGGGAGACCGAGGCGATGCTGGACGGTTCGGACGCGATCGCGGACTGGCCGCTGCTCAACGCGATGGTGAACGTGGCCTCGGGCGCCTCCTGGGTGTCGATCCACCACGGCGGCGGTGTCGGCATGGGCCGCTCGATCCACGCCGGACAGGTCTGCGTCGCCGACGGCACTCCGTTGGCCGCCGCGAAGCTGGAGCGGGTGCTGACGAACGACCCGGGCATGGGCGTGATCCGGCACGTGGACGCCGGGTACGACCGCGCGGTCGAGGTCGCCGAGGAGCGTTCGGTTCGCATTCCGATGCGAGAAGGCACCGGCGACGACAGCAAGGACGCCTCCGGGGACGGCGCGTGAACGAGGTCGCGGACACGACCGGCTTCGCAGAGCTCTGGTCCTCACTGGCCGGCCTCGGCCGCGACCGCGATACCGGCGGCTACCGGCGCTTCGCCTGGACGAGCGCGGACCTGGCCTGCCGAGACTGGTTCTCGTCTCAGGCCGCTGACCGGGGGTTGGCGGTCGAGACCGATCGCAACGGAAATCAGTGGGCGTGGTGGCTGCCGGACGATGGCGCCGGCGACGAGCCGCGGCGCAATGCGCTGGCGATCGGCTCGCATCTGGACTCGGTGCCGGACGGCGGCGCGTTCGACGGTCCGCTCGGCGTCATCAGCGCGCTGGCGGCCGTCGATCTGCTGCGGGCGCGCGGCTGGCAGCCGAAGCGGCCGATCGCGATCGCGAACTTCGCCGATGAGGAGGGGGCACGCTTCGGGATCGCCTGCGCCGGTTCCCGGCTGCTGACCGGCGAGCTCGACCCCGCAAAGGCGCGCGCGTTGCGGGACGGCGACGGCGTGCGGCTCGCCGACGCGATGGAATCGGTCGACCAGGACCCTGACGCGCTCGGCCGCGACGACGAGCGGCTGGCCGGCATTTCAGAGTTCGTCGAACTGCACATCGAGCAAGGTCGAGGGCTGATCGACCAGGGCGCGCCGGTCGGCGTCGGCTCGTCGATCTGGCCGCACGGCCGGTGGCGCTTCGACTTCGCCGGTGAGGCCAACCACGCCGGAACCACCGCTCTCGACGACCGCCGCGACCCCATGCTCACCTACGCGCACACCGTGCTTTCCGCGCGCAAGAAGGCCAGGCTCGGCGGCACGCTGGCAACTTTCGGCAAAGTAAGTGTCGAACCGAACGGCACCAACGCGATCCCGTCGCGGGTCAGCGCCTGGTTAGACAGCCGCGCCCCAGATGAGGCGGCACTGGACGCAGTCGTCGAGCAGATCGCGGACGCCGCACGGGAACGCGGCGCGCGCGACGGAACCGCGGTGGAGGTTGTCAACGAGTCACGCACGGCTATCGTCGAGTTCGACCACGGATTGCGCGACAAGATCCGCAAGGCGCTGACGGACGTCTTCGGCCCGGTTCCGCAGCTGCCCACGGGCGCCGGGCATGACGCGGGAATCCTGGCCGCCGAGCTGCCGACCGCGATGCTCTTCGTGCGCAACCCCAGCGGGCTGTCCCACGCCCCTGCCGAGCACGCGGAGACCGTGGACTGTCTCACCGGCGTCGCCGCGCTGGCCGAGGTGGTCACGCAGCTCGCCGGAGCGCAACCTGGGAACAATCGGGGATCAGGGGCTTGAGGCGGTGACTGCGGGATGACCACGGCGGGAACGCGGAACAGGAACACCCAGGGCGCTGATAAGCAGCGTTGGTACGCCGAGGCCGCGTACGTGGCCGGCATGGTGGAAACCGACGTGCTCATCGAGACAGAAGGCGACCGCATCACGGCTGTGACGCCTGGCGCTAAGGCACCCGCCGACGCGGTACACCTTCCGGGATTGACTCTTCCGGGTCTCGCGAACGCACACTCCCATGCGTTCCACCGAGCGTTGCGCGGCCGTACGCAGATAGGCGAGGGCACGTTCTGGACCTGGCGCGAGCAGATGTACGAGGCGGTTGCCGGGCTGAATCCGGACACGTACTTCGAGCTCGCGGTGGGCGTGTTCGCGGAGATGGCGCTGGCCGGGATCACCTCTGTCGGCGAGTTCCACTACGCGCACCACGACAGGGGCGGCGCTCAGTACTCTGACCCGAATGCCATGGGGCACGCCCTGATCCGGGCCGCACGCACGGCCGGTATCCGGATCACGCTGCTGGACACCTGTTACCTCACCGGCGGCCTACACGCGACCCTGAACAGGACGGCGCTCAACAGCACGCAGCAGCGATTCTCGGATGGCGACGCCGACAAGTGGGCTGCGCGCGTAGAGAGCTTGCGCGCCGCATACGCAAACGAATCAGACGTCATCATCGGCGCGGCGATCCACTCGGTGCGCGCGGTACCCAAGGAACAGCTCGGTACCGTGGCGGCGGCGGCCGCTAAGCATGACGCGCCGCTACACGTGCACCTGTCCGAGCAGCGCGCCGAGAACGACGCATGCCTTGCGCGCTACCGGCTGACCCCTGCGCAGTTACTCGAGTCCTCCGGCGCGCTCGGCCCGAAGACGACTGCCGTGCACGCGACGCATCTATCGCAGGCTGACATAGAGGTGCTCGGCGACTCAGAGACCTGCATCTGTATGTGTCCGACGACGGAACGGGACCTTGCCGACGGCGTCGGCACGGCGCGCACCCTGTTCGAGGCCGGCTCGCCGATCGCGCTCGGCTCGGACAGCCAGGCCGTTATCGACCTCTTCGAAGAGGCGCGGGCGATGGAGCTCGACGAGCGGCTGCGCACCGAGCGGCGCGGGCACTGGCCGAGCACCGATCTGATCGACGCGGCGACCGCGGCCGGCCAGGAATCGCTCGGCTGGAGCTCGGCGGGACGGCTGCATTCAGGCGAGCTCGCCGACTTCACCACCGTCGGGCTCGACTCGATCCGGATGACCGGGACGGCGCTCGACGTGGCCGCCGAATCGGTGATCTACGCGGCGACCGCGGCGGATGTCCGGCATGTCGTGGTCGGCGGCCGGGTGATCGTACGGGACGGTATCCACAGGCTCGTGGATGAGCCTGCGCGCCGGTTAGGCACCGCTATCAGTGCTCTGTACCGGAGAAACGCTCGTGTCTGATTCGACCCTTGTCACGGGAATCGTCGAGTTAGCCACAGGCCATCCACAGCCTGTGGAAAACAGTTCTCTGAAGGCGGGGGCGCAAGACGGCTCGCTGTCGCTGATGCGTAACGCGGCGTTCATCGTGGAGGACGGACGGATCGCGTGGGTCGGATCGGCGCAACAGGCTCCGGCCGCAGACGCGCGGGTCGACCTCGGTGGGCGGGCGGTGATCCCGGGGTTCGTCGACAGCCACGCGCACTTGGTCTTCGCAGGCGACCGCGCGACCGAGTTCGAGGCACGGATGACCGGAACGCCGTACACCGCGGGAGGAATCCGCACGACGGTCGCCGCCACGCGCGCCGCCGATGAAGAGTTGCTTCGCGGCAATGTGCGCAGGCTTGTGGAGGAGATGGCACGGCAGGGAACTACGACCGTCGAGTGCAAGACAGGGTACGGACTCACCGTCGCGGATGAAGCGCGCGCCATCCGCATCGCGCGCGAGGAGTGCGATGCGGCAACCTTCCTCGGCGCGCACGTCGTGCCGGCGGAGTTCGCCGAGCGGCGCGACGAGTACGTGAACCTAGTACGCGGCCCGATGCTCGAAGCGTGTGCGCCCTATGCCGCTTATGTGGACGTCTTCTGCGAACGCGGCGCATTCGACGAGACAGAGACGCGCCTGATCCTCGACGCGGCGAAGGGGCACGGACTCGCTGTCCGGCTGCACGCAAACCAACTCGGGCACGGAGCTGGCGTTCAGCTTGCGGTCGAGTACGGCGCCGCGTCCGCCGATCACTGCACCTACCTCACCGACGCGGACATCGACGCGCTCGCCGGATCGTCCACGGTCGCGACCCTGCTGCCAGGGGTCGAGTTCTCGACCCGGTCGCCTTACCCGGACGCACGACGCCTGATCGACTCGGGTGCGACCGTGGCCATCGCGACCGACTGCAATCCAGGCTCCTGCTACACGTCCTCGATGCCGTTCTGCATCGCGCTCGCCGTCCGTGAGATGCGCATGTCACCGGCCGAGGCCGTGCTCGCGTCCACGCTCGGCGGCGCCCGCGCGCTCGGCCGGACCGACATCGGGCATCTCGCCGTCGGCGCCCGCGCCGACTTCGCGGTTCTCGACGCGCCGTCGTATCTGCACCTTGCCTACCGACCCGGAGTGCCGCTCGTGAGCAGCACCTTCAAAGGCGGAATACGGCAATAGCGCGACGAAGTTGAGTCCAGTAGCCTCAACCCTTATCGTTGAGTCGGCTGGACTCAAGCGGGCCGTCGCGATGATCGCGCGCCTGCCGGGCCCGGCCCAGGCAGAAGCAGCGACGAGCTAACCCTAAGGAAGCCACGATGGCACGTCCGGTCGGCATCGACCTTGGAACGACCAACTCGGTCGTCTCCGTCCTCGAAGGTGGCGAGCCCACCGTCATCACCAA
>DASUAR010000069.1:0-6616 GCA_035763685.1 Actinocrinis sp. | reverse complement strand
CCGGCCCGGTTATCCGGGCCGGCCGCCTCGCCTGTCGGCAGCATTAACCGAGGACGGTTAGCGCCGCAGATCTGCGGCGGCCCGTTGGTTCTCGAAGAGTGACCGGCTAATCACTGTCCTCGCTGGAACGCGCCTTATCGGAATAGACCAGGTTCGGCATCAAGTACCACAGCACGCAATACACGATGACGACCGCGACCGTGAGCGGCACCGCCAGGGCGATCCCCTTCAGCACATCCAGCACCAAGAACACCGCGCCGCTCATGGCTACCAGCAGCGCGAGCAGACCGGCCTGAGCGATGAGGTCGGCCCACTGCACAAGCTCAGGCTTGTAGCCCCGGCGGAACACCCGGCGATGGTGGCTGACCGGCGCGATGAGCAACGCGGCGGCTACTGCGGCGGACAGCACGGTGATCGTGTAGACCGCGATCTGGAGCGCCGTCGCGTGACTGAACCGGTTGCTGAACGGCACGGTGAGCAGGAAGCCGAACAGGATCTGGACGCCGGTCTGCGCGACCCGCAGTTCCTGGAGCAGTTCCGTGAAGTTGCGGTCCCAGCGTTGCAGATCGGTCTCAGGACGCCCGATGCCTCGCAGCACGCACTCCTCGCGACGCGCGGGCGGCGCGTCTTCGCCGGTCGGCCGGACAGCGTCCATCCCGCTCGACCTCCCGAGTTCGGCCGCGACGCCTGGCCGCGACGTGCGATAGAAACAAGGCCTGGTACCCGAGCGGGCACCGCGCAATCATGGCCCGTGCACGGTCAGACGGCACATTGCGCAGGATCGAAAGCGGGAGCCATGGCGACTGAGGGCTTCGAATACGTTGCGCATCCGGCGCGCGTACTCTTCGGCAGCGGTAGCGCGTCCCGCGTCGGCGACGAGGTGCGGCGGCTCGGCGGTACGCGCGTGCTGCTCCTCGCGGGCAACTCCGTCTCCGCCGCGGCCGAACGGGTGTGCGTAACCCTCGGACCCCTGTTGGCCGCGCGCTTCGACGGCGCGGCGATGCACACGCCGGTCGACGTAACCGAAAAGGCGCTCGCGGTACTGCGTGAGGCGCAAGCCGACTGCCTGGTGGCCATCGGCGGCGGTTCGACCACCGGGCTTTCCAAGGCGCTCGCGCTGCGCACCGGCCTGCCGCAGATCATCCTGCCGACGACATACGCCGGATCCGAGGTCACGCCGGTTCTCGGCGAGACGAGCGACGGACAAAAGGTGACGACCTCTTCCGCCGCCGTCCTGCCGGAGACAGTGATCTACGACGTTGAGCTCTCTCGCAGCCTTCCCCTCCGGACGACCGTCACCAGCGCCGTCAACGCGCTCGCACACGCGGTCGAGGCCCTGTATTCACCGCAGGCCAACCCGATCATCGACGGCTTCGCGCTCGACGCGATCGCGCGAACAGCCCGCGCGCTCCCGCTGCTGGTCCGGAGCGAGGACGGCTCAGCGCCCGGCGGCGCTCCCGGCACAGCCGACCCGCGCGCCGACCTCCTGCGTGCCGCGTGGCTCGCCGGGACCTGCCTCGGCGCGGCCGGCATGGGCCTGCATCACAAGCTGTGCCACGTCCTCGGCGGTTCCTTCGCTCTTCCACACGCCGAGACACACACGGTGATCCTTCCGCACGCGATGGCGTACAACGCACCGGCCGCGCCGCAGGCAATGCGCCGGGTCGCCGAGGCCCTTGGCGTCGCGGACGCGCCGAGTGGGCTGTTCGACCTGATCGCCTCGGTCGGCGGCCCGACATCGCTGCGCGCACTCGGCCTCGCGGAAGCGGACCTCCCGCGCGTGGCGCAACTGGCCGCGGCGCAGTCCTATCCGAATCCGCGCGAACTGACCGTCGACGGGATCGAATCTCTGCTGCGGGATGCGTGGCATGGACGGCGCCCCGCGCCCTCGTCATTCTCGATCCCCGACACGGCTCGGCTGACCGAACAAGTCGTCGGCAGCTTCGATCACGCGGCCGACCCGCGAACCAGAGAACTGATCACCAGCCTGGTCCGGCACCTGCACACGTTCGCCGTCGAGAACGACCTGAGGCAGGAGGAATGGCAGCAAGCCATCGACTTCCTGACGCGCACCGGGCAGATCTGCTCGGACACGCGCCAGGAGTTCGTGCTGCTCTCCGACACGCTCGGCGTGTCCAGCGTCGTCGACATGCTCGCCAACTCGCGCACGCCCGGGACGACGCCGTCCGCGGTCCTCGGCCCCTTCTACGTCGAAGGCCCGCCCGAGACGGAACAGGGTGCTGACATCGCGGGCCGCTTGCCCGGAACTCCGCTGTGGGTGGACGTGCACGTCGCCGACGCCCGGGAACGCCCGCTCGGCGGCGCGGTCGTCGACGTGTGGCAGTCCAACGAGGACGGCTTCTACGACGTGCAGCTCCCGGACCTCGACGGCCCGGTGCTGCGCGCCCGCTTCCGGACCGACGAAGCCGGCCGGCTGCGCTTCTGGTCGATCCTGCCCTCACCGTATCCGATCCCTGATGACGGTCCGGTCGGCGCGATGCTCGCCGCCGTCGGCCGGCATCCGTTCCGCGCGCCGCACCTGCATTTCATGATCAGCGCGCCGGGTCACCGCCGGCTGGTGACCCAGCTGTTCGTCGCCGGCGGTGAATATCTGGACTCGGATACGGTGTTCGGCGTCAAGGAGGCGTTGATCGTGGACTTCGCCGAGCGCAACGGCCCGACGCCGGACGGACGCCGCGTCGAGGGCGCGTGGCGCAGCGTCGAATTCACCTTCCGGCTCGCTCCCGAGGGTCCTTGAGCTGCCTGTTCGCTGACAGCGAACACTCCGGCCTCCGTCTGCCGCCGCGAACTGAGTGATCGTTCGGATAGTCAGGTGCGAGCTAGGCGGTGTTGGGGAATGTATCAAGGCAACGATCCGGCCGCCGCTTTGTCGGGGATCGTGATGGCGAATCGCTACGCGCCGCCAGGCGCAGATGGTTCACTGCGCGACGAGCCTGGGCGTGCGGCCGCAGCGTCCTCATACCGGTTGTCTGTGGGCGTTTCGGCCGTGCGTCCAGGCGAAGTCGATCACCGGATTCGCCCCTTGAGACATTCCCCAACAGCGCCTAGGGCGCCGTACCGTTCTTGGAAGCCGCATCCGATGCGGCCTTCTGTGCTGCTTTCGATGTGGTCTTCGGCGCTACGAACTGCATCGCCTCCGCGGCCAGCGGCAGCCAACCCAGCTTCGAGGCCGGATCGAGCACCAGCCACTCGGTCATCGGGCGGCCGCCGCGCGGGTCGAAACGGACGCCTTCGCCCGCGTCGACCAGTTCGTCCACCCGGCGCCGCGGCAGTTTCAGCACCAGGCTGTCGCGCACCAGCATCGCGAAGATCTTGCCGCCGATCTTCAGCGCGTTCGAGCCGAAGCGGTTGGCGGTGCCCGGCTCGTCCTTGCCGTAGCTGACCCCGGGCCGGTCGATCAGCTCGCCGACCAACCTGTCGAACCGCTCCGGCGGCGGCAGACCCGGGCCGGTCACGTGTGTTCGCCCCCGAACGCCTCATAGATGACCCGGCCGAGCAGGGCGGCGCCGAATATGACGTATCCGATGCCGATCAGCCAGGAGACCACGATGAGGACCGCGCCGATCGCTCCGTAGGTGATAGCGCTCGACACGATCAGCGGGCTGAAGATCACCGTGGAGAAGATGCGCAGCCCGACCAGTCCGGCCACGGTGAGCACCGCGCCCGGCAGCAGGGCCCGCCACGGCACCCGGCTCTCCAGCAGGAAGTGCTGGGTCCACCAGAAGAAGGCGAGCGCGCCGCCGGCCGTGGCGCCCCATCGCAGGGTCGTGACGAACCAGCCGCCGTGCAGCAACGCGAGCAGGTCCGCGCCCACGATCAGCAGCCCGATCAGCACGGCCAGCCAGATCGCCTGCCGCCACACGGACAGCAGCCGCGCGGCCGGCAGTTCCCAGACCCGCGCCATCCCGGTCTGCACCACGGAGACGAAGGAGAGGCCGAAGACCGCCAGTACGGCGGCGCTGAGCGCGGTGGTGGTGGACAGCACCCGCGCGGCCGGACCGAACAGGTCGTTGACCGCGCTGGCCGCCCGGCCGGAAAGGCCGAGCCCGGCGATCGCCCAGGCCGGGAAGCTGCGGCCGTTGAGCGGGGCCGCGGCGGCCACGACGATCAGCAGCGGTACCAGGGTCACGAAGCCCAGGGCCGCGAATCCGAAGGCCCGGTGCATCAATTCGATCTCGACGCCGCGCCGGTAGGTCTGGGTCACCAGGGCGCGCGCGATGCGGAACGAGCCGCGCAGGCCGTGCGGGCGGCCGCCGACTTGGATTTCGAGCAGCTCGGCCGCGCCGGGCGCGAGAACCGCGGAGCCCGCGCTCTTCGCCGACTCGGCCGCGATGATCGACTCGGCGATGATCACCGGGGCCGGCTCGGTCTCGGTGTCGCCGTGGAGTTCCGCGTCGGCTTCGGGAGCGGCCTTCGCCGCGGACTTCGCGCCCGGGGCGGTGGCCTTCACGCCGGAGCCGGTGGCCTTCACGCCGGAGCCGGTGGACCTGGGCTCGATCCCGGTGATCTCGTCGGTGTGCTGAAGCTGATGCGGATGACGCGGATGCGGCCGGTGCTTCGCCGGCGCGCCCTCACCGCGCGCGACGCCGTTCGAGCCCCGGTCCTGGGGGTTCGCGCCCTGCGCGGCGGTGCCCTCGAAGACCGGCGGCTGCGGCGCCGCGTCCCGCGGGGACGGGCTGTTCGCGTCGATCGTGTTCACCTCGTCGCCGATGCCTGGACCTGGCAGGACTACGCGGCCGTTCGGGGCATCGAGCTTGGGCACGCACGCCAGGCTAACAAGGCCGCCGACCTGGCGTGGACCGATCGGCCTGAGCTTTCCGTACTTATTGCCAGAATCTCAGTCTCTTCTCGGCTCGGCCATGCGGGGCGGCCGGTTTCCTCGTTGCCCGCAAACCCGGCTATTACGCACCGTACCCTGCCGCAATAGCCCGGTGGCCCGGCTCGCTTTCGCGAGCCGGGCCACGGCGAAGTCGCTATGCCGCCGGTTAGGGCGAGCCCTCAGCCGAACACTGCGGCGAGCCAGTTCTGCCAAGCCTCCTGAGCTTCCTTCACGTCCGGCGCGGACTGGCCGGGCGCACCGTAGAGGTGATGTCCGAGCACGACCGCTCCGTTGTAGCCGTAGATGAACCGATACAGCGCGTCGGCGGTGCGCAGCCCGAAGAAGTCCGCACTGACGTAGTCCACGACGCCGTCGATCGGTGCCAGCCCGGCCGGCGTCAGCCGCACTTCGTCGCCCACCGCGTCCGAGGCAGAGGTACCCAAGGCGCCGTGCAGCAACTCCCACGTCCGCTGCCGGTCGGGCGTCCCGCCGACGTAGCCGCCGATCGGCGCGGAGTACCGGCCGGAGAAGTACTTGACGTACTGCGCGAGCTTGTGGAGGTACATCGGGTCCCCCTTGCGCAGCCCGTCGTACTCGGCTTCCCAGTCCTCACCGAGGAAGCCGCTGTGCACGAACCGCAGCACAGTGCCGGCGCCGGCCCGCGCCTCGATCAGGAACTCGAAGGCGTGGAAGGAACCGTCGGGCGCGGGGTCGGTGCGGAAGGCGAAATGCTTGAGCGGATCGCAGACGGTGACCGTGGATTCACTGGCGAACCCGTCCACCTCCATGCTGCCGCGCCCACCCACGCGCGCGTCGATCTGGTTGCGACCCATCAGCCAGGAATCGATGCCGGGGCCGGTGGCGATGGCGTCCCAGATCTGCTCGGGGGTGCCGTCTACCTCGATCTGCTCGCTGATCTCGAATTCGTGCGTCATCTCTGGATCCCTCAGTCAGTGTCTTGCATGGATTGCATGGATTACGTGGATTGCGACGATTCGTCTTCGCCCGTTGTGTCGGCCGCGCCGGACTGCGGCTCGCCGGGGTGGACCACCGGGTGCACCGCCACCACCAGCCGGTGCGGTCGGCCACGCGGCGCGGTCTCGTCGTGGTACTTGCTGACCAGGGCCGCGACGGCGGAGGCGAGTTCCTGCGCGAAAGCGGACCGGTCGGCGGCGGAGGCGAAGCGCACCTCGCCGTCGAGCGCGAAGGTGGCCAGCGGCTTGCCCTCTTCGGCCGAGCCGACCAGCAGTTCCCCGACGTCGCGCACCAGCTTGGCCGCGAGGGCGAGCAGCCAGTGCGCGGAGAGCCGGTCGGGCGAGCGGCCGGGGTCGGGCTGCACCGCGGCGAGCGCCACCGGCGAGATCACATAGGCGGCCGCGGTGGCCCGCAGGACGCGCTCCGTGACATTGCCCTTGCGCCGCTCCTCGACCAGCTCGACGAGGCCGTGCCGCTCCAGTTCGCGCAGGTGGTAGTTCACCTTCTGCCGCGGCAGGCCGACGCGGGCGGCCAGCGAGGTGGCCGAACCGGGCTCGGCCAGTTCGGCCAGCAGCTTCGCGCGCATCGGATCCAGGCAGGCCTCCGCGGCCGCCGGATCCTGGATCACCGTCACTTCGAACATGACGCCACCGTCCCACCGACGGTAGTTCTTGTCAAGACAACTTTTTTTGTCGGTGGACCTGATGAACCGGCGAGTATCGGCGAGCCGGCACGCTCACGTGAGCCGCCCCGACCGCGGGAGGGCCCCGAGACAGCAGTCGGCCCGGACCTCCCCTCGAG
>DASUAR010000068.1:0-26659 GCA_035763685.1 Actinocrinis sp. | reverse complement strand
GCTGCGCGCATCGTGTCAGTCATCGTTGATCGCTCAGCCATCACGACATCCTGGACAGCGCCGGTGTCGAGGCCGGGTTCTTGATCATCCACCCCGACAGTGTGCCAGGTCAGCCTTGCGGAGCTACCGGAATTTCGCGCTGCTGAAGTGACCGTGCGGGTACCGCGCGCAGCCCGGAGTGCAAATCGTCGGGACACCTCGCGAGCCGTACGACCAAGCCGCGCTTATTTCGTTACGAGTCGTAAGCCATAGCGCTTCAGACAGCGCGGACATGCACTGCACGTGCACTGGCCTGCGGCGTTCCGAGACTTCCATGATCGCGTTCCCGGCACTAGCGTGCTTGAGGCGCTGACCTGGTGCGGAGGAGTTTTCATCACGTCCCACGTGGGCGGGATGTGCTGAAAACCCGGATGAAAATCGCTAGACGAGCGCCTTAGCGAAACTTGATCTTGGTTTTCAGTGGCTCCTGCACTCATCCGGCCGCGGGTGCATGGCAGATCCTCCGCCAGTCCTGTCCCTTGCGCGGACTGCGGACAGCTTACAGGCTGCCGCCCTAGATCTTGAACTGCGTTTGCCGAGCGAGCCGGCGGCCATCTGGGAGCGCCCGGCGTTGTGTACGCGGCGCGGCCTGCTGCACGACCTGCTGCACGACCTGAACGTGCCCGCCACCGGATGACGCCGTCCGCGGTGGTCAGCGGACGCGTGCGGCGGTCGCGTCAGGCGACGGTCCTGGCGTGGGTTTGTGATCGCGGCGTGCTCGGCGAACGGCGCGCAGGATCAGTGGGGCGGCGATCGCGCCGGGCAGGAGCCAGAACGCCAGGTGCGGCAGCCGGTCCCACAGCGGCAGGTGCGGGCCGTTGTCGACGTAGAACGCGGTGAGCATCACCGCGTACGAGCCGCCCATCCCGAGGATGTGCGCTGTGTCGCCCGCGCGGTGTCGGCGCCGGTGCAGATACCCGAGCATGGCGGCGGCGAAGGCGAGGGCGCCGAGCAGGAACAGGTACCAGTCCTCGCGCCAGCGCAACCCGGCCAGCGCGCCGGCGGTGACGAACACGACGCCGATGGCGACGCAGTAGTAACGGCCGAAGCGGACGTGGCGGGCGCTGCCCTTGCGGGAGAGGGCCGCGCCCGCGCCGCTGAGGACCGCGACCAGCCCGGCGGGTACGTGCACGGCCAGGATCGCGAGGAAGAACGGCGCGGTCGAGCCGACCTCGGTGCCCAGGACACGGCCGGTGACGAGCATCGCGTCCGCCTCACCCTCATATGTAGTAACGCTACCTATGAGAGAACGGTATCGCGGGCGTTGTCGCGGCGCCAGACCCGGCGTAGCGTTACTACATATGAGGGCCGAGGAGCTCAAGGGACACTTGGACGCGCTTCTGCTGGCGGCGCTGGAAGACGGGCCGCGGCACGGCTATGCCGTCATCGAGTACCTGCGCGAGAGCACCAGCGGCCGCCTCGACCTGCCGACCGGGACGATCTACCCGGCGCTGCACCGCCTGGAAGAGGCGGGCCTGATCGCAGGGTCCTGGTCCGTGGTGGGCGGGCGGCGGCGGCGCAGCTATCGCCTCACCGAGTCCGGGGTCCGGGAGCTGGCCGGGCGGCGCGCCGGGTGGCGGGAGTTCGCTGCGGTGGTCGAAGCCGCGCTGGAGGCGAAGCCATGGCCGAGTCCCGCCTGATCCGCGACTACCGCGCGAGCCTGGCCAGGCGGCTGCCCGGGACGATCGTCGACGAACTGATCGACGGCCTGGAGCAGACCTACCAGCGCCACCTCGGCGCCGGGCTTGGCCAGGACGTCGCCGCACGCGAGGCGCTGGCCGAGTTCGGCGACCCGCACACACTCATGGAACTGTTCGCCGCCGAGGCGAGCGCCCGGCGCACGGCGCGATCGCTGCTGGCCACCGGCCCCCTGGTCGGCGCCTGCTGGGCCACCCTCCTGATCACCGCCCGCGCGTGGGACTGGCCGATGCCCACGCTCGCCCGAGCCGGGTTCGGGCTGCTGCTGTGCGCGGTGATCGCGCTGCTGGCGGTTGCGGCGCGCACCGGGAACTATCGGCGCGGCCGGCACGCCGCGACGCTGGCGTGCCTGGGACTGGTCACGTTGGATGCGACCCTCGGGGCAGCACTGCTGCGCTCTGCGATGCATGGCTGGCTCGTGCTGCTCGCCGCGGCCGGATGTGCCCGCATCACCTTCACCGTCCGTGCCCTTCGCCGCATCCGCGCACACTGACTCACCGCGATCTACGGGTTCCAGTCAGCGTCTTCCTGTGCGAGTTCGTCGAACTGCTCACATCAGCAGGCTGTCTTCATCAGGCGCGCCCGACGAGCGGGCTGCGACGCTCGATCAGCACCGTGTCACACCACCGGCCCTTGCGTCGGCTGATGCGCTCGCGGGTGCCGATCACCCGGAACCCGGCGCGCTGATGCAGCCGCAGGCTCGCGGCGTTGTCGGGGAAGACCGCGGACTGCACCGTCCAGATCCCGGCCGCGTCGGTGGAGGCCAACAGCGCTTCGAGTAATGCGAGGCCGACGCCTCGGCCCCGGGCAGCCGGGTCGACGTAGACCGAGTGCTCGACGACACCCGCGTAGACGGCCCGCGCCGAGACCTGGGAGACAGCCGCCCAGCCGGCCACCACGCCATCGACTTCAGCGACGAATCGGTGGTCGGGCAGCTTGCCCGCGTCGAAGACCTCCCACGGCGGGGCCGTGGTCTCGAAGCTGGCCAGCCCGCCATCGAGGCCGGCCTGATAGATCCGCAGCACCGCACCCGCGTCGCTCTGGGTCATCGCGCGCACCACGATGTCAGTCGGCGCGATCACGGGCAACCGCCCGCCGCGGCCGGGGCGCTCTTGCCCATCACCAAGTCCGCCGCAGAGGGAAAGCAGGCAACGCAGGCGGCGTTGATCCGGTAATGCCGGGCGTTGCCGACCGGCTCCACGAGCACGAACCGCACCTCGGCCAGGATCTTCAGGTGCTGCGAGACCGTCGACTGGGCCAGACCCATCGCGGCCACCAGCTGCCCGACACTCATCGCCGCACCGTGCCCGGCGAGCAACGAAACCAGCTGCACCCGCGACGGATCCGCCAGCGCCCGAAACCAGGAGGCGTACTGCTCGGCCGTGGCCCGGTCCAACAATCCCACGAGCCCCCTCCCCGGATCATCGTCCGCCGTCTATCGTTTATCGGCGATAGACGATGATGCTAGCTGGCAGTCGTCGTGGCACGCAACCGGCTCCGGGCGCTCGTCACAAGCGGGAGCGCTGAAGCTTGATTAGATATGCGTCTATCTTGACAGCCATCTATATAGTGGGCAAGCTGCCGCATAGACGAACGTCGAATCAGCGGCGGTTCCGCCTGCGATGCCTCTACACCGGGAGAAAGCCAATGAGTAGCACCACCTCCGCGCCGGACCTGCCTGTCGTGGTCGTCGGCGCCGGTCCGATCGGCCTGGCCGCCGCCGCTCACCTGGTCGAATACGGCATCACCCCGCTCGTGCTAGAGGCAGGGCCGCACGCCGGCACCGCCCCGCTCGCGTGGAGCAACTTGCGCCTGTTCTCCACCTGGAACGAGATCGTCGACCCAGCCGCCGAGAAGCTGCTGACCCCCACCGGCTGGACCCGCCCGGACGCCTCCACCTACCCCACCGGCGGCGACTGGGCCGAGCAGTACCTCCAGCCGCTGGCTGACGCGCTCGGCGAGCAGGTGCGCTACGGCGCCCGGGTCACCGGCGTCGCCCGCGCCGGTCGGGACCGGATCGTGGACGCGGGGCGCGAGCAGGCCCCGTTCACCGTCCACTTCACCACGGCGGACGGTGCGGAGCAGCGCGTCTCCGCCCGCGCCGTGATCGACGCCTCCGGTACCTGGTCCACGCCGAGCCCGATGGGCGGCGACGGGCTGCCCGCACTCGGCGAGGCAAAGCACGCTGACCACATCGCTTACCGGGTGCCCGACCTGCGCGACCCGGTCGTGCGCGAGCGCTACGCGGGGAAGCGCACCGCCGTCGTCGGCACTGGCGCCTCCGCCTTCACAGCGCTGGCGTACCTCGCGGACCTGGCCAAGGAAGCCCCCGGCACCCACGCGGTGTGGATCCTGCGCCGCGGCATCAGCGGCTCCACCTACGGTGGCGGCGACGCCGACCAGTTGCCCGCCCGCGGCGCACTCGGCCTGCGCGCCAAGGCCGCGGTCGACGCCGGGCACGCCACCGCCGTGACCGGATTCCGCACCGCGGCCGTCGAGTCCGACGGCGGGCGTTTGGCCCTACGCTCCGAGGACGGGCAGCACGTGGACGGCGTGGACGAGGTGATCGTGCTCACCGGGTTCCGCCCCGACCTCTCCTTCCTCACCGAGATCCGCCTCGGTCTGGACGAGCGCTTGCAAGCACCGGTCGCGCTCGCCCCGCTGATCGACCCCAACCAGCACTCCTGCGGCACCGTCTATCCCCACGGCGTGAACGAGCTGTCTCACCCGGAGCAGGACATCTACCTCGTCGGCATGAAGTCCTACGGTCGCGCCCCCACCTTCCTGGCCATGACCGGCTACGAGCAGGTGCGCTCCGTCGCCGCAGCCATCGCCGGCGACCGGGAAGCGGCCGATCGCGTCGAGCTGACCCTGCCGGAAACCGGCGTGTGCGGCGGCGCAGGACTCTACGACCAGCCCGACGCCGCAAGCGCCGGCGGATGCTGCGCCGCGCCCGCCGCTCCCCAACTGCTCTCCCTCAGCGTGGGCGCCCCCGCGCCCGCGCCCGCGAGCGGCGCGCCTGTCAGTGCGTGATTTCGAGCCCGTGATGCGGAAAGACGGCGCGGCGGGTGGCCAAGACCGCGCGATCGATCGGGTCGGCCGGGTCAAAGCCGTTGGCCCAGGGGCGCGGCTGCGGCTGCTGCCCGTCGCTCATCGATCGCGGTGCGAGCCGTCCGGCGCGCTGCGCGGCGAACGAGCGCCACGATTCCGGCAGCTCGGTGTCCGGCGGGACGGGTCGGTGCGCAGCCTCGGCCAGCACGTGCGTCCAGATCCGCGGCACCACCTCGACCACCGCGTAGCCTCCTCCGCCGAAGAGCAGCCAGCGGCCTTCAGCGTGCTCGTGGGCGAGCCGGTGTAGTGCCTCGGCGGCCATGCGTTGCCCGTCGATCGTCAGCATCAGGTGCGCGAGCGGATCGAGCTCGTGACTATCGCAGCCGTGCTGGGTGACCAGGATCTGCGGCCGGAAAGCGTTCAGCAACGGCGGCACGATCGCCTCGAACGCGCGCAGCCAGTGCGCGTCGCGGGTACCGGCAGGCAGGGCTACGTTGACGCTCATGCCGCTGGCATCCCGGCCGCCCGACTCCTCCGGTAGCCCGGTGCCGGGAAACAGAGTGCTGGGATGCTCGTGCATGCTGATTGTCAGCACCCTGGGGTCGTTGTAGAACGCTGTCTGCACGCCGTCGCCGTGGTGCGCATCGATGTCTACATAAGCGATTCGGGTCGCCCCTTGCTCAAGCAGCCGCGCGATGGCGACTGAGACATCGTTGTAGAGACAGAACCCTGACGCGTGCGAGCGCATGGCGTGGTGCAGGCCGCCGGCCATGTTCGCCGCGTGTTCAGCGGCCCCGGACCACACCGCCTCGGCCGCCGCCACACTCGCTCCGACGACCAGCGCCGAGGCCTCGTGCATGCCGGGAAACACCGGATTGTCGTCCGTGCCCAGTCCATAGCGGCTGCGTTCGGCGCGGGTGGCTTGCGCGACGTTCTTCACCGCCGCGATGTACTCCGGGGCGTGGACGAGCTCGAGAACGCGGTCCGTCGCCGCCGTGACCGGTGCCATGACGACGCCCGCGGCATCGAGCACGCCCAGCTCGCGCGCCAGCCGCATGGTCAGTGCGACGCGCACCGGCGCGAGCGGGTGATCGTGCCCGAAATCGTACGACGTCAGCGCCTCGTCCCACGGCACCAGCAAGGTCGTGTCCATCCCGCCGTCCGCCCTCCTGGCCGGTCAGTGTGTCGTCGCGCTCTCGCTCAACTATCGCGCGCCGCGCGCCCGCCGTCTCGGTGCGGCGGGTACTGGGGTGAGCACCTATCGCTCAAACTTGGCCGCAGCGGAGGCGAGGAGAGTAAGCAGGCTCGCGGCTTGGTGGACGTCAGCGGTTGATGAGCGGTCGGCGGTGCGAGGGTCGAGGGCTTCCGCGATCGCGTACAGGTCCGCCAGCGGTGTGACGGCTGAAGGCTTTCGGTCACGCAGCCGGAGGGTGCGCATCGCGCCGACCAGTTCTGTGGCGAGAACAAGTTGGAGCGCGTCGGCTGCGCGAGCCGTTTGACGCGCCGATTGGCTGGTGAAGGGCGTGTGGTCTTCGACGCCTCGGGAGAGCGTCGCGTGACCTAGTCCCGCAGGCATTGCGGCGTTGCGGAGCTCCGACAGGGCATCGTGGGCTGCGTTTTCGAGGATCATCACGCCGGAGCTGGCTGGTTCACCGTCGGCGAGGAAAGGGCGCAGAGCGGTGAACTCAGGGTGGAACATCAGGTCCAGCCTCGCCAGGGAAAGCTGCCCCACGGAGAGGAGCGCCAGGTTCAACGCGTCGAGCGACTGCGTGAGCAGTGCCTGATGGAAGCCGCCGTGGTGATAGACGGCCTCGTTTTCGTCCCCGATTCCGATCCCGATCCCGATCCCGGTCGGGGTCGTGGTCGTGGTCGCTGGTGCGTTCGCGGGTGTGTCTTCGCCGTCGTTACTGCTACCAGCGACGACTAGTGGGTTCTCTGATGCGACATTGACCTCGACCTGCAGGGTCCGTTCGGCCGAGCCGAGGGCTTCAAGCGCCGCACCGTGTACCTGGGGGATGCAGCGCACCGCATACGGGTCCTGAATGCGAGCTGTCTTGATCGCCTGATCCGCGAGCAGGGCGCGGAGGATAGCCGCCGAACGCATCAGGCTTGGATGCGGCCTGCGATCGTGAACGGCTTGGCTGAACGGTTCGGTCGATCCGTCGAGGGCGAAAACGCTCAGCGCGGCGACGGCGTGCGCCGCAGAGATCCAGCGAGAAGCTTGTTGCCAGGCGAGGCAGGCTCGGCCGATTGTCAGGGCGCTGCTGCTCATCAGAGCCAGCGCGTCTCCGGACGTGATGTCGACCGGCGCTAGCGGCGAGCCGTTGTTACCGTCTGTCGGCGCGGTAGTCGACCAAGGAGCTTCGCCCACGAGGGTGAGGCCCAGTTCGGCGAGGGCGGTCAGGTCGGCGGTGCCCAGTCCGCCGTACTCGTGGATCACCGGAAGCGCGTTCACGTTGAGCGCTTGGACGATCGCCTCGATGATCGCAGGGTGCAGACCCGCCCCGCCTGCGAGCAGCTGATTCGCGCGGACGGCGAGCATGGCGCGGGTCGCCTCGGGGCCGACCTGGCGGCCGATGCCGCCGGCGTGGCTGCGCAGAAGCCGTAGACCGTGGCCTAGGTCGCCGTCCGCCACCCGCTGGGTACGGTTGGCGCCAACACCCGTGGTGCGACCGTACACCGGTTGACGTGCTGCTATGCGCTCGGCCGCAGCGGCAGACGCGCTGGCGCGTGCCAGGGCCGTTGGAGCGATCCGCGCTCGTGCGGCGCCCTTCGCGAGCAGTACGACCTGCTCCGGAGTCAGCGTCCGGCCGGTCAGTTCGATGCCGTCCACTGGCTGATCGCGTCCCTTCGCTTGGCGGTTTAGAGGGTGCGTGGGTAGGAGTGCCGGTGGCGCGGGCCTGGCCTTCGCCTGGCTGCGTTGTCGTCGGTCGACGGCCGCTGTGCCAGCTTTGCGGCTGGCGCCGCGTGGTGGGCCGCCTTCCTCCTGCGCCTTGCCCCACGCGGCGTCAGCCGCATGTCGGGCAGAGCCGGCCATAGGCACGCGCCCTGATCCGGCAGTCCTACCCACGCACCCTCTAAATCAGGTGCGGCCCTCTTGGACGCACCTTACGGTGAAGGTGCCATGCGACGCCTTCCCGTGCCGGATCCCGGCCAACCCGACGCTCGATCCGCGACGCGGTATCTGCTGTGGTTGGTCCGGAACGAGCGCGCGACCATCTTCGGCGGCATGGTCTTCGGCGTGTTGTGGATGGTCTCGCAGGCGCTGATGCCGGCGGTGATCGGGCGGACCATCGACGCCGGGATCACCCACCGCAACTCGGGGGAACTGCTGCGCTGGTCGGCGGCGGTGCTCGCGCTGGGAGCGACGACCGCGACCTCAGGCATCCTGCGCCATCGCAATGCACTGGTGAACTTCCTCGCGGCTGGATACAGCACGGTGCAGGTGGTCACGCGGCAGGCGGTCAGGTTGGGCGCGACGCTGCCGAAGTTGGTCGCGGCCGGCGACGTGGTCGCCGTGGGAACTTCGGACGTCGCGGAGATCGGCGGCGGACTCGATGTCACGGCGCGGCTGTCCGGCGCGATTGTCGCCATCATCGCCGTCGCGGTCATCATGCTGACGACGTCGGTGCCGCTTGGTCTGATCGTGCTGGTCGGGGTGCCGATCGTCACGGCCCTCACCGGAATTCTGCTGCGGCCGCTGCATGAGCGGCAACAGCACTTTCGGGTCAGGCAGGGGGAGCTGACGGCGCGGGCGATCGACATCGCGGCCGGGCTGCGGGTGCTGCGCGGAATCGGCGGGGAGGCGGCGTTCGCGGAGCGCTACCGGAGCGAGTCGCAGGGGTTGCGCGCGGCGGCGGTCGCGGTCACCCGGGTCGAGTCGGGCCTGGCGGCGGTCGAGGTGCTGATGCCGGGCGTGATGGTGGCCGGTGTCACCTTCCTCGCGGCGAGATTCGCGCTTGACGGCAAGCTGACCGTGGGCGAACTGGTGGCCTTTTACGGATACGCGGCGTTCCTTGCGACGCCGCTACGGACGTTGATGGAAGCCGCCGACAATATGACCCGCGCACACGTGGCGGCGCGGCGAGTGGTGCGGATCCTGAATCTAAACCCGGAAATCAACGATCCGGACGGCTCGGCTGGGCCTGAGCTGCCGACAGGTGCCACGCTGGCGGACGAGGAGTCAGGGCTGCGGATTCCGCCAGGCTCGCTTTTCGCCGTGGTCTGCGCGGATCCAGGCGAGGCGGACTCACTGGCGGCTCGGCTGGCGCGTTTCGAGGACGCGGGGGCACCGGCGCTTGGTGGCGTGCCGCTGGCTGCGGTGCCGGTTAGCGAGGTGCGGAAACGAATTCTGCTTTCGCGCAACAGCGACCGGTTCTTCACCGCCACGTTGCGCGATGAACTCGACACGAGTGGGCGTGCCACGGCGTCTGAGATCGGCGCCGCGATCGACGCTGCATCGGCCCGAGATGTAGTCGAGGCGCTGCCGGACGGCTTGGCGACCGAGGTCGTGGACGGTGGCCGAACGTTCTCCGGTGGGCAGCTTCAGCGCTTGCGACTGGCGAGGGCGCTCCTTGCCCAACGGGAGATCACGCTGCTTGTCGAGCCCACGAGCGCGGTGGACGCGCACACGGAAGCGCGGATCGCGCAGAACCTGGCTGCGTTGCATGCGGAGGGTGGTGGCGGTGCGTCGGCAGGTGTGCTGGCGGGAGTAGGTGGAGGAGGGCTTGTCGAGGCGCGGCTGATGGTGGCAGCAGGGGCGCTGAGGGTGTCGGACGTGCACACGGCATCAGGGGTACCGGAGGCGCAGCCTGTGCGGCGAGCCGGGCACCCGGCACTGCGCGAAGAAAGACAGGAAACGGAAATGGGGGCGGACACGGCCGCGGAATTGTTGGGCCAGGCAGCGCGCGGCTACGCCGGTACGGGGATTCCGAGTCAGGCTTCGATGACTCAGGCAACGATGATTCAGGCTTCGACGTCGCCTTCGATGTCGGTATCGGCATCGGCTCCGAGTCTGGTTCCGGCTGTGCCTGTGCCTTTGGATTCGGTAGCAACAGTGGTTGATGGTGCAGTGCAGCCGACCGTCGCCACGCATGCGACATCGCTCGCCACGTCCGCGGCATCGCTCCCTGCGAACGGCACAGCGGCCTCGCCTGTCGCCGCACCTGCCACGCCGACCGGATCGGCAGCGTCGCGCAGAACGACCGTTGTGTTCACCACCAGTCCGCTCCTGCTCGACCACGCGCACATAGTCGCGTACGTCGAGGGCGGGCGCGTCGCGGCAGTCGGCACCCATCGCGACCTGCTGCTGTTGGAGCCCCGTTACGCGGCCGTCGTCACCCGCGGGGAGGACGAATGAGTGCTCGTATTCTCCCGGTCGCGAACCCGCGCGAGGTGCGCCGCTATGCGCGGGAGATCGTGGCACGCCACCCTCGTGCGCTTGCAGTGACCATGACCTTGTACTCGTTGGCGGCAGTCGCAGGGCTCGTCGGCCCACGCCTGCTCGGGCAGCTGGTGCAAGGCGTCCAGGACGGGACCACGATCAGCCACATCGACATCGTGGCCGCCTCGCTCGCGGGCTTCGTGGTGCTGCAGACCGCGCTGACCCGGTACGCGTACGTGGCCGCAGGGCGCTTCGGCACCACCGTTCTCGCCGAATTGCGCGAGGACTTCGTGCAGAAGGTGCTTGCCCTGCCGCTCTCGACCGTGGAGAGCGCGGGCAGCGGCGACCTGGTGACCCGGGCCTCGCGTGACGTAGACGCGCTGCGACGCTCGGCGCAAATGGCCGCGCCGGAAATCCTGGTCGCGGTGGTGACCATGCTGCTGACCCTCGGTGCGACCGCGCTGGTCTCGCCGCTGCTCTCCGCGGTGATTCTGATCGTGGTCACGCCGCTGGCACTGGTCACCCGCTGGTATCTGCGTCGTGCCACCGCAGGTTACCTGCGGGAGAACGCCGCATACGCGCGGATCACGGATGGCCTGAGCGCGACCGTGGAAGGAGCGGCCACGGTCGAGGCATTCGGGTTGCAGCAGCGCCGAATCGCGAGTGCGGACGAGGACATCCGCGGCTCATATGCGGCGGAGCTGTACACGCTGAGCCTGCGCACTGTGCTCTGGCCGGTGCAGGAATTCAGTTATGTCGTGCCGGTGGCCGGCTCCCTTCTGCTCGGGGGGTATGCGTATTCGCGTCACTGGGTGACGCTGGCTCAGGTCACCGCGGTCACGCTGTATATCCAGCAGCTGATGGTTCCGCTCAACACCCTCCTCGACTGGTTGGACACGTTGCAGGTCGGCGGGGCTTCGTTGGCCCGCCTACTCGGGGTGGCCCAGGTGCCTTCGGACCGCACCGAGGGCGACCACGCGGTCAGTGCCCCGCGAGACCTAGTCGGCCGCGAGGTGCGATTCGCGTACGTCGAGGGCCGCGACGTGCTGCACGGAGTGGACCTCGTCGTACGGCCCGGCGAACGTTTCGCCATGGTCGGTCCCTCCGGCGCGGGCAAGTCGACGCTCGGTCGCCTACTCGCCGGCATCCACGGTCCGCGCACCGGCACGGTCGCCCTCGGCGGAGCTCCGCTGATCGAGCTGCCTTTGGACGAACTGCGTGGCGAGGTGGTCCTGGTGACGCAGGACCACCACGTCTTCGCCGGAACGGTGCGTGACAATCTCCAACTCGGTGTGGTGATCGGCGGCGAGGATGAGACTGGGCCCGGGGTGGCTGGCGGGGCCGTCCCGTCGGCAGTGACGGTTGGCGACGACCAGCCATCCGGTGGGGGCGAGCGGAAGCCCGGCGTTGACGGGACCGTCTCGCGCACCGCGCCGGATGGCGACGATGAGCTGTGGCGTGCCCTCCAGGCCGTGGACGCGGACGGCTGGGCCGCAGCCCTCCCCGACGGACTCGACACGCGCGTCGGTTCGGGCGGCATCGCGCTCACCGCGCCGCAGGCCCAGCAACTCGCCCTCGCCCGGCTACTGCTCGTCGACCCCAAGGTGCTCGTGCTCGACGAGGCGACCTCACTGCTTGACCCACGCGCCGCCCGACACCTTGAGCGCTCGCTCTCCGCCGTGCTTGCCGGCCGCACCGTGATCGCGATCGCCCACCGGTTGCACACCGCCCACGACGCGGACCGGGTCGCGGTCGTCGAAGGCGGCCTGATCGCCGAACTCGGTTCGCATCGGGAGTTGATGGCTGCCGATGGTGCGTATGCCCGGTTGTGGCAGTCGTGGCACGGTGACGCCGCCCCAGCGCCACCTGCCGTTTAACCGCACCCTCTAACATGGGAGCTGCTATGGGTGACTGGGAAGACGACTCGGACGAGTCCTGGGGGCGCGACGACCTGCCGGTCCTCACCTCCGCCTCCGGTCTGGAGCAGACGCGCGACGACCTCGACATCGGTTGGGGCGAACGCACCTGGAGCGACAGTCCGGGGGCCTCCGATGCGGAAGACCTGGACCGCTTCCTTCGGGATCGCCCGCCCCACTACGGCGGCGACTGAGGCGGCAGGGAAGGCACGCGACGTCAGAGCTGATGGCGGTCGGCGGCGTAACGCGGGTCAGTCCGGAGCGGAGTGGTGCACGAGGACTGGATGTTGAGCCGCGTGCCGCTCGCTATGAGTGATCGGCGTCGGCGAATTGCCGCTTTGTGCCGAGGCGTTCGGCGGGCGGAGCGCGGCCACGCCGAGTGCTATGGAGGCACCGGTCAGCAGCGTCGCGGCCTTGCGTCTGCGTTGCCTGCGTAATCGGTGCCGGGTGATTAGCGGGCGAATGTCTTGCGGAACGACGGGCGCGTCGCGCGCACCGAACGTCTCGCTGCCGTAGCTCGAGGACACAGAACGCGGGGACACAGAGCGCGGGGACGTGCCGGGGTAGCCAGTAGTCGAGTGCGTCGGGTACATGGTGCTTCCTCCCTGCTTTCGCGAGGCCGGCGGGGCTGCCGCCTCTATTCCATGATCGGTGGCGGCACTGACAAATGTGGCCGATTCCGGAGTTATCCACAGGAAGAAAATTCTTGTTGATCGCGGCACGGCGTAGCGCACCGCAAGACGCGAACCTGACGCTCAACAGCGGCTTGGTTGAGTCCGCGGGCTCCTCGGTGGACAGGAAAGGCCCGGATGGCGCAAACTTGGCACTCGTAGTGGTTGAGTGCTAGCCCAGGAGCGGACCGTGCCGACGTACCAGTACCAGTGCACCGAGTGCGGTGAAGGTCTCGAAGTCGTCCAGAAGTTCACCGACGAATCCCTCACGATCTGCCCGAACTGCCAGGGCGCCCTGCGGAAGGTCTACTCCGCGGTCGGAATCGTGTTCAAGGGCTCGGGCTTCTACCGCACCGACAGCAGGTCGTCCTCGTCATCATCAAGCGCCGGGGCGACGAGCAAGAGCAACGGCAGCTCGAGCAGCTCCTCGGAGAGCAGCTCGTCCGGCTCGGCGTCGAGTTCTTCTTCTTCCTCCTCCTCGGCGACGCCCTCAGCCTCGTCAAGCTCCGGCTCGAGCAGCAAGAGCGGCAGCGGCAACTCGTCCTCAGCTGCCGCATAGCCAGGCCGGCGGCCCTCCCTGCTCCGCCGGCCGTCAGCTCTTGAGCGGCAGCTGGAACCACACTGCCTTGCCGGTCGGCGTCGGGCGCACGCCCCAACGTCGCGAAAGCTGATCGACCAGGAACAGGCCACGGCCGCCCTCGTCGTTCGCCGACGCGGTACGCACCCGCGGAGTGCGCACGTCCTGATCGTGCACCTCTACCCACAGCGACGACCCGCCGCGCCGCATCACGACCTCTATCCTGCGGTCGGCCCGCAAGGTCACGAATGCGCCGTCGAGCACCGCGTTGTCGAGCAGTCCGTCCGCCGCCGCGTCGCCGAGTAGCGCCCGCTCCAGGGCCGCGAGGTCGAGTTCTGCCTCGTGTCCACCCGCCGCCGCGTCCGCCGCGATCTCAAACGGCGTGTCCTCGTCGAACACCGGTCCGCGCGGCGTCGGGCCTGGACCGGATGCGTGCCGGACCGCGTTGGTGACCAGCTCGGAAACCAGCAGCTCGACCGTCTCTGACAGCTCCTCGCTCGACCACTCGCTCAGCACCGACCGGGCGTGCGAGCGGGCAACCGAAGGCGACGACGGATCAGCGGGCACGTCGATGCGCCACAGCGGCAACGGGTCCAGGTCAGTACGCATTGCCAGCACCGCACGGTCGTCGTCTGACGGCCCTGACGATGCACGCAACGTCGCCCGGCATAGGGCAGCCGGCGATGCGCCCGGACCGATCGCTTCTAGGGCATCGCACAATGCCCTCACGCCTTGGTCGACCGACTGATCGCGCCGCTCGACCACACCGTCGGTGTACAGCACGATCGTGTCGCCGGGCGCGACGATGAACGCGTGATCGTTAAAGCCCACGCCGCCGACACCGAGAGGCACGTCGGGCGGCACCTCCATCGGGTGGCAGCCGTGCGCGCCGGCGAGCAGGGGTGGCGGATGGCCGGCGTTCGCGAGGACGCACTCCCGCGTGAACGGGTCGTACACCGCGTAAACGCACGTGACCAGCAGCGCCTCGTTGAGCCCCTGCACCAGATCGTCGAGATGCGTGAGCACCTGCGCCGGTTCGAGGTCGAGTACCGCGTACGCGCGCAATGCGGCACGCAGCTGGCCCATGACGGCTGCCGCGTGCGCCCCACGGCCCTGCACGTCACCGATCGCGATACCGACCCGCCCGGACGATAGCTCCATCACGTCGTACAGGTCGCCGCCGACGTCTGACTCGTCGCCAGGGTTATAGCCGACCTGGACGGCGATCCCGTCGACGTTCGGCAGGTGCGCGGGCAGCAGCGAATGCTGAAGCGCCAAGGCCAGCGAGCGCATGCTCTCGTAAAGCGCCGCGTTCTCCAGGGCGAACCCGGCGCGCGCGGCGACTTCCTCGACCAGTTCCACGTCGCTCTGCGCGAACGCGCGCTCCGGCGCATCCGCCGCGACCGCGAGAACACCCTTGATACCCCGAGGGCCGAGCAAGGGGACCGCTATGACCGCCGCCGCGTCCGTAAGCAGCGGATGGCCGCCGGTCGCAGGACGAGGCACGGGTGCGGTCGGTGTTGCAGGACGCGGCGTCTTAGACAGCGCCGGTCGGCCTGAACGCAGCGCGATGGCGCACGGGTGTTCGTCGGGGTAGGCGATCCGCCGATCCGCGACGCTCGGGGAACTCGTGCGCCGCGACCGCGCGTGGTCCATGCGGACGGTCACCACCCGACGCAGCTTCCCGGTGTCGTCAAGCAAATCGACCACGCACTGATCGGCGAAGGAGGGCACCAGCAGTTCGGCGATCGCGGCAAGGGTCCGGCCGGTGTCCAGCGAGGTCCCGAGCAGCATTCCGGCGCGCGACAGCAGCGATGAGCGCACGCTCTCCGGGCCGCGCTCGGCCTCGGGTTGCCGTTCACCCTCCGCGCCCGCGAGCGTGGCGGCGTCGTGCCGGCCCACCAGCTGACCCGCCATCAGCCCACCTTTCCGTTCGCGCCCGGTCAACCGGGTCGACCGATCTACTCAGTGTGCCACTCACGGGGCCGGACGGCGCACGGCTCACGGCGCGTCGGGCCCGGCGGTCGCACGCAATGGTGGCGCCAGGGTTGCGGGATCGGCGCTGGAAGGCTATGGATCACGTACTGACAGGACTCTGATACTTGCGGGCGAGGTCGCGTGCCGCACGCCGGGTAAGGGGCGCTCCCGCGCCGGCAACCGGTCGTTTCGAAGACCGGGCCGAAGCCGTAGGGTGTGGGCCCGAGGCAGAATCGAGCCGGATCGACCGGCTCCCGGACCGGCAGCCGCCGCCCCACCCGCAAGGAATGGCCGATGTCAGCGACCCACCCCTCGGCAGCCCAGCCCTCGGACGCGCAGCAGGCGGCGGCGACCGCGCCCGAGCCGCCGCGGCAGGCGGATGCGCAGGTCCCGGGCCAGGAGCGGGCGACGCAGCCAGTCCCAAGCGCGGCGGCGGAAAACTCAGGGGCAGCGGTGCTCTCGGATCAGGCATCAGCCGACGACGTAACGCAGCGTGCGTCTGTGGCGACGCCGCCGTTCACTGCGACGGAAACGACGGCGAACCAGAATGGCGTGAACTCGCCACGGGCCATTGCTGATGGCGACTTGCCTGCTGACAGCGAGTCAGCGCCGCCGGTAGACCCGAGCGGCGCCGCGAAGCCCGGAGCGGCGGTGGCGGCAACGAGGGCGGCGGCAACCAAAACGGGCAGGCCGATGGGATTGACTCGGCTGCGGACGCTGCTCGCCATCGCCGTCGGACTGGTTCTTGTTCTGCTTGTCGGATCGGGTATCGGCGCATGGGCGTTCACGAACACCCTGCACGCCTCTTACCCCCAAACCTCCGGCACTCTGCAGATCACCGGGCTCTCCGGCCCGGTCAGCGTTCAGCGCGACGCGAACGGCATCCCGCAGATTTACGCCCAGTCCTCGGCAGACCTCTTCCTCGCTGAGGGCTACGTGCAGGCGCAGGACCGCTTCTGGCAGATGGACGTCGACCGGCACATCACGTCAGGCACGCTCGCGTCGATGCTGGGCTCGGGCGCACTGAAGTACGACGAATTCGTACGCACACTCGGCTGGCGTAGCGTAGCCGAACAGTCATACACACAGCTCAAGCCGGAAACGAAGCAGTTCCTGCAGGCGTACTCGCAGGGCGTCAACGACTACCTCGCGACCCACTCCGGCGGCTCGTCGCTCTCGATCGAGTACACGATCATCGGCGCGCCCCTGGTCGGCACGGTCAGCAACTACAAGCCCGCGGCGTGGACACCGGTCGACTCGGTGGCCTGGATCGAGGCCATGGCCTGGGACCTGCGCGAGAACGTCGACAACGAAATCGCGCGCTCGCTGCTGACCCAGACGTTGTCGGCGGACCAGATCGAGCAGCTGTATCCGTCGTACCCGTACTCAACTCACTCGACGATCGTCACTCAAGGCGCGCTCGTCGGATCAGCGTACGAACAGAATGCGACTGCCGCGGCCGCGCTGCCGTCCGCCGCCCAGCTGAAGCTCGCGCAGCTCTCACAGTTGCTTTCGCAGATTCCTTCGGTGCTCGGCCCGGCCGATCCCGCAGGCAGCGGCGTCGGCTCGAACTCGTGGGTCGTCTCGGGCTCGTTGACTTCGACCGGAATGCCGCTGCTGGCGAACGATCCGCATCTTGCGCCATCAGTGCCCTCTATTTGGTACCAGGTCGGCCTGCACTGCGTGAACCTAGGCGCACAGTGCCCGTATGACGTGGCGGGTTACTCGTTCCCCGGCATGCCTGGTGTCGTCATCGGCCACAACGCCAATGTCGCCTGGGGCTTCACGAACGAGGGCGCGGACGTAAGCGACCTATACCTGGAGAAGATCGACGGCGCCGACTACCTGTACGACGGCAAGGAGTACCCACTCACCGAGCGCACGGAGACTATCGACGTCGCTGGGCAGCAACCGGTGACTATTACCGTTCGCTCGACCCGACACGGGCCGTTGATCTCCGACGTCTCGGACACGGACAAGCTTGTCGGCAAGGACGCTCCGGCCGCACGCAGCGGAGATCCGGCTCAGGGGGCCGCACCGGGCATTCAGTACGGCGTCGCTCTGCAGTGGACGGCGTTGCAGCCCAACCCGACGTTGGATGCGCTGTTCGAGCTCGATCGCGCTGCCGACTGGACCGAGTTCCGCGCCGCGGCGGCCGACTTCACCGTCCCGGCGCAGAACCTCGTGTACGCCGACACCAAGGGCAACATCGGATATCAGGCGCCGGGCCGCATCCCGATCCGCAAGAGCGGCGACGGGCGGTGGCCGGTACCGGGCTGGACCAGCGCGTACGACTGGACCGGCTACATCCCGTTCTCCGCGCTGCCGAACGAGTACAACCCGGCTCAGGGCTTCATCGTCACGGCCAACAATGCAGTCGTCGGACCGACGTATCCGTACACGCTGACGACCGACTGGGACTACGGCTACCGGTCGCAACGTATTACAGACGACATCCAACGGCTCACCTCGAACGGGCACAAGATCAGCGTGTCCGACATGGCCTCGATCCAGGACGACAGCTACAACCCCGAAGCCGCCCTGCTGACGCCTTACCTGCTCAAGCTCAAGACCGATGCCTTTACGAAGCCAGCGCAGGCCCTGCTGAAGAATTGGGACTACACGCAGCCGGCCACGTCAGGCGCAGCCGCGTACTACAACGCGGTGTGGGCGGAGATCCTCAAGCTGACGTTTCAAGCCAAGCTGCCGAGCGGCGTCGACCTGTCCACCCTGGGCTTCGATGGTGGTGACCGCTGGTTCGCCGTGGTCGAGTCGATCATCAACCAGCCTGACAGCGAATGGTGGGACAACCCGAAGACCACGCAACGGGAGACCCGCGACAGCATCCTCACCGCCGCGCTGAAGAAGGCCAGGCTCGATCTGACCGCGCAGCTGGGCAAGAACGTCTCAACCTGGACCTGGGGTCGGCTGCACACGCTGACCCCGACCGAGCAGACCCTCGGCACGGACGGCCCGGGGGTCGTCAAATGGCTGCTCAACGGCCAGGCCGAGGAGCTGGCCGGCGGCTCGTCCGTGGTGGACGCCACGAGCTGGGACCTGTCCTCCGGGAACTTCCACGTCACGGTCGCGCCCTCGATGCGCATGATCGTGGACCTGGCCGACTTCGACCGCTCCCGATGGATCAACCAAACGGGTGAGTCCGGGCATGTGGACAACCCGAACTACCTCGATCAGGCGCCGCTGTGGGCGGCCGGCCAGACGCTGCCCTGGGCTTTCGGCGACTCTGCGGTCAAGGCCGCGACCAGTGCGACCTTGACGCTTCAGCCGAGCGGGTCATAAACCCGGATTCGTGTGACTAAGGGCTTTTATCGGTCGCTCGGTTGAGCGAAGCGCACCAACCGGCTCGGCGCGCACGCTGCGTCGACCGGTTGATCGTGCGGCTCTACCGGGAAGGTCGCCCCGAGTTCGTGGTCATAGACGAGAGCGCAGACCCACGGCTGCGACCGCCGCCGCAGGCCACCCTGCTGACGCACCATCAGGCGCGCTAACGCACGATCGTATGAGCCCCCGCCGCGTCCCAGTCGTTGTCCGGTGTCCGAGACCGCCAGCGCCGGAACCAGCACCACATCCGCACCAAGAATCGCTTCTGCACCAAGCCGTTCGCCCACCGGCTCGCGCAGCCCGAATCGACCGGCTTCGAATCGTGCGTCGTAGACTGCCCAATCAAGGTCGGAATCCGGAAGCAGAACCGGGAGCAGCACCCGAACGCCCCGCTCAGCTAAGGCTTCGATCAGCTGCGTCGTGTCCGGTTCGGTGCCGAACGATGCGTACGCACATACCGTCAGGTAGTGGTCCGGTTCGGATACGTCCAGTTCAGGGGTCTGCAACAGGCGCTGCGCAAGCGCTGACGACGCTTTGGTCAGCGCATAGTTACCCAAAGTGAGTCGATCGTTGACGAAACGTGATCTCACTGTGGCTTTGTCGTTGGCGCTCTCGGGCATTCTTGATCTCATCGCGGGTAAAGGCTGGCGCTCTGCGGCACTGAGGGCGGCCAGCCGGTGTGTGTCGGGGGACAAGGGAGTACTCACCGGCCCAGCCTGCCGCAACCATCGTTAACCGTTGTGCTGCGGGAAGGGACCGGTGCCGGAACGCCATGACGGCGACACAGTGGGGCCTGCTCGTCCTCGGCGCGGTGTGCCTCGTGCTCGCCGTGGCGGTGGCCCGCCTCGCCGCCCGGCTGCGGGAGGCGGCGGCCCGCGCCACGACTGAACTCGATGCCATGCGCCGCGAGCTGAGCGGACTTGAGCAGGGCCGATCAAGCCTGGAACGGCTGTCGGCTACCGACCCGGTCACCGGCGTCTGGAACCATCGCTACCTGCAGGAAACGCTCGCGCTCGAGGTGGAGCGGGCCCGCCGGGTGGACCGGCCGCTCGCGCTATTGATGTGTGACGTCGACCGGTTCCGCGCTGTGAACGCGGCATACGGGCACCAAGCGGGCTCGGCCGTGCTGCGTGAGCTGGCGCAGCGCCTCGCCCTGGAAATCCGTTCCTTCGACACCTTCGCGCGGTACGGCGGAGAAGAGTTCGTCGTGTTGCTGCCTGACACGGGCCCGCAGGGCGCGGCCGTCGTGGCGGAGCGACTCTGCTACGTCGCCCGGAAACTGCTGGTCGATGCGACCCTCTCGCTGAATAGCCCCGCCCTTGTCACCTCTGGCGCATCTACCGGCGCGATTGGTGGGATGGCCGCGGGCGGCGTGGCGATGGGTGAACGGCCCCAGGCCGCCGAAATTCGCCTGACCGTCTCGGTTGGCGCGGCAGTCTTCCCTGATGGCGGTACGCACGCGGCCACACTCATCCGGGCTGCCGATGAGGCACTGGCCGAGGCGAAACGAGCCGGTGGGGACACCTGGGTCGTGCCCGGAATCGCGGACTCATCTGACCTTCACGCGGAAGCCACCTCGCTCTGACGAACGCGCCGCTAAAGTCGATTTCATGTCTATCGACTCATGGGCGTCCTCGGCGGGCCGTTCCGGCAAGCCCCCACGCCTGCGCAAAGCGGTAATACCGGCCGCTGGGCTCGGTACTCGCTTCCTCCCCGCCACCAAGGCCACACCGAAGGAAATGCTGCCGGTCATCGACAAACCGGCCATCCAGTACGTGGTGGAGGAGGCGGTCGCCGCAGGTCTAGACGACGTCCTGATGGTCACCGGACGCAACAAGCGGCCCGTTGAGGACCATTTCGACCGGGCATATGAGCTCGAACGCGCCCTGGAGGCGAAGGGCGACCGCGGCCGCCTCGCGGCCGTCCGTGAGTCCAGCGAACTGGCGGCGGTGCACTATGTGCGACAGGGCGATCCGAAGGGGCTCGGCCACGCCGTGCTCTGCGCGGAACCGCACGTCGGCAATGAGCCGTTCGCGGTACTTCTGGGCGATGATCTGATCGATCCCCGGGACCCGCTGCTGGCCCGCATGATCGAGGTGCAGCGGCAGTACGGCGGCTCGGTGATCGCGCTGATCGCAGTCGACCCGGAACAGATCCACCTGTACGGCTGCGCCGCGACGCTGCCGGTCGAAGAGGAAACAGACCTGGTGAGGGTCACCGACCTGGTGGAGAAGCCGGCCACCGAGTCCGCGCCGTCCAATCTGGCCATCATCGGCCGCTATGTGCTGGCTCCGGCCGTGTTCGACGTGCTGCGTGAGACGGAGCCGGGCCGTGGCGGGGAAATCCAGCTCACCGACGCCCTGCGCACCCTTGCCACGGATCCCTCGATCGGCGGAGCCGTACACGGCGTGTTGTTCAACGGCCGCCGCTACGACACCGGGGACCGGGCCGACTATCTGCGTACGATCGTCAAGTTAGCCTGCGAACGCGACGACCTCGGGCCCGGCTTCCGCGCCTGGCTGGAGGAATTCGTCGCGAAGGGATTCTCCGACTGACGGAGTGGCGATGAGCGGCGGGACGGGACCGACCGGACAGGGTGCTCTGGGCGGCCACGGGAACACGGCCGGGATGCGTAGCGTCGAGCAACACCTTGCGGACGTGCTTGCGAGAATCCGACCTCTCCCGTCGTTCGAGCAGCATCTGCTGGACGCACACGGGCACCGGTTGGCTGAGGACGTGATCGCGCCTAGGGACGTTCCGCTGTTCGATAACTCGGCGATGGACGGTTACGCCGTCCGACGGATCGACGTCCTCGGTGCGGATCAAGACAATCCCGCGGTGCTGACGGTGACTCAGGAGATCGCGGCCGGTGCCATTGCCACCGCCGAGATCGGGCCCGGAGCGTGCGCGCGGATCATGACCGGCGCCCCGGTGCCACCGGGCGCTGACGCCGTGGTGCCGGTCGAGTGGACGGACGGCGCCGCCGACGGCACGGTGCGGATCTACCGCGCGCCTGACGAGGGTGGCCACATTCGGCGGTCCGGCGAGGACGTGCGCGCCGGCCAGCCGATTCTGGCTGCGGGAACCCTGCTGGGCGCACGCCAGATCGGACTGCTCGCAGCGGTCAGCCGCGATCTGGTCGCGGTCCGCCCGAGCCCTCGCGTCGTGATCATCTCAACCGGCTCGGAGCTGGTTGAGCCGGGGACTGAGCCGGGACCCGGCAAGATCCCGGATACCAACGGCTACATGCTCGCCACCGCGGCGCGTGAGGCTGGAGCGGTGGTGTACCGCGTCGGCGTGGTGGCTGATGACGCCAAACTGCTCCTGGACACGATCGAAGACCAGCTGATCCGCGCCGATCTCCTGGTAACGACTGGCGGCGTGAGTGTCGGTGCGTACGACGTCGTCAAGGAATCCCTCTCCGGCTTAGGCACCGTCGAGTTCGGGCGCGTGGCCATGCAGCCCGGCATGCCCCAGGGCTTCGGCGTCGTCGGACCGGACGAGACACCGATCTTCACACTGCCCGGGAACCCGGTCTCCGCATACGTGGGCTTCGAGCTGTTCGTGAGGCCAGCGATCCGGAGGCTGTTAGGCCATCAGGAGGACCTTCACCGTCCGGTCGTCGAGGCGGTCTGTGTGGAAGGTTTCACCTCGCCGGCGGGCAAGCGTCAGTTCGCTCGCGGCGTGATCAGTCCGGCCGGATCGGCGGGCCGGATCGAGGTGCGACCGGCCGGCGGCTCGGGATCGCATCTGATGGGCGGCCTAGCCCAGGCCAACTGCCTTATCTCGGTGCCCGAGGAGCAGACCCGGGTCGAAGCAGGTGAACTGGTGTCCGTCATCCTGCTCGACGACGACGCGGCCGCCCGCCCAGGGAACCCGCTCCAGTGAGTCCGGAACAGGGCCAGCGGGCCCAGAGCAAGGGGAGCGCAGCACGTGACCAGTAGCGACGCCAAGAGGCTGGGCGGCAAATCGGACGAATTCACTCATCTGGACGCCTCCGGTGCGGCGCGGATGGTGGATGTGGCCGAGAAGCCGATCACCGCGCGTACCGCCGAAGCCTCCGGCAAGGTAGTGGTCTCTCCGCAGGTCGTCGAGCTGCTCCGGGGCGGGGGAGTGCCGAAGGGCGATGCCCTCGCGGTCGCCCGCATCGCGGGGATTCAAGGCGCCAAGCGGACTGCGGACCTGATCCCGCTCTGCCATCCCATCGGGATCGCCGGCGTGTCGGTGGATCTCGAGGTCACCGACGAGGCCGTGGAGATCCGCGCCCGCGTCAAGACCGCGGACCGCACCGGCGTCGAGATGGAGGCGCTGACCGCGGTGAGCGTGGCTGGTCTCGCCTTGATCGACATGGTCAAAGCGGTCGATCCGGCGGCGGTCCTGTCAGAAGTCCGCGTCGAATCGAAAACGGGCGGTCTGAGCGGCGATTGGACCCGCTAGCAGGGTGCTAGGCTGCCCCGTCCACAAGCGAGCGGTACGGTTTGCCGGTTAATCGGCCGTCTGCGGGGGAGGAAGGGCAGTTATGGCTCACGCCGTCGTGGTCACGGTGTCGAATCGGGCCGCCGCCGGTGTCTACGAGGACACGACAGGTCCGTTGATCGTCGATGCCCTAATGCAGGCCGGGCACGACGTGAGCGCTCCGCGTGTGGTCCCGGACGGTGAGCCGTTAGAGGACGCCTTACGCAGCGCCCTCCAGGAAGGGCCCGCGGTGATCGTGACGACGGGCGGCACTGGCATCTCACCGACTGATCGCACCCCTGAGATCACCCGTCGTGTGCTCGACTACGAGGTGCCGGGCATCGCGGAGGCGATTCGAGCCAAGGGCCTTGAAAAGACTCCGACCGCGATCCTCTCCCGCGGTGTGTCAGGGGTCGCAGGTAGCACGCTGATCGTGAACCTGCCGGGCTCGAGCGGAGGCGTGAAAGACGGCCTGACGGTGCTGCTGCCCGTCATCGGCCACGCGCTCGACCAGCTTGCCGGTGGAGACCACAAGCCCGGGGGCGGGATCTAGATGGGTGTGCCGGGTTATCCGACGGTGCTGCGCGAGGGGCCGGTGAGCCTGCGCCCGCCATCGGCTCGTGACGGTCGCGCCTGGCATGACCTCCAGACACGTAATCGCGCTTGGCTGGCGCAGTGGGAAGCCACGGTGCCGCCGGAGACGCCGTACGTTCGTAGGCTTACGTACCGAGAGCTTGTACGCCGCGGGCGACGTGAGGCTGCCGCAGGACGCATGATGCCGTTCAACGTCTGGTACACAGACCCGCAGGCTGACGGCAAGCCACGCATGGTCGGGCAACTAAACGTCGCAGGCATTTCGTGGGGCTCGTTGTGTTCGGCGCACATCGGCTACTGGGTGGATGAGCGCGTCGCCGGACGAGGAATCATCCCCACCGCCCTGGCGCTTGCGGTCGACCACTGCTTCCAGACGGTCGGGCTGCATCGCGTCGAGGTGAACATCCGTCCGGAGAACGGCCCGAGCCGCCGGGTCGCGGAAAAGCTCGGCTTCCGCGAGGAGGGTCTGCGTCTCGCTTATCTGCACATTGATGGCGGCTGGCGAGACCACATCGCGTACGCGCTGACGGCGGCCGAGGTGCCTGAGGGCATGGTCGTCAGATGGCGTAAGGTTCAAGCCAGCCACTCCGTCTGACCGCCTCGCTCGGTGACGCGTGGCGCAGTGCGGTCTGGCTTTGTCGACCAGTCGACCGATCGTGTGAACTGTTACTAACAGCCCATCTTCCGACATCTGCGCCCAGACACGATCGGGCGAAGGTCGGCATACCGGCCGATTCGGGTGGGTAACCGGTGGAGCCGAAAATCTAAGTAGTCAGATCAATCGCATGTTTTCTAGTCGACACACCGATAATCAGCCGCGCTAGTAGTGCCCGTACGCCTACCGTTGCGTTATGGGCAGCAGCGGCGTTATCTACGCGATCATCGTCGGGGCGTGGGCGGTATACCTCGTCCCCATGTGGCTACGCCGCGAGGACGAGCTCAACCGGGCTCGGGAGACTCAGCGGTACGCCGCGGCCATCAAGGTGCTGGCGAACAAGGAGGCGTTCGAGCGTCGCTGGGCGCAGTCCGGCGAGGCTGACCAGGCGCTTCCGCTGGCCGTCGGCCAGGGCTTCGTCCCGAGCGGCCGCGCTTCGAAGCGTACCGCCGAGGCGAGTCCGGGAGCGAAGGTGGGCGCCGGCGCGGCGGAGCCGTGGACCCCAGGCCCGGCTAAGCCGCAGAAGCAGAGTGCCGGCGCGGCCAAGGCCACGAAGCGTACGAGCGTCAGCGCTGCGTCTGCGGCAGGCAAGGCGACGGTCACGGCGAACGTTGGCGACGACGCGTCCCGCGCCCCCCGAGCCGAGGCGACCGCGCGGACCACACCGGCAGCGGCGCCGAAGTACCCGGGCCCCCGCACCGGCCTGATGGCGCGCCGCCGCCGGGTCGTCGCAGTCCTCTTCACGCTCACCACGCTGGGTGCGCTGATCTCGGCTGACCTCGGCGCGGCCTACCTGTGGGCGATGGCGACCCCGGCGGTCCCGCTGTCGGTCTACATCGTCCGCCTGCGCCGCGATGAGCGGATCCGCGCCGCCGCCCGAGCCCGCCGCCGCGCCGCCGCCCTACAGGCCCGCGAGGCGGCTAGGGCTCGCGATGCACACGCCCTAGCCGAGGCTCACGCAGAGGCTGGCGCACACACGCACCAGCAGGCACAGGCACAGGCAGGGACGCAGGCAGGGACGCAGGCTGAGCAGCAGCGCCGCACCCAGGCGGCCCGCCGCCGCTCCTCGGCAGCTGGCCGCGCGCGTGCCCAGTCGTACGTCCAGGAGACGCCCGACCTCCCCCGCGCCTCGAACGGCTGACGGGTAGCAACGGCTTGCCGCGAGCGAGCCTCGACCCGCCACGACGCGCAGCCCCGGACTGCGATAACGAGTTCCGGAGCTGCGCGTCCCCTGTGGTAGCCTCTACACGTTCAAAGGGCCTGTAGCGCAGCCCGGTAGCGCACCTCGTTCGCATCGAGGGGGTCAGGGGTTCAAATCCCCTCAGGTCCACCCAGCACAGAGCCGGTAACCCGTTGATGGTTACCGGCCCTTTTGCTTTCCGTACAGCAGTGAAGTACAGCAACGGCTACGTTTGATCCTCGTTTTCGTCGGCCGATTGGTCGCCGAGGTATTCGCCGAGTTGGCGCAGCGCCTCCACCGTCCTGGCCGTTGGCGCGTGCGTGTAGATCTCCATCGTTACCGCGATCTTCGAGTGCCGAAGGATCTGCATGGCCACGCGCGGATGCACGTCGAGCCCCGCGAGCAGTGTCCCGCAGGTGTGCCGCGTGTCGTGCACCCGGACATCACGCACGCCCGCCAGGCGACAGCGACGCTTAAAGGAGCGGTTGAAATTGCGCGGGTCGATGGCGTCTCCGGTGGAAGACGTGCAGCGTGGTGGTGCTCACCCAGACGGTTACCTGCTGGCCGGCCAGGTCCGGGCCCATCCAGATCTGCCGCCCGGCGGCGGTCATGTTCCCGCTGGCCGGCACGATCCGGTCGAACTCGACCGGCCGCAGCGGATCAGCCACCACCGAGGCACTAGTATGGGCCAGCTCTCCCAGCTCCATAGCTGGGGCCAACCTCCTCTCAACCGCGATACACGACTGTCTGGCGAGTAGCTTCTTGTCGATCTATCGCAGCTGACTGATTAGTAAGACTGGCCCGTTCGGTGCGTCAACCGCAAGAGAACGGTGTCGGGGGACGACGTTCCGCTGTCTCCCTTCAAGGATCGACCCTCAGTTTGCCAATGGCATGATCGTCAGCAGCGTTGCGCGTGGTCAGCGAGCACGCTGATGAGGCTTCATCGTCTATGCCCGTCCTCCTGATGCCCATCTCGTCTATGACGTGCTTTGATACGCTCGTCACGGTGATACGGGGCGGATGGTGTCAGCGGAGGGGCTGGATCGTGGCTATCGATGAGTTGCCGTTGCCGGTGGTGAATTTCCTGAACGTCATCGGTGTGGAGTGGCCGTACATCGACG
>DASUAR010000067.1:0-6135 GCA_035763685.1 Actinocrinis sp. | reverse complement strand
CTCCGGAGGCGGGTGCGCGCGTTCGAATCGCGCCGGGGGCACACAGCTTCAAAAGCAAAAACGGCCCCTCACCAGCAACCATTGGTGAGGGGCCTTTGACGTCAGATCCTGACATCGGCTCGCAGGACCGTGTCAAGGAGTGCTGATTGCTGATCACGCGCCCACACGCGCGGTCGTGCAACGGCCATTCGTCGTGATGCAGCCGATAGCTAACTGTCTTCGCGACTCATCGGGACCCGGAAGCGTCGCACTTCCTGCGGCCAACCGCAGGCCACCGCGATCTTTCCGGCCCACCGCCGCGCCTCCTGCTCGTCGGCCACGTCCAAGACGGCGAAGCCGCCGAGGTGCTCCTTGGATTCGACGAACGGACCATCGGTGAACAGCGGCGTGCCGCTCGACGCGTCGACGCTGAACACCGGGGCGGCGTCGTCAAGGCCGCCGGTGAAGACGAAAACCCCGGCAGCCTTCATCTCTGCCACCAGCGCCCGGACAGCCTTGGACTTCTCCTGCAACTCCTCCGCGGTGTGGTCAGGCACCCACTCGTCGTTGAAGGCAATGAGGTACTCGGCCATGGCTCCTCCTTGTCCCGGCAGCGTCGTCCGGCCGCCTCTCACCCGTACTACGAACGGCTCGCTCCCAATCCGACAGGCTCCCGGAAGCAATTCTCGCAGCGGTCGTCGGCGGGCGCTGAGTAAACGGAGCGGAGCCGAGCGGCCAGAGTTGGTGAGATGAGCTCAACTCACGCCAGCGTGGCGTGGGCTGCCTCGGTCCATGCCTTCGCCCGCTTCCTCGCCGACGCGGATTAGCGCTGCGCTATGTTCCCGCGCTCGGGTCAGATGCAGCGGGCTGCCACTTGGCTCGCCAGCGCTCAAGCAGCTGGGCCGCGAACTCGGCGCTGACCTCGACATGATCCTGGTCGTTGTGTCCCAACCAGTAGCGGTACAGGTACTCGGTTGGATGCCAGTCGAGGTCGTTGCCGATTGCCTCGTCAGTCGGCAACGGCTTGGTCTCGATGCGGCGCACGAGGCCGGTAGCGTTCTCGGCTGTTCCACCGTCCGGAACGAGGGCGAAGTAGTGCACCGCCGGCGCGTCCTGCTCCATCGTCGTAACCTTACTCGCGGAGCCCAGGGGCGGTCGGATTCCGGATGCGCCGATCGGGCAGGACGGTCGCGGACCTGGTGCGCGCGGTGATCGCCATCCTCACCGACCGCCGAGGCCGGCGTTACCTTCGGTGGACCCACCAGTGGGGGTCACACCTGGTCCGCGACGAGGCCGGCTTCCGGTGAGCGCCGCGCGTGCGGCGGTTCGACGCCAAGATCCGCAGCCTCGACGTCTGCGCGCGCGTCGGCGCCCAGCCACCACAGACTCGCCAAACAGGCCAGCACAGAGGCCGTCAACAGCATGGCGACCGAGACACTGATGTGAGCGTGCACGCCTGCCGCCGAAGCCGCGATGTTCGGCGTGAACCGGACGAACATCCACAGCGTCAAGGCCGAGGAGCTCGCGACCACCAGCACCGCCGCCCGCGGTGAGAGCGACCACCATCCCGATACGCCCACAGCGAAGCACACCAGCTCAAGCAGGTAAGTACCCTGGTGAGCAACCGTCGCGCCCGGGCCGAAGAGAATCAGTGCCCACACCACGATGGTCACCGCGACGATCAGCAGCCATACCAGCTCCCACGAAGCCCCCTCGGGCTGCGGCGTGCGCCGGATGCCCGCCACGACGCTGCGCAGCAGCAGGATGACGATGCCCCAACCGGCCAGCCCCAGGATCGGGCCGATGAAGAAGAACTGGAAATTGATCAGTCGATCCGCCGCGCCCGCCGCTGCGTCGCTCTGCCCGAGCAGTGAGTGGTAGACCACGCGTGCGGCGTCCGCCAAGGCGCCGAACGTGTGATCGAACGGCGTGGTCAAGTTTGAGAACTTGTGCGAGACCACCTGATGCGCGTTCAGTTTTTGGTACGCGTCGATAATCACGCGTGTCGTGGACCTGCCGTGCACCGGGTGCTGGCGGTTCGCCAGCTGCAACTCCATCAAGGCGTTCGCCGGCGGCTGGTACAACTTCTGGTAGAGCATCCAGGGGAGATAGGCCAAGCCGAGTGCCGCGCTCGCGGCCAGCAAGACCGGCCGCGCCGGGGGCACCCACCCCTGCGGCCGGACGACCGGGAAGAACCAGAGGAGCGCGAGCACGAACACGATCGCCGGAACCGCGAAGATCCCGCTGGGATGCCCAAGCAGGCTCACGCCGAGCGCACCGCCCGCCAACGTGCCCGCGATCTTGCTGTCCCGCAAAGTCCGAACTTCCGGGCTGAACAGCACGGCGCAGCACAGCAGCGCACCAGCCGCCGAGACCAGTTTCGGCCAGGTGAAGAACGAGTTGATGATCGTGAAGCTGGAGAACAGCGCGGCCGCGAGGCTCAGCGAAATCCCCCACCTGGGCCGTCGCGCCGCGTATAGCAGCGCCCACAGCCCGAAGATCCAGTAACCCTGGATCAGGGTCGAGAACACCTGATACACATCGAAGCCACCGTTGCGGAGGACCGCCTGCTCGAGCAAGTAGTACGCCGTTTGCAGCGGCGGGCGGTCACTGGACTGATATCCCCAGGCCAGGAAGTGCGGAAGCGGGCGAGCGTGGCTCTCCAACTGTCGCGCGAAGAGCAGCGGCAGCTGATTGTCGCCGGGCAGACCCGCCATGTACCGGTTCGGCGCGATGTCCCCCGCGGCGGCGGCAGACAGGCTGCCGTGCAGATAACCCAGCGCGAGATTGAACAGCCCCGCGACCGCGAATAGCACCGTCACCGGCGCGAGGGACCGCAACTGCCGCCAACGGGTAAAGCCACCCCGGCAGGCGTCCACCACGACGACCAGCGCCGCGAAGTCCACCGCCAGCGCAGCCACATGCCCGACCCGGGCCCCTACCAAGTACAGCCAGAAAACCGCGAAACCCAGCACCCCGCTGCCGACGAACCCGCAGGCCAGCAGAAGTACCGGGTTCGTGATGCCGAAGCGGCGGCCAACCAGCACACAAGCGGCCGAGGGAAGCAACAGCAGCACTAGAGCGACGAGGTACTCAGAGCCGAGCCTGACCGCTTCCACGACAACACCTCACAGCGCCCGGCCGCATAATCCTCCGGCCCGTCGGCGCCAGAGCTAGAGGATTCTCGCACACCCCACCAGCCGATCCTCGCGCCGACATCCAGCCAGCCCGACACCCTCACAGACGACGTACATTCTGTGATCGGTTCCAGCCCCCTAGGCCGTGGGTAAGAAGTAGCGTCGGATCAAGTCCGGTATCACGCTCGAATCCGTCACTGGGCCGCCAGGACGGGAACACCTACTTCTGCTTCTACTTCGCCGCAGCCAACAAGCGGCGAATGTGGGCCGGCGACGGGCCCACACGTGACGCCATAGCCCAGCCACACCCGCCCGACCGCCGGGCCACCCGGAGGTGGACATCACCCCCGGCCGTTCCAGCCAGCGCCACGGCTTGAAATCCACTTCGTACTGACCAAAATCGAACGTCACGGATGGAGTCGATTCCGGAGGTGACTATCCCTGCCGTCAGCTGACACTTGCGCCGATATCAGCACTGGTACTAGCGCTGGCACGGTCAGCGAGCGCGTCGATCGCCGCGGATACGGCTGCGGGGCTGCTGACCTGGGTCAGGTGTCGCGCGGACGGGATGAGCGTCGGGGCCGGAGCACCAATCAGCGCGGCAGTGTTCGCGGCCGCGCCGGGTGAGTACTCGGGATCGTCGGCGCCGAACACGACCGCTTTCGGGACGCCGGCCAGCGTGGCGAGCAGGCCGAGCCGCGCCGTCGAGAGGGCCGGGATGCCGGTCCCGACGACCTGCCAGAGGGCGGGTTCAGCAGTGGCGACCTGGAATGGCAGGCGCCACTGCTCAACTCCGGCCGCATCGAGGGCGGGGCATCGCGGCCCGCAGGTGATCCCGTAGATGAGCCGGATCGCGGTGTCGGAGCGCAACACCAGGCGTAGCAGCGTCGTGCGATACGGATTGATGAACGAGGGCGGGTGACCGGCTCCCGACAGCGGCAGCCCGTCGCCGTCGAGGAACATCACTCCACCGACCCGGTCCGGCGCTTGCAGGGCCGCGGCCGCGACGACCGCTGCGCCGCTGGAATGCCCGACCAGCACCGGCCGCTTCAGGTGCATCGCCGCGACGAAGTCCAGCAGCTGGGTCGTGAGATGAGAGGTCGAATACGGCGCGACCCGCTGGGTGTATCCGAATCCGTCGAGATCGATCGCGTAGACCCGGTGATCGGCGGCGAGCATCCGCGCTGTCGGCGCCCAGGTGTCCGCCGACTCGACGAATCCGTGCACGAGCACGATCGGGCTGCCGTGCGTCCCCCACTCGACGTATCGCGTGCGAAGATCTCCGGTTTGCGCGAAGGTCAAGCCCGGCGGCGCCGGGGCGGCCCCTTGCGTCACGAGGTTGTAGACCAAGCTGAACACGCTCACCGCGGCGAGATCGAGCGCCACCGCGATCGCCCACTGGCGCGCCCATCGCCGAAGTCTCTTCATGGCTTCGGATCATGTCATGGGACGACGGCCGAGCCGCGACCAGGGCAGCGACCACCGCGCCGACGGAACTCGGCCGGCCGCTGGGGGCCGGCCGGCCGAGTCGTCCAACTCTCGAATCGACTACATCAACGAACTACCGCGACTGACTACGGGGTCTGAGCCAGCAGGTGCGCCTTGTAACCGGATCCGAAGGTGCTGGTCGGCGTGCCGTTCCAGTCGGTGATCAGGTCGTTTCCGCTGCTGTTGCACACGCCCCACGGGTTCCACGTCCACGCCGAGTAACCGACCCCGTTGGCGTCGGCCCAGGCCATCACCTGGTCGATGTAGTCGTGGGCACAGCTGTTCTGGCCGATCTCGCCCGCGTCGACCGGTGCCTTCGCGGCCACCGCGCCGATGTTGGTGTTCCAGCACGAGACGTTCGAGCAGCTGTTGAAGTTGTAGGAGTGCCAGGACGCGACGATGTTGTTGTCCGGGTCCTTGGGCTCATAGGCCAACCACTGGCTCAGATCGTTGGCCCAGGCCAGGCCGCCGACCATCAGCACATTGCTGGCGCCGGTGGCGCGGACCGTGTTGACCAGTGTCTGCATGCCGGCGACCGGGTAGGTGATGCCGTTGCAGGTGCCGCCGTCACGCAGGCAGGTCCACTCCTCGGTGGGATTGTTCCAGCCATCGGCCGCGTCCGGGTAGGGCTCGTTGAACAGGTCGAAGACGACCGCGTTGTCGCCCTTGAACGCGGTGGCCACCTGCGTCCAGAAGGTCGGCGTGTACTGCATGTCGGGCATCGGCTTCTGGCAGGTCGCCTTGACGTCGGAGCAGCCCGCGCCGCTGCCGGTGTACTGGCCGTAGGTCCAGTGCAGGTCCAGGATCACGTTGATGCCGTTGGAAACCAGCAGGTTCACATAGTCCTTGACAGCCTGCTGATACGCCGCGCCGCTGGTGCCGGCCGCCGGAACGTCGCTGGTGCCGAGCCAGCATTCCTCGTTCAACGGGATGCGCACCACGTGCACGTTCCAGGTCTTCATCGCGTCGACCGTGGACTGGTCCGCCGGGCCGTCCCACATGCCGTTGCCCTGGATGCAGGCGAATTCGCCGCTGGAACGGTTCACGCCGAGCAGCCGGTAGGTCTTGCCCGCCGCGGTGACGATGTGGTTGCCGGAGACGTGCAGGGCCGGGGCCGGGCCGTTGTTGCCCCCGCCGCCGCTCGGGCTGCTGCTCGGCGATGAACTCGGGGAACTGGACGGCGAAGACGACGGCGAGGAGGACGGGGACGAACTCGGCGTCGCGCTCGGGGAGGGCGAGCCGAGCGTGCCGTTGCACACGACGCCGTTGAGGGAGAAGCTCGCGGGCACCGCGTTGGTGCCGGAGTAGGAGCCGTTGAAGCCGAAGCTGGCGGTGCCGTTGGTGCCGATCGATCCGTTGTAGGAGAGGTTCTTGACGGTGACGTTCGCGCCGGACTGCGTGTAGCTGCCGTTCCACAGCTGGGTGATCTGCTGGTTGCCGCCGAAGCTCCAGGTCAGCGTCCAGGAGGTGATCGGGCTGCCGAGGTTGGTGATGGTGACGTTGGTGCTGAACCCGACGTTCCACTGGCTCG
>DASUAR010000066.1:0-22158 GCA_035763685.1 Actinocrinis sp. | reverse complement strand
TGCTCACGCTGACCGACTCGCCGGCCGAGGCGGTCCAGGCGATCCAAAGCTCCAACGGCCGGCGCGCCGCGGACGAGTCGGCGGCCTTCGCCGAGAAGGTCGCGGCTGAGCGTTCCGGCAAGCGGTGGCCCGAGGGCTAGGCCGCGGTATCAGGACGGCGCGGCACCAGGACAGCTAGGCCCTAAGACACGCTGTGCTCGGAAGCTGCGGCCGCGTCGACCAGCGCGCCGCAGAGCGTTGATAGGTCCTCGTCGGCGGTGATGTACGGCGGCATCGTGTAGATCAGGTCGCGGAACGGCCGGATCCACACGCCTCGGCGTACCGCCGCCGACGTCGCGGCCGGCACGGCGACCTCCCGCTCAAGCTGCACCACGCCGATCGCGCCGAGCACGCGTACGTCCTTGACGCCCGGCACCTCGCGCGCCGGTGCCAACCCCTCGCGCAGCCGCGATTCGATCCGCGCCACGTCCGCTTGCCAAGGCACTGCGCCGCGCGCATCGGCGTCGAGCAGCAGGTCGATCGAGGCGAGGGCGACCGACGCGGCGAGCGGGTTTCCCATGAAGGTCGGCCCGTGCGCCAGGACCGGGACCTCGCCGCGGCTGATCCCTTCGGCGACGCGTGTCGTGCACAGCGCGGCGGCCATCGTTAGGTAGCCGCCGGTCAGCGCCTTGCCGACGCACATCACGTCCGGTGCGATGCCGGCGTGCTCGGCGGCGAACAGCCTGCCGGTCCGGCCGAAGCCGGTCGCGATCTCGTCGAAGATCAGCAGCACGTCGTGCTCGTCACACAACGCGCGCAGTGCCTTGAGATAGCCCGGTGCGTGGAACCGCATGCCACCGGCGCCCTGCACGATCGGCTCGACGATAACCGCGGCCAGTTCGCCCGCGTGACGCTGCATCAGGTCGGAAAGGTGCGTGACGTACTCGGGCGACGGCTCTGTCTCGTACCCATCCGGCGGTGCCTCTGCGAATACCTGCTCGGGTAGGACGCCTCGCCACAAGCTGTGCATGCCGCCTTCGGGGTCACATACCGACATGGGGTGGAATGTGTCGCCGTGGTAGCCGCCGCGCCAGGTCAGCAGCCGGCGCTTGCCGGGGCGGCCGACTGATTGCCAGTACTGGAGGCACATCTTGATCGCGACCTCGACCGAAACCGAGCCCGAGTCGGCGAGGAACACATGGCGCAGCGGTTCCGGCGTGAGCTCGACCAAGCGCGCGGCGAGTTCGATCGCCGGCCGATGCGTGAGGCCGCCGAACATTACGTGCGCCATCTGCCCTAACTGATCACGCACTGCGGCGTCGAGCGCAGGGTGGCGGTAGCCGTGGATCGCTGCCCACCATGACGACATGCCGTCGATCAGTTCGGTGCGCGTCCCATCCGGCAGCGAAACGTCGAGGCGCACTCCCGAAGCACCGGTGACCAGCAACGGATCGAGCGTCCCAGGCATCGCCCCATAGGGATGCCACACCAAGGCGCGGTCCAACTCGAGCAAGGTCTTGATATCCGGCTCCGCCACGGCGCCAGTCTTTCACGCCGGCCTTGACCCGCCGACCAGCCCTCCTCGATCATTCCGCGCGCTGCGCTGCGCTGCGCTGCGCGGGCGTTGGCGAGCGCGGGTGCGGGGCGGGTTCGGTGCCTAGGCCAGGCCTCGGCGCGCGACAGCCGGCGGCCGCGTCCCCGCGATCGAAGCCACCATGTCGAGCACCTGCCGGGTCTCGGGCACCTCGTGGACGCGGAAAATCCGGGCGCCGAGCCAGGCGCACACCGCGGTCGCCGCGAGCGTCCCGGTCAACCGGCCCGCCAACGGCACGTCCAGCGTCTCGCCGACGAAGTCCTTGTTCGACAGCGAGACCAGCACCGGCCAGCCGGTCGCGCTCAGCTCGTCAAGCCGCCGGGTCACCTCGAGCGAGTGGCGGGTGTTCTTGCCGAAGTCATGCCCGGGGTCGATCAGGATCGACTCGCGCGGCACGCCAAGCGACGCGGCCCGTTCGGCGAGGCCAAGGGTCCGTTCAAGCACGTCGGCCATCAGGTTCGTATAGCCGACGCGGTGTGGCCGGGTCCGCGGTACCGCGCCGCCGGTGTGCATACAGACCAGCCCGACGCCGTGGCTTGCGGCCACCCGCGCCAGATCCGGGTCGTATCCGCCCCAGGCATCATTGAGCAGATCGGCCCCGGCTTGGCAGGCTGCCTCGCCGACATCCGCGCGCCACGTGTCCACCGAGATCGCCAGCTGCGGAAAGCGATCACGCACCGCCCGGACGAATGGCACCACGCGGCGAGCCTCCTCCGCGGCGTCGACCTGCTCGCCCGGCCCGGCCTTCACTCCGCCGATGTCCACGATCCTGGCGCCCTGCGCGGCCGCCAGTTCCACGCGTTTCATGGCCGCTTCATCGCCGAAGGTGGCGCCCTTGTCGTAGAACGAGTCCGGCGTACGGTTGACGATAGCCATCACCACCAGCTCATTCGAGCCGAAGGTGTGGCGGCCGAGCCTGAATCCGTCCTCGATCATGGATGCGTCCCCTTCATGCCTATGCGGGACCCGTACCCTATGCTCTGCGGCAGGCTAACCCGGCGACGCAGGCCGAGATCATGCGGCTTCCGGACGCGGATTCGGATCGCACGGCTTCCGGATCACACAGTCTTCTGATCACGTATAGACGGAACGAGGCGAGGACGCGATGTACTGGCTCCAACTCGTAGTGATCGTCGCGCTGCTCGCGGCCGTGGGTTGGCTCGCGATCGGCGGCGGCGGGCACATGTCCGAGCCGGAGCCGGACCGCCCCGATCTGGCGCTGCCCGGCGACGGCCTGCTCGCCCGCGAGGACGTGGACCGGGTGCGGTTCTCGGTCGGCGCGCGCGGCTACCGAATGGACGAGGTCGACGACGTCCTGGACCGGCTCGCCCAAGAGATCGAGTTGCGTGAGCAGCGCATCGCGGAACTCGAGGGGCGCGCGCCGAAGCAGAGCGCGAGCCCTGATGACGACTCGGAAGCCGAATCCGGCACTGAGCCCGCGGAACTGGGCGACGGAGCCGAGCCGGGCGAGGCCGAGGAGGGCTCTGCGCGCCCCGAGTCCGTCGGGCGCGCCGAGAATGTTGAAAACGCCGAAAGCGCGAAGTAACCGATCGGCGAACGGAATCTGTCGCCGAGTCAGTTCGCTTAACGGACAATCCGTACACAGTCGAACGGTCGTCGAATAAGGCCGCGACCTCAGCCAACGCCGAATGGGGTCTCAGGGCTCGAATGCTGCGCGCCGCCCAGCGCGCGGCTGCCCTGGGCATCCGCGACGAGCGCCGGCCGAAACGTTGCCGATCCGTGATACTTTTATCACGCACAGTCGATACCGCGTAACATCTTGACGCCACGCTGGTTGCGCGGTTTCCTGACTTCACCTCAGGCGGGAGGTGTTGGATGGCAATAGAGATCGCCGTCGCCGTGGGCGAGCTGGCGCCAGTCGAGATCAAGGCCTATGACAGGGTCTGGTCCGAGCGTTTTGCGGTGTGCGCCGATCTGGTGCGCGGAGCCTTGGGAGGCTACGCGGTCCGGGTCGACCACATCGGGTCGACCGCGGTGCCCGGCCTGCTGGGCCGCCCGCACCTCGATATCCAGGTCTCGGTGGCGGAACCCGAGGCCGAGGAGGAGTACCGCGCGGCGCTGGAAGGGCTCGGTTTCGCCCTCCAGGTGCGCGAAGCCGATCGCCGCGTGTTCAGCGCGCCGGCGGGAGCGCTCCCGGCGCATGCCCCGCGTTGCGAGACGAACTTGTACGTGTGCAGGTTCGGCGGCGTGCTCGAATACGACCAGCTGCTGCTCGTGCAGTACCTGGCGAACGACGCCGAGCGCCGCGAGCAGTACGCCGACCTCAAGCGGCGGCTGGCGCGACAGTGCCGGAACGACCCGGAGGCGTACGCCGAGGGCAAGCGGGCCTTCCTGCGCGAGACGGTGCGCCTGGCCCACCGTGCCTACGCGGACTTCCGCGCGCTGGCCGACCTGGCGTGAGACCGGCGACGCGGCCATCGCGGTAGAACCCTGCCGCCGCGTCGCCCGAACGGCCTCAATTCGGAACTGCTGCGTCTGCTTGCGCTACTTCCCGAGGAAGTTCGGCGCGCGCTTGGCCAGGAACGCGTCCACGGCCTCCCGGTGGTCCGCGGTCGCGCCGCACTTGGTCTGCATCGCGTCCTCGAACTCAAGCGTCTCGGCCAGCGAGTGCGAAGCGCCGAAGTTCACCGACGCCTTCAGCGCCGCATAGGACACCGTCGGTCCCGCCGCCAGCCGCTCGGCCAGCGCCGCGACGTGCTCGGCGAGCCGGTCGGCCGGCACGATCTCGTTGACGAGGCCGAGCGAGGAGGCCTCCCGCACGCCGATCTTCTGCGGATTGAACAGCAGCTCGATCGCCTTGGCCGTGCCGACGAGCCGCGGCAGCGTCCACGACGCGCCCGAGTCAGCCGACAAGCCAACCTGTGCGAACGCCAGGGTGAACGACGCGGCGTCGGCCGCGATCCGCAGATCGCAGGCGAACGCGAAGGCCGCCCCGGCCCCGGCCGCCACGCCGTTGAGCGCGGCGATCGTCGGCTTCGGCATCTCGGCGATGGCGAGCGTGATCGGGTTGTAGTGGTCGCGCACCGTGGACAGCGGCGGTTCGCCGGCGTTCAGCTTTTCGACGTGTTCCCGCAGATCCTGGCCGACGCAGAAGGCGCGGCCGGTGCCGGTGAGCACCACCGCCCGCACGCTCTCGTCGGCCGAGGCCGAGCGCAGCGCCTTGAGCAGCGCCTCCTTGGTCGGCACGCCGAGCGCGTTCATCGCGTCGGGCCGGTTCAACGTGATGGTGGCGACCGCTCCGGTCACTTCATAACGGACGGGTTCCTGGCCGCTTTCCTGGTCTTCGGTCACCCGAATAAGTTACCCGCTGGTAGTAGTGCGGGCCAGCTTGTTCTCAAGTTGTGTTTTCCCAGGGCCGGTGACGTGCGGGATAATGAGCTTCGGTCAGGGTGTCCGCGTGCCCTGCGCCAGGGCGTGTGCGGAGAGGAGCGTCGGACAGCGCAGCGGTCCCGCGACCCCCGCCGAGCGCGCCCCAAGCTCCAGCCGGCCCAGTCCGGATGTACACGGCCCGCCCCGCCCAACCCGGCGGCGGACCACCCGACGAGGAAGGGGAACGAGCATGGCGGCGATGAAGCCGCGGACGGGCGACGGCCCGCTCGAAGTGGTCAAGGAGGGGCGCGGCATCGTGATGCGGGTGCCTCTCGAAGGCGGCGGCCGACTCGTCGTCGAGCTCTCGCCGGACGAGGCGGGCGCGCTCGGAGACGCGCTGAAGAACGTGGTCGGTTAGCGGCCGCGCAGCTCAACTACACAGACAACCCCTTCGGCACTTCGACGGTCCCACCGTCGCCGCGGCCCCGGCCGGGAACTCCCGCGCCGGGGCCGAGCGTTTGTCGGGATGAGGGTTCGGCAACCGAACTCAGCGATTCGGATAACGGACTCAGACGACGTTCAGCAACCTTGAGCCTGACTATGTCAAGGTTCACAGGCCGCTCTCAGCTATTCCGTCGGGGAAGGAAGCTATGGTTACTGCAGCGGTACTCGAACGACGAGGAGGTAGTGCCGTGGCGCTCGGGGGCGGCAGTGACTATGGCGAGGCGGGCTTCGGCTCCTTTCCGGCGGGAACGCCGAGCGGGGCGGAGTGGACGCCTCCGTCCTGGGACGAGGTCGTGCGTACTCATTCGGCCAGGGTGTACCGGCTGGCCTATCGACTTACCGGGGACCGGCACGACGCGGAGGACCTGACCCAAGAGGTCTTCGTCCGGGTGTTCCGCTCGCTCAACAGCTACACGCCCGGCACCTTCGAGGGCTGGCTGCACCGGATCACCACCAACCTGTTCCTCGACTCGGTGCGGCGCAAGGCCAAGATCCGCTTCGAGGGTCTGGCCGAGGACGCGGCTGACCGGCTGGCCGGCAAGGAGCCGACGCCCGCACAGGCATACTTCGACAACCACCTCGACGCGGACATCGAGCGCGCCCTGGCCGAGTTGGCCCCGGAGTTCCGGGCCGCGGTCGTGCTCTGCGACATCGAGGGTCTCTCCTATGAGGAGATCGCGGCTACGCTCGGCGTGAAGCTGGGCACCGTCAGGTCCCGGATCCACCGGGGCCGCAGCCAACTGCGTGCCGCTCTCGCGCACCGCGCCCCGACCGAGGCGGTGGAACTGCCGCCACTGGAGACGATCCAGGACGACGCGGAACGCACCGGCGGCGGAAAGGGACAGCTGTGATGGGCCGGTTCAGCGAACACCTCGGTGCTCGCCTCGGCGCGCTCGTGGACGGCGAACTCGCCCACGACGACCGCGACCGCGCGCTGGCGCACCTGGCCGGGTGCGCGCAGTGCCGAACGCTGGTCGAAGCGGAGCGCGCGCTGAAGACCCGGCTGGAGGCGACGGCGATGCCGGAGCCCTCGGCCCGGCTGATGGCGGCGCTGTTCCAGATCCCGCAGACCGAGCGCCCGCCGGAGCCGCCGGCCGGCTCACCGCCGCAGCTCGGCGGCTTCCTCGGTCGTTCCTCGGCCTTCCTGCCCGAGTTCGCGGTCGGCCTGCGGCCGATCGGCGAGCTGCCGGAGGATGGCGAGTCCGCTCTCGGCGAGGGCGGCGCGATGAACCGCACCCGGCTGGCCCCGCGCCGCGGCCTCCCGGTCCCGGTGGCCGAGCCGTCCTTCCTCGGCCGCACGTTCCCCTCCATGCGGTAGGGGCGCGCCGCGGTCCTGTTCCGAGCGAGCGTGCGTGGCAGGCGTTGCGGCCGCGGCGATCGTATTGAGACTGGGGCCGAGTGCCGGCCGCGCTACTTCGCATTCGCGGGACCGCACCCGGCCCGTTCAAGCCCGGACCGCCGATTCGCGCACCGCCGCCCCACGAGGCTCTGCGCCCACCGGCGGTCCGCGCTCGTGTGCGTACGCCTAATGCCTCCCGCGCACCCTCTAACGTCACGCAATATCAGCTGTCGGATTGCCGTAAAAGCGTCCAACGCGCCGCGGCCGCCTCGGTGCGCCGTTTGGGCAAGTCAGCCGCGCAAATCACCGTTGGCGGCGATCTTTTCCTCGGCGGTTGCGGCGTAGCCTCTGTCTGACCGGCGGTCCGGACGGTTACTGTGGTTTCTGGTCATCGGACCACCTGCACTGCCCTCTGCCCGCCGACGCCGGAGCACCGCGATGTTCTTCGATCTGTCCCCGCTGGAAATAGTCGTGCTGCTCGGGCTCGCCGTCGTCCTATTCGGCCCGGACAAGCTGCCGCAGGCCGCGGCCAGCGCCGCGCGCTTCCTGCGCCAGGTCCGCGCCTTCGGCGAGAACGCGCGGGCCGATCTGCGCAACGAGCTCGGGCCCGAGTTCGACGGCCTCGACCTGCAGGACCTCAATCCGAAGACCTTCGTTCGCAAGAACCTGCTCGGTGAGGGCGAGGAGCTGCGCGGCCTGCGCGACGAGTTGAACCGCGACCTGCGCAACCTCGGCTCCATGGACGAGCTGCCGCCGCCGCGCCGCGAACCGACCCCGTTGGCCGCCGGCGAGCGCCCGCCCTACGACGCAGACGCGACCTGATCTTTCCGCACTCTCCGACCTCAGACGGGCTTCAGCAGACGTAGGCTGCATCGCCGCTCGGTGCCGCGGCCGCCCGGCCGTGGACCCGCGCCGCCGCCGCGACTGAAGTCGGAGAACAGACCAACGGAGCGTCCCGTTTGACCAGCCCGGCCCAGCCCACGTCGCGCCAAGCCGAGTCGTCCTCCGCGCCGATCCACGAACACACCCCGAGCCTGTCCCGCACCCCCGCCCCCGCCGCGGGTGACGGACACGCCGCCTTTCACGCCGCGCAGCTGCCCTGGTACGGGCTGGACGCCGGATGGCGCGGCGAGCGGCGACTGGGCGCGCTGTGCGCCGATGCCGACGGCACCGTCCAGTACGGCACCCTCCTGCACGGCGACGCCCCCGCGGGCCGGCCCGGCGGCGACCCGCAGCGCCGCGCGGTCACCGTGGTCACCATGGCTCCGCTGCCGCGCCGCCCGGCGCTGCGGCCGGACGGGACCGCTCGCGGCCACGTCGAGGCCAGCACGGTCGCGTCAGTGGCCGCGGTCGCCGGCATCGGCCTGGTCGAGGAGCAGTGGCCGTGGCACTTGGACGTCCTGGTCCGGCAGCAGTGGATGGACCAGCAGCGCGAGCTGGCCGCCCAGGTGGCCGACCGGCTCGGCGACCTGCCCTGGCGGCTGCTGACACTCACCGTGGACCTGCTGCCGCAGGTCTTCCACTACCGCGAGTCGGAGTACGGCTGGGTGCTGGCCACCGCGACGCAGCACTGCTTCCTGGCCGCGTACGGGCGTGGCGTGTCCGCATACTCGCTCGCCTTCACCCGCGTGACCCTTGCCGACTACGAAGCCTGATCATTCGCTCGCGTAGGGCTTGGCCGAAGTGCCGCCGACTACGACGGCGGATCGGCCCGACGGGAGCGGTGATTCACTTGGTCCGGACGAGTGGATAGGTCAGATGATCAGTCCTTCGCTCGTCTTCACTCGTCGTAGTACCGCGCCTCGATCACGTTGTCGTCCGGGTCGCGGAAGTAGAAGGCGTGCGGGGCGTTCCCGCGAGCGCCATACGTGACGACCCGCCGCGACGAGGTGTCCACGCCGTGCGCCTCCAGGCGGTCGCTGAGGGCTTCGTACTCTTCCTTGCTCATCGCGATGCAGACGTGATTCACCGGAAAGCCCGCGGTCCGCGTCGTCTTGGTCATCTCGTTGACCGCCGCCGCATCCTGACGCGGCGTCAGGTCGATGATCGAGCGCTCGGTGACGCGCACGCTCGGGAACGGCGCGGCTCCGGCTCGGAACTCGTCGGCACGCACCGGGCTCAAGCCGACCACGCTCACATAGAAGTCCACGGATTTGAGCGGGTCATCGACCCAGATGACCACGTGATCGAGATCCATACCTCGACCCTACCCACTGCGCGTCCTTGCCCAATGACTCGCTAGACGATATATCTTGCCTATGAACACATCGACGAGGACGGAGCAGGTGTTCCTCATCCTGACCGCGCTGGTGGATCAGCCGCGCCACGGCTACGGGATCGTGCAGGAGGTCGCCCGCCTCTCGAACGGCCAGACCCAGCTGAAGGTGGGCACGCTCTACGGCGCGCTCGATCGGCTGACGGGGGAGGGCCTGGTCGCCCCGGACCGCGACGAGGTCGAGGCCGGACGGCTGCGCCGCTACTACCGCATCACCGAGCAGGGCGCGGCCGCCCTCGCGGAAGACGCGGAACGCATCGCGTCACACGCGGCGGTCGCGACTCGGCGGCTGCGTGAGCGCGGCGTGCGGCTTCCGGGGAAGCTCGGCCCGGCGGAAGGAGCGGCATGAACGCGAACGAGGGACCAGGGATGCACGAGGGCGACGGGGCGAGTGACGAAAACGACCTTCTGGAGGCGCGGTATCGGCGTGCCCTGACGCTGCTTCCGGCCGGGTACCGCGAGCAGCGCGGCGAGGAGATGATCAGCACTCTGCTTGACGGCGCCACGGAGGGGAGGCGCTGGCCGAGCCGCGGAGAGCTGGCGAGTCTCGCCGCACTGGGGACGCGGCTGCGCGTCGGTGCGCCCGGCGGGACGCCTCGTGCGGTCGCGACCGGCGAGGTTCTGCGGCGTACCGCGCTTGCCGGTCTGCTGGTCATGGGGCTCTGGCATGCGGCGATGGCTGCTGGGGACCTGACATTGATCGCCAGCCAGCGCGGCCGTCACATGCTGTACATGTCGTACTCGCACTGGCACTTGGCGTTCAGGTCGACCTTGGATTTCGGGCGCCCGCTGCTCTACCTCGGCGCCCTTGTCGCTCTGGTGCGCGGCCGCCGCCGCCTCGGCCGCATCCTCGGCGTCGCACAACTGGGACTCATGGCGGCAGTGCTGGCCTGCGACAAGTACACCGCGACCTCCGATCAAGCGGCGCTTCTCGCCGCGGCCCTGGTCGTCGCGATCGCCGTGTGGCTGGGCTTTCATCGGGCGGCGCCGCGGATCGCCACACCGCGCCGCTGGCTGCTTGCCGTGACCGGTATGACGGCGCTCGTGCTCATCGTCTTCGCCGCCGCTACCGCCATCGGTCTCGGCGGTCAGTCCCGGACGGCTGGCGCCGGCCTGATCGACCAGATCGCCCGGGTGACCGCCGGACCGCTCATTCCCGGACTGGCCGCCCTCTTCGGCCTGCTACGAGCGCGCCGATCGCCGATATGGCCGGCCGCGCTGCTCACGCTCGGGCTGCCCGGCCTGATTCTGATGCCGCGTGAGGTCATCCTCTTCACGCAGGGCAAGGCCGGTCATCTGTTCTACGGCGATCTGTTCGCCGGTGCTCCATGGCCGGGCATGGCCGCCTACATGGCGATCACTGACACGATTCTTGCGGCAGCACTCGCCTGGGTGCTGTACCGGCACCGCACGCGCTCTACCGCGATCGCGGCTTGACGATCGACGACGCCTGATAAACAACGCAGCTTGGCCGTAAACGCTGCCCGGTGCCAGGGCGGGCAGCGTTACGGTCAGGCAGCGTATTGCACGTCAGCGACCCGCAGGTGAAACCGAGAGCGACATGCCCACGAGTCCGCGCGCCCGGACGGTGAGCCGGTCGGCGATGCCTTGCAGCACCACGGCCGCGGGTTCGCCGGGGTGCGAGAGCACCAGCGGCATGCCCTCGTCGCCGCCCGCGCGCAGCCGCACGTCGATCGGCACCTGGCCGAGCAGCGGGACCTGCGCGCCGGTCGCGCGGGTCAGCGCCTCGGCCACGGTCGCACCGCCGCCCGAACCGAACACGTCCACCTTCTCGCCGCAGTGCGGGCACGGCAGCCAGGACATGTTCTCCACCACACCCGCGATGCGCTGGCGGGTCTGCAGCGCGATCGTGCCGGCCCGCTCGGCCACCTCGGCGGCCGCCTGCTGCGGCGTCGTCACCACCAGGATCTCGGCGTTCGGGACCAACTGCGCGACCGAGATCGCGATGTCGCCGGTGCCGGGTGGCAGGTCGAGCAGCAGCACGTCCAGATCGCCCCAGTAGACGTCCGCGAGGAACTGCTGGAGCGCGCGGTGCAGCATCGGGCCGCGCCAGACCACCGGCTCGTTGCCGGGCGTGAACATGCCGATCGAGATGACCCGGACGCCGTGCGCGATCGGCGCCATGATCATGTCCTGGACCTGCGTCGGCCGGTCGGTCACGCCGAGCATCCGCGGCACCGAGTGGCCGTAGATGTCGGCATCCACGATGCCGACCTTCAGCCCCTTGGCCGCCATCGCCGCCGCCAGGTTCACGGTCACCGACGACTTGCCGACCCCGCCCTTGCCCGAGGCGACCGCGAAGACCCGCGTGAGCGAGCCGGGCTTGGCGAACGGGATCTCCCGCTCCGGCCGGTCGCCGCGCAGCTTCGACTGGAGCGCCTGGCGCTGCTCGGTGCTCATCACGTCGAGCCCGACGCGCACCGAGCGAACTGCGTCTAGGGCGCCGACCTGAGCCTTGATGTCCGCGGAAAGCTTGTCCTTGAGCGGACACGCGGCGACGGTCAGGTAGATCTCCACGTCCACCGTGCCGTCTTGGCCGATCACGACGGATTTCACCATGTCGAGCTCGGTGATCGGGCGGCGGATCTCCGGGTCCTGGACCCGCGCCAGCGCCGCGCGCACCTGATCCTCGGTGGGCATCGTCGTACTCGTCGTCGTGTCAGCCATGCCCCCATGCTATGCGCCTCCCAGCACTGCTCCGCTCGCGGCCACCTCGTCCGCTGCGGAGCGGCGCACGCAGCGCGCTACGAACCGGCCTTCGCGTTCGGCGGCGTGACGTCTCTGATCCGGGCCGGGAGCGTGCTCGTCTGGCCGGACGTGCGCAGATCGTCCATCTCCTTAAGCAGCGACTGAATCTCGGAGCGGACGTAGTCGCGGGTGGCCACCTCGTTCACGGCCAGCCGCAGCGCGGCGACTTCACGCAGCAGGTACTCGGTGTTCGCGATCGACCGCTCGTCCCGATCCCGGTCCTGCTCGATCTGCACCCGGTCCCGGTCAGCCTGCCGGTTCTGCGCCAAAAGGATCAGCGGCGCGGCATACGCGGCCTGTGTGGAGAAGGCCAGGTTCAACAGGATGAAGGGGTAAGGGTCCCAGCGGCCGGTGAGTCCAATGACGTTCAGCGCGATCCAGACGAAGACGAATGCTGTCTGGATGACGAGGTACCGTGCCGTGCCGAAGTATCGCGCCAGGTTCTCCGAGGCCTGTCCGAACTTGTCCGCGTCGATCCTCGGCCGCAGCGAACGCGCGCGATGGATATCGCGAGGCTGGTCCAGCCGGGGTTGTTCGCGCCGCGCCGCCTGACGCATAGCCTTGCGCGTCTCCGTGTCATGCGCCATGGCCGCCCCCTCCCGAATCGTCTGCGTGTGCACCGGTGCTCATGTCGTGCGCGTGAAGGTCGCGTAGTCTCCAGTTGCCCGGAAGTACGTGGTCAAGCACGTCGTCGACGGTGATCGCGCCGAGAAGGTGCCCGGACTCGTCCACGACCGGCGCGGCGACGAGGTTGTACGTGGCCATGAACGAGGTGACCGCGTTCAGCGGCTGCTCCGGCCGCAGCGGCTCGATCCCGTTGTCCACGGCCGCGCTCACCAGGGTCGCCGGCGGCTCGCGCAGCAGCCGCTGGAAGTGCACGACGCCCAGGAAGCGCCCGGTCGGCGTCTCCATCGGCGGCCGGCATACGTACACCTGGCTCGCGTGCGCGGGGGAGAGCTCCTGAACCCGGATACGCGCCAGCGCCTCGGCCACCGTGGCGTCCGGGGGCAGCACGATCGGCTCGCTGGTCATCAGGCCGCCGGCGGTGTCGTCGGAGTAGATCAGCAGCCGCCGAACCGGGGCCGCCTCGCCAGGCTCCATCAGCTCGAGCAGCCGCTCGGACTCCTCGGCCGGCAGGTCCCCGAGCAGGTCGGCGGCGTCGTCGGGGTCCATCGCCTCCAGCACGTCGGCGGCCCGCTCCACCTCCAGCTTGGTCAGGATCTCCACCTGCTCGTCCGCGGGTAGTTCCTCGAGCACGTCGGCGAGCCGGTCGTCGTCGAGGGCCGCGACCACCTCGGTGCGCCGCTTCGGGTTCAGTTCGTGTACGGCCCGCGCCAGGTCGGCCGGGCGCATCTTCTCGAAGGTGCGGATCAGCGTCGCCGCGGCCTGGCCCGGCTCGTCGGCCGCGAAACCGGTCAGCGCTTCCCAGTCGACCGTCTGGCTCTCGCCGTGCCGCCGGAAGCCGCGCCCCGGGCGGCGCACGAAGACCTTGGTGACCTCCCAGTCACGGCCGGAGTTCAGCTCGATGGCCAGGTCCATGACCTGCACCTCGGTCCCGTCCGCGACCAGCCGCACCCGCCGGTCGGTCAGCTCGGCCAGCATCAGCGCCTCGCCGGGCCGCGGCTGGAACCGGCGCATGTTGATCAGGCCCGAGGAGATGACCTGGCCGCCCTCGATGGCGGTCACCCTGGCCATCGGCAGGAAGACCCGGCGCTTGCCGGTGACCTCCGAGACCAGCCCGAGCACCCGCGGGCGCGCGGAGTCGGTATGCATGGTGATGACGACGTCACGGATCCGCCCGACCTGGTCGCCGTCCTGGTCGAACACCGGCTTGCCCGCCAGATGCGAAATGAAGATCCGGGACGGAGCCCTGGTCGCCGCCACGCGTGGCCCTCCTGCTCTGTCCTGGCCGCCGGTCGGGCCGGCGCTGCGTTCAGCGCTTTTCAGCTTTAGATTATGTCGCCGGATTGACTATCGGACAGTTCGAACCGTCCGATCACCGGACCACGGTCCGGCGCGCCGCTTCGCTACACTGCCGGACTCGGGGACACCGGTGCGAACAGGGAAGTGACGGCTAGTCGAATGGCGCGTATATCCATGGCCACCGCTGTCCTCGGCCCGGTAGTCGCGGTCGCTCTGGCCAGCGCGCTGGCCGCGTGTTCGGCCGACGATCCGGCGCACCGCTCCTTCCGTCCGCAGGAGATCACCGCGTCCGGCATTCCGTACACCGGCAACGGGATCGCGGCGCTGGATCCGCAGGCGATCGTGACCAAGACGGTGAAGGCGACCTCCTCCGCACCGACGGTGCACGTGACCGGGACGCTCAACGGCGTACCGGTCTCCGGCGGGACGTTCACCGTCGACATGGTCTTCACCCAGTTCGGCGCGGTGGGCGACGTGACCAGCGGCAGCGCGACCAGTCGGCTGCTGCGGGTCGAGGACGAGGTGTGGACCGCCGAACCGTCCTCGTTCTGGAAGGAGATCGGCGCGATCGACAACGGCAAGGCGTACGGCGGCCTGTACGTGCGCATCCCGACGGCAGATCCGCGCTACTCCGGGTTCACCAACGACACGCGCATCGGGTACCTGCTCGATCGGCTGTTGCTGACCTCTGCGACGTGGGCGAAGGGCAAGGTCGGCACGGTCAACGGCGAGAACGCACTCGAACTCGACGGTACCGGTCGCGATGGGCATAAGGCATCGATCTGGGTAGCTACCGATGGAGTGCCCTACATCCTGCGGATCGCGCCGACCGCAGGCAGCTACCAAGGGCAGATCGACTTCACCAACTACGAGGATCGCGTCGCCATCCAGGCTCCGCTGCCCGGCCAGATGCTCGACAACGCGCTGATTGTGCTGCCGCCGACGTCGAGTCCGAGCGCTTCCCCGAATGCGTACGGCTCCAGTGGCTCGGCGAGTCCTACGGCGAGCAGTCGCAGCACCGGCCCGACAAGGCCGTCGACCTCACCGTCCGCCACGCCCAGCTCCACATCGTCCGGACCCAACCCGCCGTCGCCGTCGACTTCGCCGTCTGCGACGCTGTCAGATCCCGGTCACGGACACGGCTGAGGCGGGGGAACGGGCGGCGAATGGGCCGGAACGGGGGCCGGTGAAAGAACGCGCGTACGCGGAGCGCGTTCGAAGGGAGCGCGGGAGGGCTAGCGCGAGCGCGTAGTTGCCGGGGAAGGCGGCACGGGAGCGGCGCCCGAGGCGGTCGCGTAGTGGCCGGGGCCCTCGATCAATGCTCCCTGCGGGCGGATCCGGAAGATCGCGGAGTTCGCCGCCCACCGCTCCGGCTGCGCTTCGCCGTCGTGTGCGTTAAGCCGCTTCGCGTGCAATACGGGCACGACGGTGGCCCATTCCTCGGTGCCTGGCACGATCCGCGCCACCACGCCCGGCCAGCTGACCAGCCGGCCGCCCTTGTCCTTGGATCGCACGGTAACGCGCACGGTGATCCCGTCGGCCAGTCCGGGCAGCGACTGCTCGCCCCCGCCGACCACGACGTATACCGCGCCCTGCTCGTCCTGCTCATGCCACACGTGCCAGGCCGCCCGGTCACGCAGTCCCGATACCGCCACCCAGATCAGGCCCGACTTCTTGCATGCCTCCTCGATGAGCGCCGCATCGGGGATGGACAGCGCGGAACGGCCGGAGACGGCTGACGGGGCGGACATTGACGGGCTGCTCATGGCTCAGAACTTTCCCACAGGGCACTAGAGCGTCCCTCAGCGGGGACAGCCTGTAGAAGTTCGCCGCCGGGGCCGCGAAGGCCGCGCGGTACGCTGGCTAGGCCGTGTCATAGTCGCGACCGAGGAGCACCCCTGACCGCCCAGACCGCCCCCGCTCCCACCTCGCTCCCGGTTTCCGCAGTGCACCGGCCTCCGCGGGCTGATATGGCCATACTCGCGGTGGCGGTGTGCGCGGTCGGCACCTCCGGTCCGCTGATCGCCGCCACCGCCGCTCCCGCGCTCGCGATCGCCTTCTGGCGCAACGTGTTCGGCGCCGCCGCGCTCACGCCCTTCGCGCTGGCGCGGCATCTCGGCGAACTGCGCGCGATGAACGGCGTGCAGTGGCTCTCCAGCCTCGCCGCGGGTGTGGCGCTCGGGCTGCACTTCTCCACGTGGACCCCGAGCCTGACGATGACGTCGGTCGCCTCCGCCACCGCGTTCGCCGCCGCGCAGCCGATCTTCGCCGCCGTCATCGCGCTGTTGCGCGGCGAGCACGTGTCGCGCCAGGCGTGGACCGGGATCCTGATCGCGGTCGCCGGGGTGGTCGCACTGTCGGGAGTGGACCTGCATCTGTCGGTGCGGGCGTTCTCCGGTGACCTGCTCGCGCTGCTGGCCGGGGCGCTGGCCGCGGTGTACATGACGGTCGGCGCTAACGTCCGCAAAACCGTCTCGCTCGCCCCGTACGCGGTGGTCTGTTACACAACGGCCGCAGTCGTGCTGGCCGGGCTGGCGGTGGCGACCGGCGAGCACCTCACCGGCATGTCGGGCAACGCCTGGATCAAGATCCTCGGGCTGACCGCCGGGGCCCAGTTGCTCGGGCACACCCTGTTCAACCGGGTGCTCAAAACCACCAGCCCGACCGTGGTCTCGTTGTGCATCCTGCTGGAAGTGCCTTCGGCCGCGCTGATCGCGGCGCTCTGGCTCGGTCAGGTTCCGTCTTGGTCGATGGTCCCGGGCGCGGTGCTGATCCTGGCCGGCCTCGCCGTGGTGACCCTCGGCGGGGGCAAGGAGGGGCCTGCGATCGCGGCGCGTGGCACGGATCACTCCGGCGCGCCCGAGACGGCGGATGTGACTGGCCAGTAACCTGGCGGTGTCCGACTATTTCTGTCCCCATTCAGCTGTGTCACCGGTCCGTACCCGCTTCGGGAGGGAACCCGCCCCATGGCCAACGCCAACGTCAACCGCCCGCGCCGCTCCTGTCTCGCCGTACCCGGCTCGAACCCGCGGTTCCTGGAGAAGGCTCAGTCGCTGCCCGCCGACCAGGTCTTCCTCGACCTCGAGGACGCCTGCGCCCCGCTGGAGAAGGAAGGAGCCCGGCTCAAGATCGTCGACGCGCTCAACAACGGCGACTGGACCGGCAAGACCCGCACCGTCCGGGTCAACGACCTGACCACGCACTGGACCTATCGCGACGTCGTCACGGTCGTCGAGGGCGCCGGAGCCAACCTGGACTGCATCATGCTGCCCAAGGTGCAGGACGCCGGGCAGGTGATCTGGCTCGACCTGCTGCTCACGCAGATCGAGAAGACCATGGGCTTCGAGGTGGGCCGGATCGGCATCGAGGCGCAGATCGAGAACGCCAAGGGCCTGGTCAACGTCGACGCCATCGCGGCCGCCTCGGCGCGGGTCGAGACGATCATTTTCGGCCCGGCCGACTTCATGGCCTCGATCAACATGAAGTCGCTGGTCGTCGGGGAGCAGCCGCCCGGATACGACGTCGGCGACGCGTATCACTACATCCTCATGCGCATCCTGATGGCCGCGCGCGCCAACGACGTGCAGGCCATCGACGGACCGTACCTTCAGGTCCGCAACCCCGAGGGCTTCCGCCGGGTGGCCGGCCGCAGCGCCGCGCTCGGCTTCGACGGCAAGTGGGTGCTGCACCCGGACCAGATCGCCATCGCGAACGAGCTCTACGCGCCGAGCCAGGAGGACTACGACCACGCCGAGCTGATCCTCGACGCGTACGAGTTCTACACCTCGGAGGCCGGCGGCAAGAAGGGCTCCGCGATGCTCGGCGACGAGATGATCGACGAGGCCTCGCGCAAGATGGCGCTGGTGATCGCGGGCAAGGGCCGCGTGGCCGGATACTCGCGCACCTCGAAGTTCGAGCCGCCGGCTGCCTGACGCCCGCCGGGCGGGTAAGGCCGCGAAAACATGAGCGTGCGCCTGGCGATTTCGCGCCAGGCGTCGCTCCGACCTGTTCGAGTGATCTGATGATCGCTTGCTCGGGTGACGTCCCTGGCCAGGGCTTTCCTTGTCGGTAGCGCTGTCGGAAGCATGCCGCCATGCAATACTCGAACAAGGATCACGGCTCGACCAGGAGGAAGTACGCATGTCCGCGTCCGCTCTCGGTCTCACCGGCAAGCACGACCTTCGCGATATCGCCGATCGGCTCCTCGAATCCGAGCGGGTAGAGTACGTGCACGAAGGCGAGCTGATCTTCGTGCCTCCGGCCGGATTTCCCCACCTCACGATCGTTGAAGCGCTCATCGATCAATTTGGCGAAGCCAAGTACAGCGGGTTGACCCCCATCCGCTGGCAAGTGTCCCCTGAGCATCTGCAATGGGAGTATCGCGACGGTTCTCGGCGATTTTTCATCCCTGACCTGGCCGTCGCCTACCCAGGTGCGACCAACCGGCACGAACTTCAAGACAACGTCGTGCTGATCGTCGAGATCACCTCGCCGGACTCGCCTGACACCGTCGCCAACGACTTCGGCGTCAAGCCGAAGCTCTACGCGAGGAACGGAGTCCCGCTGTATCTGCTCGTCGACCAGGATCGCAGCGAGTGGATCCTGCACTCGCTGATCAAGGACGAGCCGCGTTACGAAGTGCACTCGATCGGCGCGTATGGCAAGCAGATCGTGCTTCCGGAGCCGTTCGGTTTCAGTATCGAGACCGCCGAATGGCCGCCGTACGTGCCGGAGCCGCAGTAGCGGTCGTCGGCTGACACCGCGTCCGCCCACACTCCGCCCGCCCACACTCCGCCTGCCCACCCAGTGTGCGGCGCCACACTTCACAAGGCCGCGGCTCGCGGGGATACTCACCAGTAACTAAGCCGCCCCGCACCCCGGCCCCGGGGGCGGGAGCACGAGTGATCCGGGAGCCCAGTCACATGGCACGTCTCGCCCGCACCGAGGGCCTCAGCGAGGTCCAGCAGGAGATCCTGGCCGCCGTCCACACCTTCGTGGACAAGGAGATCATCCCGGTGGCCAACGAGCTGGAGCACGCCGACGAGTACCCGGCCGAGATCGTCAAGGGCATGGCCGAGATGGGTCTGTTCGGCCTGATGATCCCGGAGGAACACGGTGGCATCGGCGAGTCGCTGCTGACCTACGCCCTCGTCGTCGAGGAGATCGCGCGCGGCTGGATGTCCGTGTCCGGCATCCTCAACACGCACTTCATCGTCGCGTACATGATCAAACAGCACGGTACCGAGGAGCAGCAGGCGTACTTCCTGCCGCGAATGGCGGAAGGCACCGTGCGCGCGGCGTTCTCCATGTCCGAGCCCGCGCTCGGCTCCGATGTGGCCGCGATCAAGACGAAGGCCGTGCGGGACGGCGACGATTATCTGATCACCGGTCAGAAGATGTGGCTGACCAACGGCGGCACCTCCAGCCTCGTCGCGCTACTCGCCCGCACCGACGAGGGGCACGAGGCCCCGCACAAGAACATGACCACGTTCCTCATCGAGAAGGAGCCCGGATTCGGCGAGGTGCAGCCCGGCCTGACCGTGCCCGGCAAGATCGCCAAGATGGGCTACAAGGGCGTGGACACCACCGAGCTGGTGCTCGACAACGTGCGCATCCCGGCCAACCGGGTGCTCGGCGGGGTCACCGGCCGCGGCTTCGCGCACATGATGGACGGCGTCGAGGTCGGCCGGGTCAACGTCGCCGCCCGCGCGTGCGGGATCGCGCTGCGGGCCTTCGAGCTCGGCATCGCCTACGCGCAGCAGCGTTCCACCTTCGGCAAGCCGATCGCGCAGCACCAGGCGATCCAGTTCAAGCTCGCCGAGATGGCGGTCAAGGTGGAGGCCGCGCACCAGATGATGGTGCGGGCCGCGCGGGTGAAGGACGCCGGTCAGCGCAACGACCTCGAGGCGGGGATGGCGAAGTACCTGGCCGCCGAGTACTGCAAGGAGGTCGTCGAGGACTCCTTCCGCATCCACGGCGGCTACGGCTACTCGAAGGAATACGAGATCGAACGCCTCTACCGCGAGGCCCCGATGCTGCTGATCGGCGAGGGCACCGCCGAGATCCAGAAGATGATCGTCGGGCGGCGGCTGCTGGAGGAATACAAGCTCAAGGGCTGACGGCGAATCCGCGCTAACGGGAGCCCGCGTGCTTGCGAGCCCGCTTGCTGCGGGTCCGTTCAAAAACTGGTAGCACCTCCGTTTTAGAGTTAGAGCATGCGAGCGGTAGCGAAGCCGACGTCGCGGGAGTTGCGGCGTCTTGTGCCCGGCCGACTGGTGCAGGTAGCCGGCAGCGCGCACCACATCGTGGTGGATGAGGGTCCGGATGATGTCCCGGCGGTGATCTTCACCTCCGGGCTCGGCGGAGCCTGGTACGACTGGGATGCCGTCGTCCCGCTGCTGGCGGGACGGGCCACCCTGGTCCGCTTCGATCGGCCGGGCCTCGGCTGGTCGCAGCCGGCCGCGGTGCCGCCGACGCTGGCCGCGGAGGCCGAACGTATCAAGGAACTGCTGCGCGCGCTCGAGCTCGAACGCCCGGCCGTGCTGGTCGGTCATTCGCTGGCCGGGTTTCACGTCGAGGCCTTCGCGCGCATGTTCCCGGGGCTGACCGCAGGCGTCGTACTCGTCGACGGCTCGGCCGAGCCCGAGGCGGTACCGCAGCCCGCTTATTCCGAGCGGGTGCGGCGGTGGCGCAGGATCGGCGGTATCGGGCGGGTGAGCGGCATGGGCGCAGTCCTCGGGCCGGCGGCTTGGCGTGTCATCGTCGCCGGTACGACCCTGAGCGGTCCGGCGGTCGCCGACCTGGACCAGGTACGTGCCACTTTCGCGGCCGGACGCCCCGGGGTCGCGGCGATGGTCGAGAACACGCTGTACTACGACGTCGCCGCGGAACTGCTGGAGCTGCGCTGCGAACGCGACTTCCCGCCGGTCCCGCTTCAAGTCCTCGCCGCGTTCGGCCGGTCGCGCATAGAGCGCGCGATCATGCCGCGCGGCACCGCGGCGCAGTTCGCCGATCGGTGGTGGCGCAGGCAGCGCGATCTCGCGGAACTTTCTCCGCGCGGCGAACTGGTGGAGCTCAAGGACAGCGGGCACTACATTCCGTTCGACCGTCCCGACGCGGTCGCGAATGCGGTACTCGATGTGATCGATGCGATGGACGTCGAGCATGGCGATGGGCAGCACGCCCGGCGGTAACGCGCAGACGCGCACGGCGTACGTACGGCCGATCCGAGTAGTCCGCGTGGCTGATTACCCGACTCACGCTGACGTGAGCCGGTGTGGTGAGGCAGGATAGGGCGCGGAACGCGACTGGGAGGGCTCGAGGCTCCAATGGCAACCTATTACGTGATCGCACGCGTGGACGGCACCCGACAAGTGGGACCGGACCGGCAGAGCGTGGATCTTGCCGACGCTCTTGAGCGCGGTATCACCCACTTCATCCAGGTCCCCGAGCTGGATGAGGACGAGCGCTCGGCCGACCCGTACGGCTTGCTGGTGCATCCGGAGCCCGCGCAGAGCGGCCTGGGCATCGCCGACGACATGACGCTGACCCTGGGCGTCGACGGGTCGTTCCGGCTCTTCCAGCTCCAGGCGGTGCCCGCGCCGGACCACTTCACGCCCAGCTCCGCGGTCGGCTCACACGCCATCGTCACCCGCGAGTTCCTGGCGATCGCCGAGGTTCCGGCATGGTGGGCCTACGGGCCGCACGGCCGCAACGTACTCGGCCTGATCTACGCGCTGACCGGCCTCAAGCGCGAGGAGCTGGACACGATCGGGCGGCGCATCGACAGCGCCGGCCTGGAATTCGCCAAGGTCAAGTTCGACGCGCTGGCCGTGGCCGACCGGGCGATCGCCGAATCCGGGCGCACCGGGGCGGCCCGGCTCGCTCGTGGCTACGCGCGCGCCGCCACGTACGGCACCTGGGACCGCGACTCGGCCCTTGGACACGCCGCCTCGCTCGCGGGCGACATCGCATACGTGATGAGCGTTGGTGACCTTGTGCCGACTCAGACCATCGACGCCCTTACGTCCTGGCTCAAGCCGCAGCTCAACGAATTGCACCCGGCGGGAGAGGGTCCCGACTACGGCGCCCAGGTGGCGCAGCAGGAGACCGGCGAGGGCGCGAACGACGGAGCCGACGCGGCCGGGCAGTAGCGCATCGGCTCCGAAACCGCGCGCACCCGGAATCGCGAAAGGCACGGAGCGTAGCTGCGTGACCTAGGCCACGGCCCCGGTGCTACCGGTCGGTAACTTTTTGCGGCAAGATGGCGGGATAGTCAGAGCGACCAAGGAGTGCGAGTCGGCTGCACTAGGCGGTGTTGGGGAATGTATCAAGGCAACGATCCGGCCGCCGCTTTGTCGGGGATCGTGATGGCGAATCGCCACGCGCCGCCAGGCGCAGATGGTTCACTGCGCGACGAGCCTGGGCGTGCGGCCGGAGCGTCCT
>DASUAR010000065.1:0-7200 GCA_035763685.1 Actinocrinis sp. | reverse complement strand
GCCGCCGTGTTCGGCACAGTCATCGTGGTGTGACGTCCTCGTCGTTCGCGGTGGAACCCGTCGGGACCAGGTTGGTAAGCGGTACGCGGGATCTTACGTGCTTACTCCGGGCCTGCCGGTCCGGGGTGGTGCTGCTCAGCCACATTCCTCGGATGTGATCCGATTGTGCGACATGGTGGGACAAATCCCGTAATCGGGGTGGGCGACGGCCAAATTACACAGGCCGGGGCGCCCTGAGCGACGGATTCTGCGGTCCGCGCCGTCCCTGATCGCGGGAATTCCTACCATGCCCCGTCTGGGAGAACAATCCTCGGCGTTGCTTCCCGGCGGAACACCCGTGCGGCAATGTGTGTCCGAACTGTGATGGAACCCGTACCTCTCCGAGTTCCAAGGCGGTTGTCGTCCTGATCATCCCATACTCGCTGTATGTGGTTGTTCATGCAGCTGTGACAACAGCTTCAACCGCGTGGACCAAAGTCTGAGCACATCGTGGCCGAATCGTTGTCAGACCCGTGCCGCTTGGTCACCCAAGGAGCCCAGCTCCGGGCGGGTTACGCTGGTGAGCCGTGATCAGTTCTCCTGTGGCGGCGCCGGTTTCGCATCACCCGTTCGAGGCACCGGTAGGGCCGGATGGCGTCAAGCCGATTTCGGCGGCGGCAGGCGAATCGAGTAGCGCTCGCGAATCGAGCGCGGAGCAGGAATCAGGGGACGTGACCGAATCACTCGGCGTACCGCAATCCGGAGCCGTACGGGAATCCGGGGCCAAGCCGAACAACGCGGCGGCGGGCGAATCCTCAGACGACACGGCGCTGGACGACACGGCCCGGAACGACACCGTGTGGGACGTGGCCGTGGTCGGCGCCGGTCCGGCCGGAGCGAGCGCCGCCCGCGAGGCGGCACTGGCCGGAGCGCGGGTCGTGCTGCTGGAGCGGGCCGCCTTCCCCCGATACAAGACCTGCGGCGGCGGACTGATCGGCCTGTCGCGCGAGGCGCTGCCCGCGGGCTTCGAACTGCCGGTCCGGGAGTGGATCGACGCCATCAGCTTCACTCAGCAAGGGCGCAAGGAGCGGACCAAGCGCGACCGGGACGGCCGCATGCTGGCGCTGGTCAACCGCACCGACTTCGACCACGCGCTGGTCAAGGCGGCGGTGGAGGCCGGAGTCGAGCTGCGCGAAGGCGTCGTGGTGACCGGTGTGGAACAGGCAGAAGCGGCGGAAATGAGCACGGAAGACCCAGTGGCGGCGCCGAAGGCGGCGGTGTCACTGACGCTCGCGGACGGTTCGCGGGTGCGTGCTCGTGCCGTGGTCGGCGCGGACGGCTCGGCCAGCCGAGTGGCCCGCCACGTCGGCGTGACCTGTCGTCAGGTGGACCTCGGCTTGGAGGCGGAGATCCCGGTGCCGTCGCAGATCGCGGCGCGCTGGGCCGGCCGGGTGCTGATTGACTGGGGTCCGGTGCGCGGTTCGTACGGATGGGTCTTCCCGAAGGGCGATTCGCTCACTGTCGGCGTCATCGCGGCGCGCGGGCAGGGCGAGGAGACGCGGGCGTACTACCGGCAGTTCATCGAACAACTCGGACTGACCGGGCTGCCGGCCGCGCAGGACTCCGGGCATCTGACCCGCTGCCGCACCGCGGACTCTCCGCTCTCCCGCGGCCGGGTGCTGGTGGCCGGCGACGCGGCCGGTCTGCTGGACCCGTGGACCCGCGAGGGCATCTCCTACGCGCTGCGTTCGGGCCGGCTGGCCGGGCAGGCGGCGGCGCGGATGGCCGCCGCGTCGTTGCCGTCCGGCGAACGGGCGGTTGCCGAGGCCGCCGCCGAGTACCGAGCCCAGGTTGAGGCACTGCTCGGCGTCGAGATGGCGGCCGGCCAGCGGCTGCTCTCGGCCTTCGAGAAGCGCCCGGGCTTCTTTCACGCGGCGGTAACCACGCTGCCGATCGCCTGGCGCGCATTCGCAGACGTCTGCCATGGCCGGACCACCTTCGCCGAACTGTTGCGCTCCCGCGCCGCACAGGCCGCGTTGCGCGCCATTTCCTGAGCCCCCGCCGGATCGCGGGGGGTGCTCTGCCCATCCAGCCGGCCGCTTGGCACAATGAGTACGAGGTCTGTGACGCTCGCCAGTTCGAGCCGCCGCCCTTGTCGTCATGCCGGAACAAACAACTGGGTCGATTGGCGGATCGGTCATGCCACCGCGTTCTACTGCCGGCGCCGAGCCATCCTTTCCCGCCTCCGCACCCACCCGCGAGCTGGCCCGCAGGTGCGAACCCCTGGTCGACGGGTTCGTGCAGCGCGTGGCCGCGCAGTGGGCCGTTCAGCTGCCCGACTATCCGACGCTGCGCGGCATCGACGTCGCGGACGCGGCCCGCCTGGCCGTGCTGACCTTCCTGCAGCGCGTTCAGGGCGCCGAGGGAGCCGTGCAGATCGCCAGAGCGCTGTTTCGGCGGCGCGCGGCGCACCGCGCGGAGGAGGGGATGCCGCTGCCGATCCTGTTGCGCACGTACACGATCGCGGCGCGCGTCGTGTACGAAGAGCTCTGCCACGCCGCGTATCCGGAGGAGACGGCCGCGCTGCCGGAGCTGGCGCGGCTGCTGCTGACCGCCCAGGACGAGGCGATCGACGAGATCACGCAGGCCTACCAGGAGGAGCTCGAACTGCTCGGCTCCGCGCGCCGGGACCACCGCCGCGAACTGGTACGCGACCTGGTCGCCGGAGTGGCCCCGCAGAACCCGGCCGCGCTCGAGGAGTTCGGGCTCGCGAAGGGCGCGACCGTGCTGGCGCTGGGGCTTGGCCGTGATGCGGAACGAGCGGGCACCGCGACGCTGAAGCGCGCCGACGCGACGCAGGCCGCGATACACCGGCGGTTACACCGGCTGCACGAAGCCATCGACACCTACTTCGGCGCGCCGATTCCCGCCCTGCTTGAAGGAACCGGCGGCCACGTACTCGTGCCGCGCTCGGCGGGAGGTGATTCCCCGGTGCCGGCCACCGCGCGATCGGTCTCCGACGAGTTGGTGCGCGGGCTCGCCGAAGCCTGGGGCGGCGAGATACGGATCGCGGTGACGGTCGCCGAGCAGCCCGAGCAGATCGGGTCCGCCGCGAGCACGGCCGGCGAGATCCTGCGGTTGGTCTGCGCTCTCGGCCGCACGCCGGGGGTTTACGCGCTCGACGATGTGCTCCTGGAATATCACCTCACCCGGCCGGACGAGAGTTCGGATCGGCTCAGCACCCTGCTTGATCCATTGGCCGAGCGGCCCGATCTGCTGCATACGGTGCGCGTGTTCCTGGAGGAGGAGTACGACCGGCGCCGCACCGCGAGCCGTCTCGGCCTGCACCCGAACACGGTGGACAACCGGCTCGCCCGGGTGACCGAGCTCACCGGCCTCGATCCGGCGACGCCGCGCGGCGTCGCGCTGCTGTTGACCGCTCTGGCGCTGCGTGACCTGCGCTGAGAGGCAGCTTGCGACAGGCATCGGACTGCGGCAGGTTGGACGAGTGACCATGGATGAGAGCGCGCCGCGGGATGCGGCGGATAACCAGGAAGCCGGTGTCGGTACCAGTGCCGGTGCCGGTGTCGGTACCGGCAGCGCCGCCGTCGGCGCTCTGGTGGCCAGGACCGCCGCGCGGCTGGGCGAATACGGATTCTTCTTCGACTTCGACGGGACGCTGGCCCCGATTCAGCAGGACCCTGAGTCGGTGCGGCCGGTGCCGGGCGCCGCCGCCGCGCTCGCTTCGCTGGCCCGGAACGCCGCGCTTGCCGCCGTCGTGTCCGCGCGGCCGGTCGCCTTCCTCGCCGGGCGGCTCGGCGGCGTGCCCGGTCTGCACCTGCACGGTCTGTACGGACTCGAATACTCGCCGGACGGCGGCGCGACGGTCATCACCGCGCCGGAGGCCGAACCGTACGCGCCGGTGATCGCGCGCGTCGTAGCGCAAGCCCGTGCCGCGTTCCCCGGCGCCCTGATCGAGGACAAGCGGCTCTCGTGCGCGCTGCACTTCCGCGCCGATCCTTCACTCGAACCGGCCATCGAGTCCTGGGCCGCGCTGCACGCCGAGGCGCACGGCCTGCGGCTTCAGCACGGCCGGATGGTCGTGGAACTCAAGCCTCCGCTGGATACCGACAAGGGCGCGGTCGTGCTGAGCGCGGCCGCCGATCTGGCCGGAGCCTGGTACTTCGGCGACGATCTCGGCGACCTGCCCGCGTTCGCCGCCTTGGACAAGCTGGCCGCCGAGCAGCCCGGATTCCACGCCGTGCGGGTCGCGGTCGGCACCGCGGAAGGCCGGGGCGCGGCGCTCGGCGAGCACGCCGATGTGTTGCTGGACGGGCCGGAATCGGTGCCCACGCTGCTGGATTCGTTGGGCTAGCCCGGCCTACGACCGACACGACATCGGCGCACCGTGAGAAACTGTCCCGGTGAAGGAGCAACCCCGCACGCGCCCCGTGCCGCTGCTGTACGAGCCGGCCGCCGAGGAAGCGCAGGACAATCGGTTCTTCGGGCTGGACGACATCACCGACGCCGCGGAGTTGCTTGAGCGCGCCACCGATCTGCACACGGCGTTCCGCGCGGCCGCCGACCGGGCCGGCGCGTATCAGGCCATCGCCGCGGCGGAGCTGACCGATCCGCGCCGTTTCGACCGCATCACCTACCCCGAGCTGGCCGAGCGGATCGGGGTCACCGAGGCCGTCGCCGAGACCATGGCCGAGCGCGGCCGGCAGATCCTCAAGGGCGAGGCCGACGAGCACGGCAGCAGGTATTGACCGACTCCGCCCGAACGGCGCCGCACTCAAGCGGATCAGCCGATCAGCTGCCGGAAACCGAACATTCGTCTGACAGGAGTGGTGAGCGGCCTTGACCGCCGTCGCGAGTACCCCAGCAACCATCGGAGGCGAGGCCGCGCCGGTCGACGAGCGCGAGGCCCCGCCCCGCCGCTGGCCGCACGTGCTCGGCGTCGGCGCGATCGTCTCGCTGTACGCGGCGCTGTACTCGACCTACCTGCTCATCCTGCACTCGACGCTGCAGGACGGACTCGCCGATGTCGGAGAGTACGACCAGGCCATCTCGGGCTACGCGCACTTCATGGGGCCGCACTCCCCGTTCGTCGGACTGCACGGCGCCGGCGACGCCGGAAAGCTGCAACTGGCCGACCACTTCACCCCGCTGCTCGCGCTCATGGCCCCCTTCTACTGGATCCACGACGGCCCCGAGACGATGCTGGTCGAGACCGCGGTGCTGACCGCGCTGCCGATCATCCCGCTGTGGCTCTTCGTGCGGCGCGCGGTGCGCAACTCGGGGCGGTTCGGCGCGCTGGCCGGGAACCTGTCCGCGTATCTGGTCGTGATCGGCTACGGCGTGACCTGGCCGCTGCAGATGGCGCTGTGGTTCGAGTTCCACGAGGTCTTCCTGGAACTGCCGATCCTGATGTGGATGATCGAGCGGGCACAGGCCGGACGGCTGCGGCAGGCCGCGCTGATCAGCCTGCTGCTACTCGGGGTCAAGGACGACATGGGTTTCGTCGTGGCCGTCTTCGGGCTCTATCTCGCCACGAAGGACGCGACGCTACGGGACTGGTGGCGGCTGCTGCGGCGCGCGCCGCGGCGTCCACGGCTGCTGCTGGAGACGATCCGGCGCCGTGACCGGGCGTGGTTCCTGGCCCTCGTGCCGATCGGGATCGGCATGGTCTGGCTGGTGGCGCAGGTACTGCTGCCGGCGGCCGGCGGCAGCCCGAACCGGGACTTCACCTATACCGAGTTCGGCTCGAACCAGTCGGCGGCGATCCACGCGATGCTGGCCGACCCGGGGAACACCTTCGGCACGCTGTTCAACTCGCATTACAAGACGCAGACGCTGCAGATGCTGCTGTGGCCGGTGCTCGGGCTATGTCTGCTCTCCCCGCTGAGCCTGATGGCCGCGCCGCTGTTGCTGGAGCGGTTCCTGTCGGTCAATCAGCTGTACTGGGTGATGCCGTACCACTACAACGCCTTCCTGGTGCCGATCATGTTCTGCGCGGGCGTCGATGGGGCGCTTCGGCTCTCCCGGTGGCTGACCTCCGCCCGGCTGAGTACTCAGGTCGCGAGGCATGGGCAGCTTGTCCGCAGCGCGCTGATGACGGCGTTCGCGATGTACGTCGCCATATACGCATGGTCGACGTTCGACCGCTACCCGATGCATCACATGACGGAGGCGGCGTTCTGGGACGTCTCGAACCCGAGCGTGGTGGCCGCGAAGCAGGCCGCGTCGAAGATCCCGGACAACGTGTACGTGGCCTCGGCGACGCAGGTCGGTCCGCAGCTGCTCAGCCGCGACAAGGTCGTGATGTGGGGTCCGCCCGGCGACCGGAATTATCCGCCGCCGCCGTGGGTGCTCGCGGACGTGCAGCGGACCTCGTATCCGTTCTCCGGGAAGACGGACGCGCAGAAGATCGCGGCGCAGCGGGCAGAGGTGCAGCGGCTCGAGTCGGCCGGTTACCGGGTCGTCTTCCAGAGTGACGGCTGGGTAGTGCTCCACAACGCGGCGCTCGATTGACCCGGGCTTGGTTGATCGGGTCAATTCGGTTGAGCCGATCGCGGACCCGAAAACACCGTCAGAGCCCGGTCGGTCCTCGCGAAGGACTGACCGGGCTCTGACGTTGACGACGTTGACGGACCGAAGGCACACCCGAGGCGGCCCGCTCAACCGTGCGGACCGCCCCCGCGCTAAACCACCTGATGCAGCCAGCGCACCGGCGCACCGTCGCCGGCGCAGCGGAACGGCTCGAGCTCGTCGTCCCAGGGCTTGCCGAGCAGGTTCTGCAGCTCGGCCTCAAGATCGCCGCCGCGCCCGGCCCGCAGCATCGCGGCGCGCAGCCGGTCCTCGGAGATCATGATGTCGCCGTGCACTCCGGTGACGGCGTGGAACACCCCGAGGTCCGGGGTGGAGGAGTAGCGTTCCCCCTCGGCGCCGACCGAGGGCTCCTCGGTCACCTCGAAGCGCAGCAGCTGCCAACCGCGCAGCGCGGAGGCGAGCCTGGTCGCGGTGCCGGGCTCCGCGGTCCACGGCAGCTCGGCGCGCCAAGTCGACGGCGCGGCGGGTTGCCGCGCCCAGTCCAGGCTCACGCGCACGCCCAGGACTCCCGCGACCGCCCACTCGACGTGCGGGCACAGCGCGCGGGGCGCGGAGTGGATGTACAGGACTCCACGAGTAGGCACGGCGGTGTCTCCTTCGGTCGGCGAT
>DASUAR010000064.1:0-16070 GCA_035763685.1 Actinocrinis sp. | reverse complement strand
GGCCAGGAGAACTCCGACGAGTGCGCGTGGCTCAGCCCCGGCACCTCCGGCGGCGCCGCGAACATCAGCTTCGGCTCCTTCGGCACCTACGCCGAACAGGCCAGCTGGTCCAACGACACCAACTCCTGCGCCATCTCGCACCAGATCCTCAACCACGGCAACACGGTGACCGTCACCAACCCGGGCTCGCAGAGCTCGACGGTCGGCACGGCGGTCTCGCTGCAGATCAGCGCCAGCGACTCGGCATCCGGCCAAACGCTGACCTACAGCGCCACCGGCCTGCCCGCCGGCCTGTCGATCTCCAGCAGCGGCCTGATCTCCGGCACCCCGACCACCGCCGCGACCTCCAGCGTCACCGTCACCGCCAAGGACGGCACCGGCGCGACCGGCTCCGCGTCCTTCAGCTGGACCGTCAGTCCGGTCGGCGGCAACACGGTGACCGTCAGCAACCCGGGCTCGCAGAGCTCGACGGTCGGCACGGCGGTCTCGCTGCAGATCAGCGCCAGCGACTCGGCATCCGGCCAAACGCTGACCTACAGCGCCAGCGGCCTGCCCGCCGGCCTGTCGATCTCCAGCAGCGGCCTGATCTCCGGCACCCCGACCACCGCCGCGACCTCCAGCGTCACCGTCACCGCCAAGGACGGCACCGGCGCGACCGGCTCGGCGTCCTTCAGCTGGACCGTCAATCCCTCCAGCGGCGGCTGCACCGCGGCGCAGCTGCTCGGCAACCCGGGCTTCGAGACCGGTTCGGCCAGCCCGTGGACCTCAACGGCCGCTGTGATCAACCCGAACGGCGCCGGTGAGACCTCGCACAGCGGTACCTACTACGCGTGGCTCGACGGCTACGGCACCACCCACACCGACACCCTCGCGCAGAAGGTCTCCATCCCGTCGACGTGTAAGAACGCGAACTTCTCGTTCTACCTGCACATCGACACCTCGGAGACCACCACCACGACCGCTTACGACAAGCTGAGCGTGCAGGTGCTCAACTCGTCCGGCGCCGTCGTGGGCACGCTGGCCACGTACTCGAACCTGAACCACATCAGCGGGTACGCCCAGCACAGCTTCAGCCTGGCCTCGTACATCGGCCAGACCATCACGCTGAAGTTCACCGGTACGGAAGACAGCTCGCTGCAGACCTCCTTCGTGGTGGATGACAACGCGCTGAACGTCTCCTGACAAACACCGGCCCGAGTACCGGCGGGGGCGAGACTTCGGTCTCGCCCCCGCTCGACGTTTCCGGGTCCGGTTTTGGGCGCTGAGCTGCGCAGACACCGAGGTCGACGGGTTTGCGCGCATCCCTTGACTCGGTTCTGGTTTACGAGTTTAATCAAACCGCGAAATAAGAGTTCGCCGGAAGTACGCCCGCGAGTGCGGCGCGGCGCGTGCGTCCGGTCGTGCTCGCTCGCCCCCCCACCGTTCGGCGCGACGGTCTCAATATGCTTATACCCATACTCACCCGCAGAAGAGACCACCTATGCGATTAACCCGCACCAAAGCGACCCTGACCGCGCTGCCGCTGCTGGCGGCCGGCGGTCTGCTGCTCGCCTTCGACGGGTCGGCCCAGGCGGCCGGCCCCGCGCTTCCGGCCCACTTCGCCGCCCCCTACCTCCAGATCAGCGCCGGCGACGCCGGCGACATGACCGCCGACATGAACGCCACCGGGCTGAAGTACTACACGCTGGCCTTCCTGATCCCGCAGTCCGGCTGCACCCCGCAGTGGGAGGACGGCGGCTACGGGCTGACCACGTTCAACTCGCAGATCAGCTCGCTGCAGGCGGCGGGCGGCCAGGTCATCATCTCCTCTGGCGGCGCTCAAGGCGGCGAGCTGGCCCAGACCTGTACCGACGTCTCGTCGCTCACCTCGGCGTACGCGAACATCGTCAACAGCACCGGAGTGACCCGGCTCGACTTCGACATCGAAGGCGGCACGCTGGGCGACACCGCCGCGAACACCCGCCGCGACCAGGCGCTGGCCGCCCTGCAGCAGCAGAATCCGGCCGTGCAGGTCGACTTCACCCTCGGCGTCGGCCCCGGCGGCCTGCCGACCGGCAACGGCTCGGAGTACGCGCTGCTGCAGGACGCGCAGGCTCAGGGCGTCAACGTCAGCATCGTCAACATCATGACGATGGACTTCTACGACGGTCAGCCGGTGCTCGGCGACGCCGAGTCGGCCGCCCGCAACACGGCGAACCAGCTGTCCAGGCTGTACGGCATCTCCACCTCCGCGGCTTACGCGAAGATGGGCCTGACCCCGATCGCCGGCACCAATGACGACGGCGCCTACTTCTCGCAGAGCGACGCGCAGAGCCTGGAGAGCTTCGCGGCGAGCAACGCAATGGCCGAGCTGGCCTTCTGGGAGGTCGACGGCTACGACAAGGGCACCGGTTACGCCTACTCGGGCATCTTCAACCAGCTCACCGGCGGCACCAACCCGCCGCCTCCGCCGCCGCCCGGCTCGGGACCGGTCACCGGGTATCAGGGTCTTTGTCTGGATGTGCGCGGAGCCGACAGCGCGGACAGCACCCCGGTGCAGGTCTACACGTGCAATGGCACCAACGCGCAGTCCTGGTCGCTGACCTCGGGCAACCAACTGCAGGCGCTCGGCAAGTGCCTCGACGTCTCGGCCGCGGGAACCGCGAACGGGACCAAGGTGCAGCTCTACACCTGCAATGGGACCGGCGCGCAGGTCTGGCAGCACCAGTCCAACGGCGAGTATCTGAACCCGAACTCCGGCAAGTGCCTCGACGACACCGGCTTCGGCGGCTCCGGGACGCAGGCGCAGATCTGGGCCTGCGCCGACAGCACGAACCAGCAATGGAGCGTGCCGTAATCGGTGCCCGGTAGGCCGGGTTACCTGCCCTGAGCGAGGCAAAGCCCTGTGCGGCCCGAGGGCGACCGCCCTCCCGGCGTGTCGGTGCCGGGAGGGCGGTCTCTTTTCGGCTTCAGAGTTCTGTTCCGCCTCGGAATCTGGCTCGACGCCGCGGCCACGACGGGGAGTGGGGGAACGCCGACGTGGCCGGGAGTCCGGTGCCATAGCCACCGAATGTTCGGTGCCGCCCGCCTCAGCAGAGCCAGACCGCTTATTCGTGCGCGAGCGTGTACGCCGAGCGGATCCGGCCCGGGATCGCGCCGCGCTCGCCGATCTCGAATCCGTTGGCCCTGGCCCATTCCCGGATTTCGGAGGTGCCCGGCGTGACCGGCTTGGTCCCGCGCCGCGGCGTCGCCTTCTTCCGGCCGCCCTTGACGTTGCGCGGCGCGGTCTTGGCGGCCGCCGACCGCCGGCCGCGGCGGGCCGGGCGCTCCGCGGGTGCGGACTCGGATTCGTCCTCTGTCTCGGCTTCGGTGGCAGGCACCTCAGCGGCCTGCGTTTCCTCGGCCTGCTCGGCTGCTTCCGGCGCGGGCTCCGCGGCCGCGGCGGTGCGCGAGGCGAGCGGGTGCTGTACCGTGACCACCGCGCCGAAGAACTCGCGCAATTTGTCCACGCCGGCCGGAGCGAGATCCAGCTTGATCGTCTGGCCGGCTATGGTCACGTCGCAGATCTCCACGTCGCGGTCCGTGCCGGTGATGTCGCACACTCGTTTAAGAGCCACAGTGACTTTCCTTTCGAACGACCAATTCGCATACCTAAACGCCGGCGTCACCCGGTCAGTTCAATTTGCATACCGTATCGGTTGTAGCGCAGTTCACGTGCATCGGCCCAGCGCATACGCGTTAGTACCGGCGCATCCGCGGCTCATCGGAAGCCGCGCGCGCGCCCCGAAATCCCACCCGGAAACACAGAAGTCTGATTCTCGTTTGATGAATTCCCAGGTGCGTGCGGTTCTTGCGCTAGGCAATGCCGGAAGTTGGACCGGCCGTTAGCCGAAGGGCAAGCCGAAGAACTGCCGTTCGAGCCGTGGCGCGGGCGCCGGGTTACGGACACAGTGCCGGATAATCGCCGCCAAGCAACGACGGAGTGAGAATCCGCGCGGCCGCGGCCGGGTTCGAGGCGCAGATGCGCGCGGCTACCGCGGCGGCGTCGGTGTCCCAGAACAGCGCGGTCCCGTCGGCCGCCGCGCCGACCACGGTGCCGGTGCCCGGTTCGAAGGCCACCGCGGTCGGATCGCTCGGGCCGTTCAGGGTCACCAACGCGGACGGCGTCTTGGGGTCGGCGACATTCCACAGCCGGATGGTGTGATCGGCGGCCGAGGAGGCCAGGGTTCTGCCATCGCTGCTGAACGCGACCCCGACCACCGCCTGGCTCTGCCCGAACAGCGTGGTGAAACTGGTCGGGTTGTTCGGGTCGCGGGTGTCCCACAGCCGCACCGTGCCGTCCGCGGAGCCGCCGGCCAGCGTACGGTCGTCCGGGCTGAACGCCACGGACTCCACCGCGCCGGAGGAACCGGAAAGTTGTTCGATGACGTTCGCGCTGAGCCGGCCGCCGGTGAGCGACAACCGGATCAGCAATATCGTGCCGTCCTGGCTTCCGGCGGCCAGCAGCGTGCCGTCCGGGCTGAACGCGACCGTGGTGATGGGGCCGCCGAGCAGACCGTTGGACCACGAGGGTTCGGTGGCTCCCGGACCCCACAGGTAAATCGAGTCGTCATCGCCGCCGGCGGCGATGACGTCGCCGAGGGCGGCAGAACTCTGGGCTTCGCCTTTCCCGCCGCCGCGGCCGGTCGAACCGATGGCGATCGCGTCGACGGGGGAAGCCGCGGCGAGTGTACGGATTATTCGCCGTGTCGCCGTGTCCCATACCGCGGCGCCCGTACCGGCGACGGAGGTGGCGAGCCTGCGGCCGTCCGGGCTGAACGCGATTCCCGCGCTCGCACCGGCACTCGCACCGGCATTCGAACCGCCGCTCGATCCGAGAGCGGCATAGAGCCTTTGCCCGGAGGAACGCCACAGATACGTCTGCTGATTCACGCCCGAGGTGGCCAGCAGCCCGGTGGAACCCGGAGCCGCCGCCACGGCCGCCGTGGCGATCGCGCCCGTCTGCTGTGGCGCCGCCACATTCCACAGACCGATCGTCGCGTCCGTGTCCGCGCCGACGAGTACATGCCCGTCGGGGCTGAATGCGATTCCTGCCACGGTGTTCGTCGAACCCGTCAGGGCACCGATCTGCCCGCGCGCGGCGACATCCCAAAGCCGCACGACATCGTCCTCGCCGGCGCTGGCCAGTTTGGTCCCGTCGGGGCTGAACGCGACTGCGCGCACCGGCCCGGCGGAACCGCCGAGCACTCCGAGCGCACCACCGGTTTTCGCGTCCCAGAGGCGTACGGTCGTGTCGTCGCCGCCCGAGGCGAGAAGGGTGCCTGCCCGATTGAACGCGACCGAACGCACCAGACCGGTGTGCCCGGCCAATTCCCGCGGGCGAGCGCTTAAATCAGTGGTCTGCCAGATACGGATCTCGCCGTCGGTGCACGCGGCGGCCAGTGCGTTGCCGTCCGGGCTGAACGCGACGCTGCTGATCGTGCCGTTGCGGACCCGGGCCTCGGCCACCTTTTTCAGCGAGCTGACGTTCCAGAGCGAGACCGTGCCCGCATAGCCGGCAGTGGCCAGCGCACTGCCGTCCGGGCTGAAGGCGACGGTGTCGATCGCATCCGGCCCGGCACTGACCGTTCCCAGCCGCGTCTTCGTGGCGACGTCCCAAAGCACGGTGGTTCCATCCTGCTGCGCCGCGGCCAGCAGCCGGCCGGCCGGATCGAAGGCCAACGCGTAGAAGGAGGAATCGCCGGACAGCGTGGCGACCGGCGACTGCTTGCCGGCGTCCGGCGAGGCGGCGCCGGCGTGCGCCGCGTCGCTGTTCCACAGGGTCACGGCGTTATCCTGGCCGGCCGCGGCGATCAGCGGCGCGGCCGGGTCGTACGCTACGGCGTTCACCGCTCCGGCCACGTTCGGCAGGCGCGCGGTGAAGTAGCCGGATTGGCTGGAGAGCAGACTGTTGACGGCCTCGGCGTCCGTCGGCGCGATCCGGTACGCCGCCACGGAAAGCAGCAGCGCGACCTCCGGATCGGTGTAACGGTGCGCGTCCGCCTCGGCAGCCAGCTGCCGGGCCTGCGCGATGGTCTGCTGCCGGTGCGCCGCGCCGCTGTTGCTCTTCGCGACGGAGCCGAGCCCCACCGCGGCGACCAGCGCCGCGGTGAGCGCCATCGCGACACCCAAGCGCAGCCGGTCGTTGCGCTTCTGCCGGCGCTCCGAGGCGCGCAGGAACTCGTTCTCCCGCCGGCCGAGTTCGCCGCGCCGCGCCTCGGTGAGTTCCGCCCGCACCGCGGAGAGCTGGGTGCCGTGCAGCAGAAGGTCAGGGTGCTGATCCCCGGTCTGCCACTCGTGCGCGCCCGCGGTGAGCCGTTGCAGGGTGCGCAGCCAGTCGCGGTGTTCCTCCAGCCATTCGCCGAGCGCCGGCCAGTGCCGCAGCAGCGCCTCGTGGGCGAGTTGCACGGTGTCCTGATCGCTGGTGACCAGGCGTTCTCGTTCCAGGCGGTCGAGTACCCGCCGCGCGGTCGGCAGGTCGCTGCCCGCGACTTCGGTGAGCAGGGCCGATCGGGTCATCCGGCGCCGGGTGTCCTCCGCGTCGGCGCGGACCGCGACCATGTGCTCAAGCAGGATCCGTGCGACCCGCTTGCTGTCGGCGTCGAAGCTCTCGTATACCTCGTCGGCCTTCTTGGCTACCGCACCCTTGATGCCGCCGGCCGCGGTATAGGCCCTGATGGTCAGCTGCCCCTGTTCCCTGCCTTCCCAGGTCTCCCGTAGCGCGTGCGCGAGGAGCGGCAGCTTGCCGGGGTCGTACGTGGTGGCGCCGCCGTCTGGAGAGGTGACCGCCTCCAGGTCGGTCAGCATCGTTTCGACCAGGCCGGGCTGGACGCTCAGGCCGGCGTCGCGGGCCGGTGCCTCGATCGCCTCGCGCAGCTCCCTGATATTCATCGGGCCGACGATGAACTGATCGCTGAGCGCCGGTCCCAGCGCGGGGTGCGCGGTGCAGTGTTCGACGAAACCCGCGCGCAGCACGAGCACGACGAGCGCCGGGGCGGGATCGTCCGGCTTCCCCTGCGCCGCGGCGCACAACGCGTCGACGAACCGCTGGCGCTCAAGGCCGTCGTGGCACTGGGTGAAGATCTCCTCGAACTGGTCGATCACCAGCACCAGGCGGCTGGTCCGCGTGGCGGGTTCCGGGTGGTCGGACGCCGCGCCGTCGCGCCTGCGCCGCTCGAAATCGAGCACCTGCCGCATGATCAGGACCGCGTTGTTCGGGTTCTGCCGCAGCGCCGCGGCCATCTCGACGCTGTCCCCGCCGAGCCGGTTGGCCAGGCGCACCGCGAGTTCCTGCAGCGGGGTCTGGCCTGGCTTCATCACCTCGCGCGGCCAGCGCTGCGAACCCGGCACCGCCAGCGCGCCGGTGTCCAGCCCGGGAATCAGGCCGGCGCGCAGTACCGAGGACTTGCCCGCGCCGGACGCGCCGACCACAAGCACCATCGACAAGCCTTGCAAGCGCTGGCGCAGCCGGGTGACCAGGCGCGCGATGAGCTGTTCGCGGCCGTGGAACCAGTAAGCCGTCTGCTCGTTGAACGCCTCGAGCCCGGGATAGGGCGTGACGTCCGGGGCTCCCTCAGCGGTCGCAGTGGCCTGTGATTGCGCCGCCGTGAGTTCCGGTGGAACCCGCACTGCGCCGCGGCCCACGGCCAACTGCCGGTGCAGCTCGGCGATCTGAATGCTTACCCGCTCCACTTGCTCGGCGTGACCGCGCTGCATGGCTTCGATCCGGGCCAGATCGTGTTGGATGACGGTGAGCCCGGACATGACGTCGTCGCGCAGCGCATGGAACTCGACCGAGGTCTGGCTGAGCAGGTTCAGCGTCTCGCCGATGTAGACCGAGAGCCCTTCGACGCCGCTGTGGACGGCCGCATCGAGCGCGGTACCCACGCCGTCGACCCGATGCAGCAGTTGCGCCATCTCGGCGCGGAGCGCGGCCGCTTGCGGCCCGTCGAGTTCCTGCTGTAGCCGGCTGGTGAGGGCGGCTTGCAGCCGTTCGCCGGACAGTGTTTCGTCAAGAGCCTGGCCGCCACGTGCCTCGCCGCGCAGCTGTGCGACCACGTCCTCGATGACGCGCGCGATGTGCTCCGCGCCGATATTGCCGAGTTGGCCGAGCAGTCCGGAGAGCGCGAGAGCCGCGTTGCCGAGCAGCAGCGGGATCGCGACGGGCGAGAGCGCGGCGGCGGTCAGCGCGGCGGCGAGCGCGAAGGGAGCGGCGCCGAGGATGCCGCGCCCGCGCAGCCGAATCCAGACCCGGATGCTCTCGCGGGCCCGCTCGGCCAGGCCGGGCACCGCGTCTTGCGGTTCCGGTGTGCGCGCTTCATCTTCGGGAACGATGGCCACGGCTAGCCACCGCCCGCCGCGGTGCATGGCAGAGTGCTGCGTACCGTCGAGTCGATTTTGGTCGCCGCGCTCAGCAACGTCGCGCAGGGGTCGGCGGCGCGAGCGTCCGGCTTGGCGGGCAGCGCCGTGTGGAGGGTCAGGTAGATGGCGGAGCTCAGCTTGCCGTAGCCGGGGGCCGAGGACGGCCTGCTGATCAGCCTGGTGTGCGTCGCCGCGGCCAGGACCGGGTTGTTCAAGGTCACATTCGGGTCGGTGCGCACCGAGTAGTTGCCGGGTATCTCCGAGAACTGGGTGGCCAGGATGCGTTGCGCCTGCGGTCCCGCCATCCAGCGCAGGAAGGTCAGATCAGCCGTGAGGTTGCGGCTGTGCGGATTGATGAACAGGTTCCACCCGCCGATGACCGAGAATCCGACGCCCCGCTTTCCCGCGAAGGTGGGCGGCGCCATCACGCCGACCTGCGCCGGGTCGGAGATCACGCTCGTGGCGCTGATCGCGTTGGCGTAGGAGGAGTCCCAGCTGCGCAGAAACGCGGCCGCGCCGCTGTCGAAGGCCGAATCGCCCTGCGGCTCCTCGTAACCGGCCACGTCCGCCGGCGAGAGCCCGTCATTGATCAGCGCTCGAAGGAATTCGAGCGCCTTGAGCGCCTGCGGGGAAGCCAGCCGTGTGGCAGTCGTCTGGTCGACGATGGCGGCGGAGGAGTCCGGGGCGCTCTGCCCTCCGTAGGCGTCGGCGAGCAGCTCGGTCCAGGTGCACATCAGCCCTTCGTACGCGTCGCCCTGCCAGGCGAACTGGTACGGCAGGTGGCGCTGCTTGAGCGCGTTGGCGTCCGCCACGAGCTGTTCCCAGGTGGCCGGCGCGGGCAGCCCGGCCTGTGCCAGCAGATCCTTGCGATAGAACAGGAAGCCTTCGTCGATGAAGTAGGGCACCGCGTAGATCTTGCCCTGGTAGCTCATCGCCTGGATCAGCGTGTTGTCCGCGAGCGCGGTGCCGGGTGGGGCGAACTGCGACCAGAACGAGTCCGGCAGGTATCCGTTCAGCGGCAGCGCCAGGCCGTCGTGTGCGAAATCGGCCGGCCAGACGACGTCACCGGAGTAGACGTCCGGAGTCGCCGAGCCCGCGGAGATTTCGCCGCTGAGCTTTTCGCGCAGCCGGTCCGAGTTGTCCGGCCCCGGCTGCAGATCCACCTTGATCGACGGATACGCCTGCTCGAAGGCATCGACGAGCACCTGCCGCGCGTCGTCGCTGGCGTTGCGCAGGGTCGGGCTGGAAACCCAGACGATGGTCCCGGAGCCATCCGCGCGATTGGCCGGGTCGGTCAGATCCGGCGGCGGCGAGGTACAGCCGGCCATGGCGACGGCGGTGAGCGCGAGCGCGCTCGTACACGCCGACCACCGTCGATGTGCGCTGGTGCGCCTGCGAGGAGGCATTCCGGCCGTTCACCCCGTTCCGCGGTGGCTCATCCTGTCGTTGCGCCGCACCGCTCCCCCGCCGGAAACCCTACCCATTCGGGCCGCTACTGACGATCCGTCAGTCGAATACTGACTCCTAAAAGTTGCCGATTCTTGCGCTACCACAGTTCCTCTAAGGCCACATCTTGGCGTGCGCTTTGAATGTGTCGGGGTCGCTGTGCACCGGCACGACGCAGAGCAGGTGCCCGCCTGGTGCGCGCAGCACGTGGCATTCGAGCCACTGCGATATCTGCACCGCGCCGAGGGCACGTAGGCGCGCGACCTCGGCCTCGATGTCGTCGGTTTCGATGTCGAGGTGGCAGCGAGGGGCGTCGTCGACGGCCTGGATGGCGGTGAGCAGCCCGGGCACCGCGTTGTGCAGCACGGTGAACTGAGGTTCTAAGGGGTCTGACTCCGCGGGGGCGCCCAGCGCGGCTGACCAGAAAGCAGCTGCGGAGGCGGCCTCGGCTTCAGGAGCGTCGATCAGTATGGCGTACACGCGGCTGCGGTGCATGGGACGTACGTTATCGATCCGCACGAGCTTGCTGCGAATCTGTGATGAGGGCCGGAGTCGGCGTGGCGTGCGCGGCGGCGGCGGTGCCGTACCGCATCCCGGCCACCGACGCCATGAGCTGCTCAATGCCCTGCGACGAAGTGACCGACGCGCGGCTGCATCACGTCGGCAAGCTGCTGCACGAGGTGGCCGGTGACCTCAGTGAGCAGCTGCGGCGCGTCGGGATCCGCTGACCCGATGGGTGGTGTTCGTGGTCGATGGCCGGGGTCGCAAACCCCTGCTGCACTGATCAGAACAGCGCGGCGCGCAGCCAGCTGATCCGGCGAGTGGCGGCGTGGAAGCTGGTCGCGTCGAGCGAGCCGTCGCCGAGGGCGGTCGCGAGCGCGCCGCGCGCACTCTCCCCTTGGCTCACGTCGCGCGCCGAGCAAAGGATCAGGTCCATTCCGGCGCCCGCGGCCTTGACCGCGCGCTGAGCCGTCGTGCCGTAGGCGGCGAGGGCGCCGGCCTCCAGTGCATCGGTGATGGTCACGCCGCGGAAACCGTTGCGGCCGCGCAGTTCCCCGCTCACGATCGTCGGCGAGAGTCCTGCGGGCAAACTCGCGTCCAGTGCCGGGTACACCGCCCACGAGCACATGATCAGCATCACGCCCGCGCTGATCGCCGCCGGATAAGGCACCTCGTCGATCGTGTGCAGCTGGTTCTGCGAGACGTTCAGCGTCACCGATCCGGTGTCAGTGTCCTGCGAGGTCGCCGCGGAGCCGAGGCCGGGGAAGTGCTTCGCGGTGGCCGCGACCGCGGTCGCTTGCTGCGCGCTGATGAAGGCCGAGCCGAGCGCGGCGACCGTGGCGGCGTTGTTGCTGAACGAACGCTGATACTGGTCGATGAAGTTGCCCGCGGTGTAGAAGACGTCGAGCACCGGGGCCAGGTTCACGTTCATGCCGACGCCGCGCAGGTTCTGCCCGGCGCCGGTCCCGCCCGCGCTCGCCGCGGCGAGCGGATCGGCGGCCTGCCCCATCTGCTTCGCGGACAGCGTCGGCTGGCCTGGCAGCCGGCGGACCAGGCCGCCCTCCTGATCGGTCATCAGCAGCAGCGGCAGCTTCACCGGGCTGTGCGCGGCGGCCTGCCGCAGCTGGGAGATCACCCCGGTGATCTGGCTGGTGCCGGTGATGTTCTCGCCGAAGAAGATCACGCCGCCGACCAGTCCCGCGCTGATGTCGCTCAGCAGACTCGGCGGCGGGGTGGCGCCGGGGTAGGAGTAGATGACCCGCTGACCGGCCAGCTGCTGGTTGGTCAGGGTCGGCGGGAAGCTCACCATCGCGGAGCTGCCGGGCTGCGGAATCGGCCGCTGACCGGTGGCGTTTCGCGGCGCGGCCTGCCACCAGCCGAACGCGCCGGCCAGCCCGAGGCCCGCCGTGCCGGCCAGCAGCGCGCGCCGGCTCGGCCGTGCGCCGTTCGGTTCCGGGCTGGGTGCGGTCGGTTCAGCCATGGCGTCAGTGTACTAATCGGCCGCCATATGTCGCGAAAGTCGACCGGAAGGGCATTTCGGTCACGCTGCCGGCGGCCGAGTCCGGTCGCGCCGGCCCGGCTTTCCGCGCCGGCTCGCTGAATCCCTTCCCGTCCCGGTCAGCTGATCCCGGTGCCGACCGGTGCGCTGACCTTGGTGCGGAAGCTCACGCTCTGCTGCACCAACCGGATCAGCGCGGCCTTGACCGACTCGCGGTCGCGGGCGTCGAGCGTGACGACCGGGACGTCCTGCGGCACGGACAGCGCCTCCCGGATGTCGGAGACCTCGTGCACCAGCTTCCCGTCGAAGCAGTTCACTCCGATGATGTACGGCAGCCCGAAGTCCTCGAAGTAGTCCACCGCCGAGAAGCTGTCGGCCAGCCGCCTGGTGTCCACCAGCACGACCGCGCCGATCGCGCCGCGGCACAGGTCGTCCCACATGAACCAGAATCGGGTCTGCCCCGGCGTGCCGAACAGATACAGCACCAGGTCCGAGTCCAGGGTCACCCGGCCGAAGTCCATCGCCACGGTGGTGGTCTGCTTGCCGGGCACGCCGCGCACGTCGTCGACCCCCTCGGCCACCGCGGTCATGACCGCCTCGGTGGTCAGCGGCACGATCTCGGAGACCGCGCCGACGAAGGTGGTCTTGCCGGCGCCGAAGCCGCCGGCGATCACGATCTTCACCGGCGTGATCCCGCTGTCGCGGCCAGGGCCGGCCCGCCGGCCGCCCTGGTCAGAGGTTGCGAAGCCCAATGAGCACCCTTTCCAGTAGCGCGAGGTCAGGCTGGCCGTCCGGGTCGTCGGGCTGCTGCACTGAGACCAGGCCGCTCTCGGCCAGGTCGCCCACGATCACCCCGGTCACGCCGAGCGGCATCTTGAGCAGCGCCGCGATCTCGGCCACGGACTTGAACTCGGAGCACAGGCGGCAGACCTTCTCGTATTCGGGCACCAAGGTGTGCATGACGTTCCAGCCCCGAGCGGTCACCGTCACCAATGCTTCCATCGCAAGCTGCGACTGGGACTGCGTGCGTCCGCCGGTGACGGCATAGGGGCGTACGAAGGGAGACGCCTCGCCTTCGGAACCCACGTTGCACCTCCCTCAGCCTGCCGGGCCGGCAAGTCCGGCCGAGCTGTGGCCCGACCCCCGTGTCAGCATCCGAATCCGCCTTCCGGTCCACCGCCCGCGGCGCTCCGTCCGGCCGCCGGCGAATGTGTTTCCTGACTTACCGCGCTCCCTTAGTATCAGAGTTCTTTATCACACGGTCACTGCGGCAGGGCATTCTGCAACTCCTCACGCAGCGCCGGAGTCAACACCTCCCCGGTGCGCTCCACCAGGTTGGTCATCTCGTAGCCGATCAGGCCCATGTCGCTCTCGGTGGCGGCGAGGGTCGCCATGACCGAGCCGTCGCTGATCGCCATCACGTACAGGAAGCCGCGCGCCATCTCCACCACCGTCTGGGTGACCGCGCCGCCCTCGAAGATGCGCGCCGAGCCCTGAGTGAGGCTGGCCAGCCCGCTGGCCACCGCGGCGAGCTGGTCGGCCCGGTCGCGGGTCAGGCCGTCCGAGGACGCGATCAGCAGCCCGTCGGAGGAGACCACGATCGTGTGGGCCACCCCGGGAACCCGCTCCACGAAGTTAGATATCAACCAGTTGAGGCTTTCTGCCTCCTGGCTCATGCCCCTCATATCCCGTTCCTCAACTCTGCTCGGTCTCGCCGGACAACTGCTGGGAGTTGCGGCGGAAGGTCGACAGGCGCCGGCGCACGGCCTCGGCAGTGGTGGAGAGCCCCGGCGGCGGGGTGATCTTGGCCGCGCCGTTGGCCCCGGCCTTGCCGGGCACCAGATTCGCCTTGGGCACCCGGCGCGGCAGCCCGCTGGTGGTGGTCCCGTCCCGGGCCGGATTGGCCAGCGCGGCGGCGGCCTTCCAGGCGTCATCGCCCGGCGAGGACCAGGTCCGCGGAGCCGACTCGGATTCGGTCATCCTCGGCGCGGGCGCAGGCGCGGCCGGCGGCCGGAAACGACCGGCGTTCGGGCTCTGTGATCCGGGCCCCGGCATGCCCGGCCCGGCCTGCACCTGCTGCACGTTCGACGCGGCCTGTGCGGCGCCGCTGGCGGCCCTCGTGGCGTCCCAGGGCTGAACCGAGCGCGGGCTCCAGCCCGAGTGCGGCGGACGGGTGCCGCGGCGGCGGAACCACTCGGACTCCACGGCCTCGAAGATGGGCAGCCGCTCGTTGGTGTCGGTCATCGCCGCGTCACCGCGCGCGGCCTGCCGCACTTCAGCAGCACCCTGTGTCGGGTGGCCCTGCGGTGGATGAGGACCCTGCGCTGGATGAGAACCCTGCGTTTGATGAAGACCCTGCGCTGACTGAAGACCCTGCGCCAGTCGAGGGCCTCGGGTCGGCAGCGGGTCCTGCCGGGGCGGCGGAATCGGGGTCCGCCCGCCCTCTTGGCGCTGCGCCGGCTGCGGCTCGCCGCCGTCGGGTGCGGCCTGCTTCGGCTCGAACCAGGTCGGATCGGTTATCGGCGAGGAAGGCTCGCCGTCTATGTAGACCGCGGCGTTCGACCGCAGCGAGTCCGGATGCCGCGGGTCCGCGCCGTACCCGTCCGGCACAGCCGGTCCGGGGAACGGCGGGGCGGCGAACTGGCCGGGAAGAACCGGGTTGGCGCCCGAGCGGCCCGCGCCGTTCACCGGCGGTTCGCGGAAACCGGCGCCCACGCCCGCGTCCGGCGGCGGAGGGAGCGGCGGTTCGCCCAAACGCCGGGTCCTGCCGAAGTCGGCCGCCTGCCAGTCGTCCGGCGGCGCGCCGCGGCCCTGGTCGAGCAGGCCGCCGCTGGTGAATCCTTCGCGGGCCATACCGGGCACGGTGACTCGCGGCTGCGCGCCGGAATCGCCGGGCCGCCGGGCCGCCATCGCGCCGAGGTCTACCAGCGTGACCGGCAGGTGGATCGAGGCGGTGACGCCGCCGGCCGGGGACTCGGAGAGCGTGACGCTGATGCCGTAACGCGCGGCCAGCCGGCCGACGACGAACAGACCCATCTGCCGGGAGACCCCGACGTCGACCAGCGGCGGATTGGCCAGCCGCTCGTTCGAGCGCCGCAGATCGGCCGCGGTCATCCCGATGCCGACGTCCTCGATGTGCAGGATCACGCCGCCGTCGTCCGCGCCGCGCGCCGCGACCCACACCTTCGTCTGCGGGGACGAATACGTGGTCGCGTTCTCCAGCAGCTCGGCGACCAGGTGCGCGACGTCGGGCGCGGCCTTGCCGACGATCCGGGTGCGCGGGATCTCGCCGAACATGATCCGCTCGTACTGCTCCACCTCGGCGGCCGCGGCGCGCGCCACGTCCACCAGCTGTACCGCCTCGGTCCACCGCCGCGCGGTCTCCTCGCCCGCGAGGACCAGCAGGTTCTCGTTGTTGCGGCGCATGCGGGTGGCCAGGTGGTCCAGCTTGAACAGCTGCGCGAGCTGTCCCGGGTCCTTCTCGCTGTTCTCCAGGCCGTCGATCAGCAGCAGCTGCCGCTCCACCAGGCCCTGGCTGCGCCGGGAGAGGTTCTTGAACATCGAGTTGACGTTGCCGCGCAGCAGCGCCTGCTCGGTGGCCAGCCGCACCGCCGCGTCGTGCACCTCGTCGAAGGCGCGGGCGACCGCGCCGATCTCGTCTCTGGAGCGCACCGCGATCGGATCCACTCTGGTGCCCGCGGCCGCGTCCACGTCGGTGGTGTCACGCAGCCTGCGAATGACCGACGGCAGGCCCTCGGTGGCGATCTGGTAGGCGGAGGTTCGCAGCACCCTGAGCGGTTCGACGATCGAGCGCGCGATGATCGCCGTCGCCGCGAACGCCAGCAGCAGGGTCAGGATGACGATGCCGGCGTTGGCGTACAACCGGGTGCGCGCGGCCGACTGGAGGAACGAGGTACGGTCCAGCGCCTGCGCGACGACCTGGTTCTCCACCTGGCGCACCTGGGTGACCTTCGCGGTGGCGGCGTTGAACGCGCCCACCGGGTCCGCGCCGATCGTGCTGGCCGGCCGGTTGTCCAGAGCGGCGTCGACCACCTGCTGCACAAGGCTGTCCGCCGTGCCGGTGCTCTGGCCGCCGACCGTGGATTGGAACAGGTTGGCGGTGGCCGGCGCGGCCTGCGCGGTGAGCGAGGTGGTCGCGCTGGTGTACTTGGCCTGCGCCTGGATCAGCGCCTCCTGCTGCACCCGGGCCTGCCCGCCGCCGCCGAGGATCGAGACCAGGTAGCCG
>DASUAR010000063.1:0-2056 GCA_035763685.1 Actinocrinis sp. | reverse complement strand
TCGTCGCGACCTCAGCCGGGGTCAGCAGCGGCTCCGCCTCAGGCGTACGCGCGGTCATGAACGGCCTCCTCCAAGTGAACGGGACGCCCCGCGCCCCGATTCGGTTGGATCCTCCCCGATGGCCCGTCATGCCCGTGCTGTGCACTTTTGGGCGTGTCGGTGATCGGACGAACGTCTTGTCGTTCAAGGACTAGAACTACACCATCCGGAGCGGTTTGGCGGCGAAGTCTATGAAATCGATACACAGGACCCACAACTTCGCCGAAACACCCGAGCCCGTCATTTGCGGACAGTAGCGACACGGTGACGGGTCGTCACGCGCAGTACTACCGAGTGGATCCCCGTACCGAACCGGACAAGTCATGACAGGATATGGATCCGCGCGGGCTGGGGGAAGCCCCGGTGCGCGCCGAAGGACTCGGGCGGTTCTACGCTGGGCGCAGGCTTGACTGCGCACTCGAAAAGGAGTCCCGAGCAGTGACCAACACCGTCGCCACAAGCGCCCCGGTAACCACGCCTTCCCCGTCCCCCTTCCAGACCGACGGTCCCGAACAGGTCGTCTACTGCCACGACGAACCGAGCGGGCTGCGGGCGATCATCGCGATCCACTCGACCGCGCTCGGCCCGGCCCTCGGCGGAACCCGCTTCTATCCCTATCCGAACGAGGCCGAAGCCCTGGCCGACGTGCTGAACCTCGCCCGCGGCATGGCGTACAAGAACGCCCTGGCCGGACTCGATCTCGGCGGCGGCAAGGCGGTGATCATCGGCGACCCGGCCACCGACAAGAGCGAGGCGCTGCTGCGCGCCTACGGCCGGTTCGTGCAGTCCCTGGGCGGCCGCTACTACACCGCCTGCGACGTCGGCACCTACGTCCCGGACATGGACGTGGTGGCCCGCGAGTGCGAGTTCGTCACCGGCCGCTCGCCGGAGAACGGCGGGGCCGGCGATTCGTCGATCCTGACCGCGGCCGGAGTCTTCCACGGCATGCGCGCCTGCGCCCAGGCCACCTGGGGCGAGCCGACGCTGGCCGACCGCCGGGTCGGCATCGCCGGAGTGGGCAAGGTCGGGCGGCACCTGATCGCTCATCTGCTCGAGGACGGTGCGCGGATCACGGTCACCGACGTGAACTCGGCCGCGCTCGACTGGGTGCGCCGCAACCACCCCGAGGTCAAGATCGTCGACTCGACCGAGGCGCTGATCACGTCCGGGCTCGATGTCTACGCGCCGTGCGCGCTCGGCGGAGCGCTGGACGACGAGACGGTCGCCACCTTGTCCGCCTCGATCGTGTGCGGAGCCGCCAACAACCAGCTCGCGCACCCCGGCATCGACAAGGCGCTGGCCGATCGCGGCGTGCTGTACGCCCCTGACTACCTGGTGAACGCCGGCGGCGTCATCCAGGTCGGCGACGAGGCGGCGCACTTGCACCGCGGCGGCTTCTCCTTCGAGCGGGCACGCAAGCGGGCCGAGGGGATCTTCGACACGATGCTGAGCATCCTGAAGCTCTCCGGCCAGGAGGGCGTGCCGCCGGCGGCGGCCGCGGACCGGCTCGCGGAAAACCGGATCCGGAACGTGTCACGGCTGCGCGGCATCCTCCTGCCGGACGCCGCACACACCCGCAGGAACTAGCCAGAACTAACCAGAACTAGCTGAAATGGGCGGTTTCCACGCGGCAGCCTGCGACACACATGTCGCAAGACACGCCGACCGCTGTGTTACCGCTAAGGCACCGACTGTGGCCGGCGTCGGAACCGGGCGATCCTCGGAACCGGCGCCGCCACGGCCGTCCGGATCGTTCTTCGACGCGGCCGTGTCCGTGTGCCAAATCGACCTGATACGCCGCCGCACTGTATCCTCGTGCGAGGTGTCCCTTCCCCGCTGAATCAAATCGCGCCCCGCGTGGCGTACCGATCCGGCTGGGAACCAGGTACCTTTGACTTTGTGACCGGTCCCGCGATCCCCACCGAGGCGCCGGTCGCAGAAGTGACTGCTGTCATTGATCATGTGTCGAGACCCGGGGCCGAGAGCGCCCCGTCGTTGAGGGGGTCGAGCCAATGGG
>DASUAR010000062.1:0-17600 GCA_035763685.1 Actinocrinis sp. | reverse complement strand
GGTGCCCATCAGGCCCCAGCCGGCCACCACTCCGGCGCGCGGGCCGAGGGTCGCGCCGACGAAGGCGTAAACCGATCCGGAATGATTGAAGTACTGGCACAGTCGTACGAACACGTAGGCGACCAGCAACACGCCGACGGCCGCGAGCAGGAACGCCAGCGGCACGGCGCGGCCGACCGATGGAACACTTGCCTGGGGATTGATATTCGAGGCCATGCTCGGCGCCATCAGCGCCACCGAGAGCCCGACCGCCTGCCACACGTTGAGGGTGCGGCGCAGGCCCACGGCGGATTCGGGCTGCTGGATCTGGGTCGGCATATGCGACTCCTCACTCCAGTCGAGTGCACTTGCGGCCAGTGTGACGCCTGATGTAACGACTGGTAAGTGGCGCCCGGCATCTTTAACAAACAATTCCGGCGAAGGCGCCGCCGTAATCACCGCGTCAGCTGTGCCGAGCGCACCGGCCGCCGAGCGATCGGGCAGACTGGTGCGGCGGATCACCGAGAGAGTTCGGCGAAGGGATGAGCGATGAGCCGGTGGGGGATCGTGCAGCAGGCGGAGCGTGACGAGCGCGCGGAGAAGGCGCGCGGGATCGCCGCGGACCTGGCCGAGCGCGGCGTCAGCGGCGTGGCCGTGACCTGGGTCGACAACAGCGGCATCACGCGAGTGAAAGCCGTGCCGCTGCAGAAGCTTGAGCGCGCGGCGGCGTGGGGGATCGGAGTATCGCCGTGCTTTGATACGTTCCTGCTCGACGACTCGGCCGCGGTCGCCAAGTACGCCGGCGGCGCGGTCGGCGACCTGCGTCTGATGCTCGACCTCGACCGCCTCACGCCGCTGGTCGCGCAGCCGGGCTGGGCTTGGGCGCCGGCCGACCGGTACCGGCAGGACGGCACGGTGCACCCGATCGACCAGCGCAGCCTCGCCAAGCGCGAGGTGGAGCGGCTCGCCGCGCTGGGTTACTCGGTGCGCGCGGCATTCGAGGTCGAATGGTGCGTATCGGTCGGTCCCGGCGATGAATTCGTACCCGCATGCGCTGGTCCCGCGTACGGTTTCGCCCGGCTCACCGAGCAATCCGACTATGTCAGAGACGTGATGAACGCCCTCATCGCGCAAGGTCTGACCGTCGATCAGATCCACCCCGAGTACGCGGCGGGGCAGTACGAGGTCTCAGTCGGCGCGCAGGATCCGGTCGGCGCCGCGGATACGCTGATCCTGGTGCGTGAGACGATCCGCGCGATCAGCGCGCGGGCCGGTCTGCGCGCGACCTTCTCCCCGAAGGTGCTGGCCGGGGGAGTGGGCAACGGCGGCCACGTGCATTTGAGCCTGTGGAGCGGCGACGCGGCGGAGAGTCCGGTCACCGGACAGAACCTGATGTCAGGCGGATCCGGCCGCTACGGCCTGACCGAGCCGGGCGAGGCTTTCGCAGGGGGCTTACTCGCACACCTGCCCGCGCTGCTCGCCCTCGGCGCCCCGGCCGTGGCCAGCTACCTGCGGCTGATCCCGTCACACTGGGCCGGCGCTTACGCCTGCTGGGGCCTGGAGAACCGGGAAGCCGCGCTGCGCTTCGTGACCGGTTCGACCGGCGACGGCGCGAACGCGGCGAACCTGGAAATCAAGAGCTTCGACGCGGCCGCGAACCCTTACCTGCTGATCGCCGGCCTGCTCGCGGCGGGCCGTGCCGGGCTGGCGAGCGGCGCCAAGCTGCCCGAGCCGATCGAAGTCGACCCGGCGACCCTCTCCGCCGACGAAGCCGCGCGGCGTGACATCAGGCCCCTGCCATCCGAATTGGAAGGAGCGGTCGCGGCGTTCGAGGCGGACGAGGTGTTCGCCGAGGCGTTCGGGCCCGAGTTCGTGGACACGATCGCCACGGTGCGCCGCGCCGAGATCAAGCTTTTCGAGGGCGCCGACCCGCAAGACGTCGTCGCCCGAACCCGCTGGCGGCACTGAGAGGGCACGGCCGGTCCGGGCCTGGGGTCGGGTGTCTGTCCCGCTGTGCTGGACACGACCCGTTCGGGCGGGCTGGTTTGAGCCTGGGGTCGGTGTCTGTCCCGCTGTGCTGGACACAACCCCCTCCGGCCGACCGGCACCGGTCAGCTTGATCGTCGTCTTCACCTCGTAATGCCGTTACCGGCCGCATCTTCAGGCAACGGACGTATCGTGGGCCGAGTGAGCGTTGTCCGCCGCGACACGTACCGCCGCTGGGCTGTCGTCGGAGTGGCGATCGCCGTGCTGTGCGCCCTGCCGAGTGTCGTCTCCGCGCTCCCGGTGCACACCGCCGCCATCGCACCCGCCGCGCTGCGGGCACGCATGCTGGCCTCCGTCGACCACCCATATCAGGGTTATGCCGAGACCGATGGCCGGCTCAACCTGCCCCAGCTGCCGCAGCTCGGCACGATCAGCTCGCTGCTCAGCAGTTCCACCAAGATCCGCACCTGGTTCGCCGCAGCCGACGAGTGGCGCACCGACGTGCTGACCGATACCGGTGAGCAGGACACTTACGGGACCCCGGTGGGCACCCTGTCCTGGAACTTCGAGACCGGGCAGGTCACCCAGATCCTCGGCGACCCGGCGGTCCGGCTGCCGCGCGCCGACGACCTCACCCCGCCCAACCTCGCCCAGCGCCTGCTGCACACCGCGGCCGGAAACGACAAGCTGCTCCCGCTGCCCGCGCGCGCCGTGGCCGGGATTTCCGCGCCGGGCCTGGAGATCCGGCCGGTCTCGCCGGACACCACGATCGCGCGCGTCGACATCTGGGCCGATCCGGCGACCGGTGTGCCGGTCGACGTGGAGGTGTACGGGCGCGCCTCCTCGGCGCCCGTGATCACCAGCCGCTTCCTCGACTTCTCCTCCGCGCGCCCCGCCGACTCGGCCGCGCAGTTCGACATCCCCGACGGCGTGGCGATCGCGACCGCCAGATCCTCGGACATCAATTCCCTGCTCGACGTGCGCGCCCGTTTCCCGTTGCCCGCCGAGCTCGCCGGCCAGGCCGCGAAGCCGGTGCTCGACGGGTACAGCGCCGACGTCTCAGGCTACGGCTCCGGTTTCGCGACCTTCGCGGTGCTCTTCCTCGGCGACCGGATTGGCGACAGCGCGCTGTCCGCCGCGACCCAGGCCGGCGCGGCCCCGGTCACCTTCCCGAACGGCACCGGACGATTGATCCGCACGCCGCTGCTGTCCGTGTTGCTGGTGCGCTCGGACCGGTTCGACCGGGTCTTCCTTCTGGTCGCACTGACCGGCCCGGATCTGCTGACCAAGGCGGCGACCGACCTGCTCACCGACGAGGACACGCAGTTCGACCGATGCCGCGCGCTGCTGCGAGGACGCTCGCCCGGGCAGGTCCCGCCGGGCCAGCTGCCCGCGGCATGCCGCCCCGTCCCGGCCCTGGCCACCGGAGGTAAGCCCTGACGTGATCGAGACCCGGCAGCTCACCAAGCGCTACGGCGCGGTCCTCGCGGTGGACCGGGTCGACCTCGGCGTGCGCGAAGGCGACCGCTACGGCCTGCTCGGACCGAACGGCTCGGGCAAGACCACGCTGATCCGGATGCTGCTCGGCCTGGTCTTCGCGACCAGCGGGCAGATCGAAATCGACGGCTGCCCGGTGCCGCGCCGCGTCGCCCAGGTGCTGCCGCGCATCGGGGCCCTGATCGAGGGGCCCGCGTCGTACAGCTACATGTCCGGGCGCGCGAACCTCGCCTTGCTCGACTCGGCAGGACCGGGCCCGGGCGGCGGACGGCGATCGCGGCGCGCGCGGGTCGAGGAGGCGCTGGAACGCGTCGGTCTCGCCGGAGTCGACCGACGCCCGGTGCGCGCCTACTCCCTCGGCATGCGCCAGCGCCTCGGCCTGGCCGCCGCGCTGCTGCGCAAGCCCACGCTGCTGATCCTCGACGAGCCGACCAACGGCCTCGATCCGCGCGGCATCCGCGAAATCAGGGACCTGCTGATCGAGCTGAACAAGGACGGCACCACGGTCCTGCTCTCCAGCCACCTGCTGGGCGAGGTCGAGCAGCTGTGCACCCGCATCGGTGTCCTCGATCGCGGCCGCCTGGTGATTCAGGACGAACTCGCGGCGCTGCGCGCGCCGACCGACCGCATCCTGCTGCGCACCCCCGACGCGGACCGCGCCACGGCGCTGCTCGACGGAACGCTGCTGAGCCGGGACGGCGACCGGCTGATCGTTCGCGGAGTGGATCCGGCGCAGCTGAACGCCCACCTCGTCGGCGAGGGCGTGCGCGTCGCAGAACTCGTACGTGAGCGCCGGTCGCTGGAGGACCTGGTCATCGAGGCCACGCAACCGGGCTCGGACCGGGTGGACCAGTCGGCCACCGCCCCGGCCTGGCCGCACCCGGATCCGGCTCCGGACCCGCACACGGTTCCGGCTCCGGACCCGGACCCGGACCCGGACCCGGACGAGATGACTTCCGCCGAGGAGGGCACGCGGTGATCCACGTCGAGCTGCTGCGAATGGTGCGTCGCCCGCGTACCTGGATGAACCTGATCCTGTTGTGCGCGCTGCCGATCATCGTCGCGGTGTTCATCGCGGTCACCAACCTAGTGCCGGCGCCAGGTCAGGGCCCTGCTTTCCTGTCCGCCGTGCTCTCCGACGGCTCGCTCTACCCTGCGGCCGGGCTCGCCATCGTGCTGCCGGTGTTCCTGCCCGTTTCAGTAGCCGTACTCTCCGGCGACGGCGTGGCGGGCGAATCCGGCACCGGGATGCTGCGCTACCTGCTCACCCGGCCGGTCGCGCGCACCCGCCTGCTGACCGCGAAGCTGGTCGGCACGATGTCCTTCGTGGTGACCGCGGTCATCCTGGTCGCCATCACGTCCTACATCACCGGCGTGCTTGCGTTCGGCAGCAACGGCCTCAAGCCGGTCTCCACCTCCTCGAGCTCCGGCGCGGTCTCGTCCGCGACCACCGGGGTGTCCATCGGCACGGTCTCCACCTCGCTGTCCGGGACGCCGCTGGGCACCGGCCAGCTGATCGTGCGCGTCGCCTACGGCATCGGCTACATCTCGGTCTCCATGCTCGGCGTCGCGGCGATCGCGCTTTTCCTTTCCACGCTCACGGATTCGGCGCTCGGCGCGGCCCTCGGCGCGCTCGCGGTGCTCGTCACCAGCGAGGTGCTGGCGACCCTCGACGCGGCCGGCTCGGTGAAGGCGTACCTGCCCACGAACTACTGGCTCGCCTGGATCGACCTGTTCCGCGACCCGATCCTCTGGCACAACGTGATCCGCGGATTAGGTATCCAAGGCATCTACGCGGTGGTCTTCCTTGGCTTGGCCTGGGCCAACTTCTCCACCAAGGACGTCACCGGCTGAGCGCGCGTAACGCAGAACACTGTGACGGGTCGGGGGCGGCGAGCGGCGCCGTCCCGAGCGCCTGCAACACCATCCCGGTCACCGCTGCGTCCGTCGGCAGCTGGCCATGCGAGACCTGCTCGTTCGGGCAGACCGACTGAACCGGCACGCCCACGGCGTCCGGCAACTGGGCCGAGGTCGGCGGAACGACGGTCTGGTCCTGCTGCGTCCAGATCGAGAGCCACGGCGGATGCCCGGTGGCCGGTGCGCCCGCGTCGAGCTGATCCAGCAGGCTGCTACCGGGAATCAGCTGCTGGCACGCCGCCGGGCACGCGTCCGCGCCCGCGCCTGCGGCCGCACCGGCCGCGGCGACCGTCGTGCCGTGGAAGGGGGAGCCGAGCGTGATCACGCGGCGCGCCTCGGCTGAGCCGTCGTGCCGCTCGATCCACAGCCGCACCACGACGCCGCCGGCCGAGTAGCCGATCAAATCGACCGAAGGCGCACTCTTCAGCGCGCCCGAGACGTAGCCGTCGAGCACCGAAGCCTGCTGATTCAGATCGCCGACGCCGCCGTCCGGCAACTGCACGACCACCGCCTGCCGCCCGGCGGCCCGAATCCGCGCCGCCAGCACGTCGAGCGAATCGGTCCCGCCACCGTAACCGGGCACCAGCAGCACCGTGCCGAGCCGGTCCTGCGCCGGATAACCGGTCGGCTCGCTGCTATCAAGCCGCGAGAGCAGCGCCGGACCGGCCAGCGCGCCCACGAGCGCGACGACGGCCGCGGCCGACACGCCGAGGAACCAGCGCCGCCGCGGGCTGAGCGCGCCGAGCCGCCTGCCCAGCGCGGTGCCGGTCCATCGGCGCCTCGGTCGAATCCGTGCCACCCTGCTCACGATAGGGGCCAGCCGGCCGCCGCGACGCGCGCGCACTCCTTACGCGGCCGTTACCGCTCCCCGCTCCCGGCCGGAACGCAGGCGGCTACGAACGACGGCGGCCGCGTACACCACGGTGACCACGGTCGTGATCGAGAAGCTCGGCGGCAGCTTGGGCACGTAGTACGCCAGCAACAACCCGCCCCACACCGAACCCACCGCGAGTCCGACCGAGATCGCCATGCCCTGATATGGCCGTTCGGTCAGCGCGAGCGCCGCGCCCGCCGGACCGGCCAGCAGACCCAGCAGCAGCAGCGCGCCGACCGCCTGCGTCGCCTCGGCCGTCGTCACCCCGACCAGCGCCAGGAAGCCGAAACCGAGCAGCCGCACCGGAACCCCGCGCGCCGCCGCGACCGCCTCGTCGACCGTGCCGAACAGCAGCGGTCTGGCGATCGCCACGACCGCGCCGAACACCGCGATCCCGATCCACAGCGCCGCGCGCGCCTGGCCGCCGGAGAGCCCGAAGATCGAGCCGAACAGCACGCTCGTCGTCGCGTTCCCGGTGCCGCCGCCCGAGCGGTTCGTCGTGTAGAGGGTCAGGAAGAACACGCCGAGACCGAGCACCCACGCGAACACGCTCCCGATCACCACGTCGTCGGCGCGGCCGCGCTTGCCCAGCGCTCCGAGCAGCAGCGCGACCAGGATCGTCGCGGCGAACAGCCCGAGCCGCAGTTCGACGCCGAAGGCGAGGGCCGCCAGCGCGCCGGTGAACGCCACGTGCGAGAGCGCGTCGCCGGTGAACACTTGCGCCCGCAGCACCAGGAAGTAACCGACCAGGCCGCAGGCCAGCGCGATCCCGGTACCGGCGAGCAGCGCGCTGACCATGAAGGGGTGATCGAAAAGGCTCATGCCGCGCTCGCCGCCTTCGCCGCGTGGTGCGCCGATCGAAGCCGGGACACCCGAGCCGCCAGCACCGGCCCGGCGCCGCGCCCGAGATACGCCAGGACGTACGCCCCGAACGCGAAAGTCGTGATGTAGAAGCCGATCGGGTAGACCGTGAAGAACGCGAACGCGAACCCGACCCAGGTCACCACCAGTCCGATCAGCACCGTCAGCAGCAGGCTGAGACCGGGCCGCGCGGTGATGATCTGCGCGGTCGCCGCGGGCGTCACCAGCAGCGCGAACACCAACAGCGAGCCGGTGATCTGCGAGACCTCGGCCGTGGCGGCACCGAGCAGAACCAGGAAGAGCGCGCCGAGCAGCCGCACCGGCACCCCGCGCGCCCGAGCGACGTCCGGATCCACCGAGGCGAACAGCAGCGGCCGCCCGATCGCCGCCATCGCACCGAGAACCGCCACGGCCACCGCCGCGAGCACGATCACGTCGCCGTCGGTGATTCCGAGGATGCTGCCGAACAGCAGGTTGTCCACCTGGTTCAGGAAGCCGCCGTAGAGTGAGACGAACAGCATTCCGCAGGCCAGCGCGAAGGCCTGCACCACGCCGGTGAGCGCGGATTCGTGGGCGGGCGCACGGTTTCCGGGCCTGGTGCCGTACGCGATGACGAGCGCCGCCGCGACGCAGAACCCGAAGTATCCGTACCCTGACGCGATTCCGAGCAGCACCGCCCCGGCCGCGCCCGGGAAGCCGGCGAGCGAGATGGTGTGCCCTGCGAAAGTCTGCCGGCGCAGCACCATGAACCAGCCGACGACCCCGGCGGTGACCGCGATGATCGTCCCGGCCCGGTACGCGTTCACCATCGACGGCAGCGACCACATCTCCTGAATGTCGCGCACCACGTTCCAGGAGAGCGACCAAGCGGGATTACCCGGCATGGCGGTTGCCTCCCTGCCGCTCAGAGCCCTGATGGCCCGTGTGCGCGTGCCGATCGGTGTGCAGCGCGGGCGCCTCAGGACCGCCGACGACCACGAGACGCCCGTCCGACGTGCGCAGCACTTCGACCGGCGTGCTGTACAGGCGGGTCAGCGTCTCGGTCGTGATGACCTCCTGCGGAGTTCCGCAGGCCGCGCCGCCCGAAGCGATGTACACGACCCGGTCGAGGTAGGGCAGGATCGGGTTCACGTCGTGCGCCACCATGACGACCGCGACGTTCGCCTCCCGGCAGATCCGGTGGATCAGGGCCGCGACAGAAGCCTGATTCGGCAGGTCGAGCGAGTCCAGCGGCTCGTCGAGCAGCAGCAGTCCGGGGCGGCGCACGAGCGCCTGCGCGATCAGCAGCCGCTGCTGCTCGCCCCCGGAGAGCGCGCCGATCGGCCGGTGCGCATAGGCCGAGGCCCCGACCAGGTCGATGACCTCGCGCAACCGCGCCCGCGCCGCGCGCTGCCGGGCGCTGAACCGAGTGGCGCCGGGAAGCGGCACGCCCCAGCGCTCGCCGTCGAGGCCGAGCCGCACGATGTCGATCCCGCGGATACGCAGCGAGGCGTCGAAGTTGCGCCGCTGCGGCAGATATCCGATCCGCTCGCCCGCGCCGCCGGGCCGCCGGCCGAGCACGGACACGGTGCCGTTCCCGGAGGGCAAGGTCCCCAGCAGCACCTTGATCAACGTGGACTTGCCGACTCCGTTCGGACCGAGTACGGCCACGAATTCGCCGCTGTGCACGGTCAGGTTCACACCGCTCCACAGCGTGCGCCCGCCGACCACGGCCGACGCACCGCGCAGCGCGACCACCGTGTCCGAGTCGGCGTTCGCGCCGAAGCCCGAGCCTGCCGCCACCGGATCCACGCTCATCGCGCTCACGCCTTTCGCCGGGGCCGGACTCTTCGTCGTGCTCCTCATGACCGCGCCCTTCATAAGCATGGCCGCCTCACCGCCCAGTCGCCCTGGCCAGCGCGTTCTCCAGCTCCTTGAGCTGGTTCAGCTGCCACTGCTGGAAGCTGTCGCCCGCGGGGAAGAGGGTCTCCGTCACCGTGGTCACCGGGATGCCTTCCGCCTTGGCCGCGGAGATCTGCGCCGCGATATCAGGCGTCGCGTTCTGCGAGTTGTACACGTAGACCTTGATCGCCTTGCTCTTGATCTGCTGGTCGATCAGGGTTTTGTCGGCCGCCGTCGGGTCGTTGCCCTCGCTTATGTCACGCAGGAACGAGTACGGCGTCAGCATCTTGAGCCCCAAAGCGTCGGCGAGCCCTGAGACGATCGACTCCGAGGCGCCGATCGGCGTTGCGGCGTACCGGCTGCGGATATCGCTGATCAGCTGGTTGTACGGGGCCAGCGTGGTCTGCTCGAAGCTGCTCTTCTGCGCGGCGAAGTAGGCCGAGTCCGCCGGATCTGCCTTCTGGTAGGCGGCGGTGATCGCGTCGATCACCTTGTACACACTGGATTTCACGTACCACTGGTGCGGGTTGTCGCCGTTCTTGAGCCCGACGATGTCCCCGACGGTGAGCACGGTGCGGTCGACGTTCGGGTTGGCCGCGACCAGCTTCGGGGCCCACGAGGAGTCGTAGCCGAGGCCGTTCTGGATGAAGACCTGCGCGGCGCTGATGGTGCGCGCGTCCGCGGGCGTGGCCTCGTAGTCGTGCGGATCGGTGTTGGGATTGCTGATGATCGAGGTCTCGGCCACGTGCGAGCCGCCGAGCTGCGCCGCGATCGAGCCCCAGAAGTTCTCCGCGGCCACGACCGTGATCGTCTGACCGGAGCCCCCGGTCGCGGCCGACCCGCCGGGGGCCGTGGTCGCACAGCCGGTCGCCAGCAGCAGCGTCCCCGCGGCGGCGGCCACCGCGGCGGCCGCCCTGGTTCGCGCGGCCGTACCGGCTCCCGCAGTGGTGACGCCGCGCGAACGCCTGCCGACGTAGGCACGGACCATGACAGCCCCTTCGATGAAGATGAACATCGTTTTCAATAGCTGGGCTTAGCTTATGAAAACCATTCCGATTAGGCAAGGCGGGTGATCACGCGAGGCCGATCCGTGGCCCGGCCGGTGACGCATGAGGGACTAACGGAACAACCCGGCCTCTGGTTCTGCCCGAGGCCGGGTTGTTACGAGACGATAGGCCCAACGTGTGAGACACACGCGGGAGTACGGCGCTGGCGGCACCGCGCGACCTGTCAGCCGCCGAGCTGACCGCCGTGCCAGCCGCCGTCAGCCGGTAACGCTCGCCTTTCCGTTCTCAATGTGGCCGGCGAAGCGCCGCACGTATGCAGGGTCGGCCGCGAGAGTCACCGACAGGTCGTACCACCCGTGCGCGGTCCGCACCGGGTCGAAGCGCAGCGTCTCGCACTCGCCGGCCGCCAGCCACACCGTTGTCGACTTATCGCTTTGGCTGCCCTGTGCGCCGGTGCGCTGGAGCAGGTCGCGCACGTTCAGCTGCACATCCGTCCGCGTCCCGTTGCTGGCGGTAAGCCGCAGCTCGCCGCCCTGCGCCACGTCTGCGGTCACCTCCACGCCCGCGCCACCGGTCAGCGTGTTTCCGGCGAACTGGGTGACGAAGCCGTTCGGGCCGTGCACCGTCACGTCGTACGGACCCGCGACCGCCAGATCGATCGGACCAGCGGTCCCACGCGGCGCAACGTCGTACCCGGTCATCGCGACCCCCGATCCCTCTCCCTGATAGACCTGCACATGCACCGAACCCGTGCCGCCGTTCGCGAGACTCAGCGTCAGCCGCGTGCCGTGCGCCCCGAGCCGCGCATTCGCCGTGGGCTGATACGGCAGCGCGCGGGCCGGACGGGTGCCAGGGTCCTGCCTCGGCACGCTCTGCTCACCCGGCGCGGGAGGCGTCGGAGTCGGCAGACCCGGCTGCGTCTGGTCGGCTAGCTTACGCAGCATCGAGGTGTCAGGCAGCAGCGGAAGCGTCAAGTTTCTGCGACCGAAGTCGAAAGCTCCGGTCAAGTCCGAGCACACCGCGCGCCGCCAAGCCGAGATGTTCGGCTCGCGCACGCCGGTCCAGCGCTCGAGGAACCGCAGCACCGAGGTGTGGTCCGCGACCGCCGAGTCCACCCAGCCGCCACGCGACCACGGCGAGATCAGGGTGAGCGGTACGCGCGGGCCCAGGCCGATCGGCAGGCCGCCGACGAACTCGCCGGCGGTTCCGGTAGGTGCGGCGGGCGGAACGACGTGGTCGAAGAAGCCATCGTTCTCGTCGTACGTGATCAGGACGACCGTGTTGCGCCACAGCTTCGGGTCCGACCAGATGGCCTCAAGCATCGTCTGCGTGTACGCGGCGCCATCGACCGGCCGCGCCGCCGGGTGTTCGCAGTACCCGTACGGCGCGACGACCCACGAGACCGCCGGAAGCGTGCCGGCCTTGATGTCCGCGATGAAGTCGGCGAGCACGTGCTTCGTGCTCTTACCCTGGCCGGAGTCCGGCTGCCAGGACTCGAATACGCCCGCGCGCTCGGCGAGTTGGCGGACCTTCGGGTCCGAAGACGCCAGCGCGTCGTGGTAGGCCTGGAACAGCCACAGCGGGTTGTCGCCGTAGTCGCCGACGAACGGATGCCCGGACGGATCGTCGCCGACCTCGTTGTTCGCGTAAACGCGCCACGAGATCCCGGCCGACTGAAGCCGCTCGGGATACGTCGTCCAACTCAGCACCGGAAGATAGTCGTCGGGGTTGTAGATGACCGGGCCGCCTGCGACGCCGTCCGGGTCGATCGTGCCGGTCCACAGGTACAAGCGATTCGGCGTCGTCGGACCCTGAATCGAGCAGTGGTAAGCGTCGCTGATGGTGAACGCGTCGGCGAGCGCGCGGTGGAACGGGATGTCGCTCTCGGTGAAGTAGCCCATCGTCATCTGCGACTTCGCGGCGATCCACTGGTCGTACCGGCCGCTGTCATAGGCCGCGTGCGTGCCGGTCCAGCTGTGGTCCAGGTCGCCGAGATCCTGGCCGTCCACCTTGCGCGTGTCCACGTGGAAGGGCAGCAGGTAGCCGCCGTCGGGGCGGGCGGCGGCCGGCTGGTGGAAAACGTCCCGGCCGGACGGCAGCCGCACGGCCGCACGATCGCCGAAGCCGCGCACGCCGCTCATCGTGCCGTAGTAGTGGTCGAAGGACCGGTTCTCCTGCATCAGGATCACGACATGCTCGATCTCGTCGAGCGAACCGCGTCCGGCCGGCTCGGCGAGCGCCTCGGCCATCGTGGGCGAGAGCAGCGGCAGCGCGCCGGCCGCGGCGGCGGTTCCGGCGGCGGTGCCGAGAAAGCGGCGCCGGGACAGTGGAGAGGTGGGCCGCGGTGACGCGGCCTGGGGCGACTTGGGGTCGGGCATGAGGGGCTCCTGTGACCTGTGCTGCCGGATGTCCACCGCACACCAAAGCGAGCATTCGTGGCCCACAGGTGTCGCGGCCGGTAATGCCCGGCGAAGAGCCGCTGACGGTACCTACAGTGCGCTGCAAATCGTTGACAATCGCAACGGTGGACTTGCAGCCACTTGCAACGCGATGCGGTATTCTTGCGGCATGTCGCGAAGACTTGCGGAAGTGGCGAAGAAGGCCGGGGTCAGCGAGGCCACGGTCAGCCGGGTCTTGAACGGCAAACCCGGGGTGGCGGAGGGGACGCGCGCCGCGATCCTGACCGCGCTTGACGTGCTCGGCTATGAGCGGCCGACCCAGCTGCGCGGCGAACGCGCCCGGCTGATCGGCCTGGTGCTGCCGGAACTGCAGAACCCGATCTTCCCGGCGTTGGCCGAGGTGGTGGGCGGAGCGCTCGCGCAGCGCGGCTTCACCCCGGTGCTGTGCACGCGCACCGCCGGCGGACTGTCCGAGGCGGACTACGTCGAGATGCTGCTGGACCAGCAGGTGTCAGGCGTCGTATTCGCCGGCGGCCACTATGCCGAGGCGGACGCTCCGCACCAGCACTACCTGAAGCTGCTGGAGCTGCGGCTGCCGGTCGTTCTGGTGAACGCGGCGGCCGAGCACCTCGACTTCCCGCGAGTCTCCACGGATGACGCCGTGGCGGTCGAGCAGGCGTTCGGCCACCTCGCGGCGCTGGGCCACGAGCGCATCGGCCTGATCCTCGGCCCGGCCGACCACATGCCCTCGCGCCGCAAGCAGGCGGCGTTCGAAGCGGCGATGGCGAGCAGCGGCCTGGCGTACGAGGCCGACTGGATAGAGCGCGCGATGTTCTCGTTGGAAGGCGGCCAGGCGGCGGCATCGAGGCTGATCGCGCGCGGCATCACCGGCATCGTGTGCGGCAGCGACCTGATCGCGCTCGGTGCGGTACGGGCTGCCCGGCGGTCCGGCCGGCGCGTGCCGGACCAGCTCTCGGTCGTCGGCTACGACGATTCCTCGCTGATGAGCTGCACTGACCCGCCGCTGAGCACGGTTCGCCAGCCGATCGAGGCGATGGGCCGCGCCGCCGTCGCGATGCTCGTCGGCCAGATCGAAGGTGCTACGGTCACCGCGGACGAGCTGCTGTTCGAACCCGAACTCGTCGTGCGCGGGTCCACCGGTCCGGCTCCCGCCCCGGCGGCCACGTCCGGCCCGGCCTCGGCGACCGCCCGCGGCTAGGGACGAAACGAGCTAGGCGGTGTTGGGGAATGTCTCAAGGGGCGAATCCGGTGATCGACTTCGCCTGGACGCACGGCCGAAACGCCCACAGACAACCGGAGTGAACCATCTGCGCCTGGCGGCGCGTGGCGATTCGCCATCACGATCCCCGACAAAGCGGCGGCCGGATCGTTGCCTTGATACATTCCCCAACACCGCCTAGCTGCCTGCGCCGCGTTCGTAGCAGGAGTTCCAGCCGCCCGGGCACCCGGGCGCCGCCGGGCTGCGAAGGGACTGGCGGCACGCGCACACTGCTCCGCCTTGCGATGTACGCGCGCCGCCAGACTTACTTCGCGGAGTGATTTAACTCGTGAGCGGCTGCTGAGTCAAGAGCGCAGCGTGCCGCGCCCGCAGCGGAGCGTTCATGTCGGAGACCGCTCTCCCTAGCAGACTGCTGAGAGCGGACCACTGAAAACAGACTCCTGAAACATCCCGCGAGTTTCCCGGGGCCGCCCGTTCGCGACTCGCCGTCACGCAGACTTGCGCACGACCAGCGTCGGCTCGAAGATCACCGACGTCGGCTTGCTCTCCGGATTGTCGATGTGGGTGAGCAGCAGCCGCGCCATCTGCGCCGCCATGTCCTCGAGTGGCTGGCGGATCGTGGTCAGCGGCGGGCGGCTCATCAGCGCGACGTTGCTGTCGTCGAACCCGATGACCGCCACATCCTCCGGGACCCTGCGCCCGACGTCGCGCAGGGCGAGGACCGCGCCGAGCGCCATCAGGTCGTTCGCCACGAAGACCCCGTCGATGTCAGGGTCCTTCTCCAGCAGTTGCAGCATCGCCCGCTCGCCGGTCTCCTGGGTGAAGTTGCCCTCGACCGCCGGGACGTACGCGTGACCGTTCCTCGCCATCGTGTCGCGGAAACCGGCGAGACGGTCCTGGCTGGCCGTCATGTCCAACGGCCCGCAGATGGTCGCGACCCGCCGGCATCCGCGCTCGATCAGCCGCTCGGCGGCCAGCTTCGCTCCCGTGCTCTGCGCCGCGTCGACATAGCTGATCGGCAGTGGCTTGACCGGGCGCTGCGAGAGCACCGCCGGCAATCGCGCATCCGTGAGCAGGCCGGGCAGCGGGTCGTCCACGTTCGACGAGATCAGGATGACGCCATCTACGTGCCCTTGCTTGAGGTAGCCGATCAACTGCGTGCGGGCGGCGTCGTTCTCCGCCAGCATCAGCACCAGGGTGACCCCGCGCGGCCGCAGCACCCCCATGATTCCGCTGACCAGCCGCCCGAAGAACGGGTCGGTGAAGATGCGGCCGAGGAACGGGTCGTCGAACGTGCGGTGTTCGGCCTCTGAGACCACGAGCGCCACCGAGTTCGTCCGGCGGGTCACCAGCGATCTGGCCGCCTGATTCGGAACGTAGCCCGTCTGCTCCACCGCCGCGCGGACGACCTCCTGCAGTTGGGGATCGACGTTGCGGATGCCGTTGATCACCCGGGACACCGTCGCCCGGGACACCCCGGCGACCTTCGCGACATGCTCCAGCGTGGGCGTGGTGCCGGGAGCGTGGCGGTCTTTGCTCATGCCGCCATCTTTCCACAGCCCGTAGGAGAGCGCTCTCCCCGCGTGCAGGTTCCCGGTCGGCCCGGTCCGCTGTCAAGTCCCGCGCCCGAACTCGGGAAACGTCGCCAAAGGTGCGCACCGTTACCCGGCCGTATTGTTCGGGGTCTTGACTCGATCGCCGCGGCCCGGTTTCATTCTCGCCACGGAACCGGTTCCGGAATCGGTTCCGGGCTTGAGCCCGGACCGCTCCGAAATCGCGACCTGCCAGGTCGAAGCGTTCCCAGTGTCCTGACAACGAGGTGAGGAGGTGCCCGCCGTGCCGATCACGATGGCCGACGTCGCCGCCCGCGCCGGCGTCAGCAAGACCACGGTCTCCCGAGTGCTCAACGGCAAGGGCGAACTCGACCCGTCGACCGCCGCCCGGGTCCGCCGGGTCATCCAGGAACTCGGCTACGTGCCGAGCGCCGGCGCGGTGAGCCTGGCCCGCGGACGCACTCGCGTGCTCGGCATGCTGGTCCCCTCGCTCAGCTGGCCGTGGATCGGCGAAGTGCTGCAAGGCGTCGCCGACGCGGTCGAGGACGAGGGCTACGGCCTGCTGGTGTTCAGCTGCAGCAAGGGCGAGCAGTCGCTACAGCGCTTCGCGTCGCAGGCCTCTGCCAAGTCCTTCGACGGGCTGCTGGTCATCGAGCCCGAGGGCACCCTGGAGTTCATCGCGGGACTGCACCGCGGCGGGCTGCCGGTCGTGCTCATCGATGATCGCGGCCACCAGCCGGAGTTCCCCTCGGTGGCCACCACCAACCGGGCCGGGGCACAGGAGGCCGCCCGCCACCTGCTCGCGATCGGCCGCACCCGGCCGGTCGTGGTCAGCGGCCCGGCGCAGCTGGGCTGCACCCAGGAACGGCTGGGCGGATTCGCCGAGGTCTACGCCGAGGCCGGGCTGCCGCTCGAGCCTTGGCGGGTGGTGAACGGCGACTTCAACTTCGAGGGCGGACACGCCGAGATCGGGCGGCTGCTCACGGCCGGCCGGCGCTCGGGCCGCGTCCAGGCGAGCGAACCGGGGTTCGACGCGGTGTTCGCACACAACGACCTGTCCGCGGCCGGCGCGATCCAGGCGCTGCGCGAGGCCGGTCTGCACGTGCCGAACGACGTGGCCGTCGTCGGCTTCGACGACGTACCGCAGGCTTCGTACACCGATCCGCCGCTGACCACGGTGCACCAGCCGCTGCGCGAAATGGGGGAGACCGCGGCCCGCGCGCTCATGGGCCACTTCGACGGGACCGCGCTGACCGTCGACCCGATCGTGCTGCCCACCAAGTTCGTCACCCGGGGCTCCACCACAGCCCGCAACACGTAGCACGGCACCACACAGCGCAGTACAGCACAGCACGCTGATTCACCCACGCTCAACCAGTGCTCGAATCCACTGATCCGCTCAGCAACGCATGACAAGTCAGGCGGGGGCGCGCCAACGCCCCCACCCGACCAGTCACACACCGCTTCCGGCGCGTGCCAGGCGCCCGAGGCGGCAGCCCCCATACGTACGGCGAGCGCACTCCACAGTGACAAGCCACGTCGAAATGAGGACCCATGCGTGTGAACCGCTCAATCACCGCCTTCCTCGCGGGCAGTATGGCCTTGGCCACGCTGACCGCTTGCGGCGGCAATTCGTCGGGCACATCGAACGGCGGCAAAACCAGCGCGTCCGGTGTTCTGAACATCAGCATGCCCGACGGAGCTTCCGAAAAGGATAACAACAACCCGTACCTGGCCACCTCGGCCGCTTCGCACCTGGGCTACCGGTACGTCATCTACGAACCCCTCGCGATGGTCAACCTGACCGACCCGAACTCGAAGCCGACGCCCTGGCTGGCCACCGCGTGGAACTGGTCCACCGACTACAAGTCGGTCAGCTTCACCGTGCGCGACGGGGTCAAGTTCTCCGACGGCTCGGCGATGACCCCGGACGACGTGGCCTACTCGTTCCAGATCCTCAAGCAGTACACCGCGCTGAACTCCAACGCGCTGCCGATCGACACGGTCGGCGTCTCCGGCAACCAGGTGAAGGTCACCTTCACCCAGTCCGTGTACGTGATCCAGGCCAAGGTGCTGTCCACCTTCGTCGTGCCGAAGAAGATCTGGTCCGCGATGAAGGACCCGACGACGGACACGGTGACCCAGCCGGTCGGCACCGGCCCGTTCGCGCTCAAGACCTTCACCCCGCAGACCATCACCCTCGACGCGCGCGGCAGCGGTTACTGGCAGGCGCTGCCGAAGGTCGCCGAACTGCGCTACAGCACGTACACCGGCAACGACACCGAGACCCAGGCGCTGGTGACCGGCGCGACCGAGTGGAGCTACGTCTTCATCCCGGACGCCAAGACCGTCTTCGCCGGCCGCGACCCGCACTACAAGCTGTGGTTCCCGCCGTCGCTGAGCGCG
>DASUAR010000061.1:0-2764 GCA_035763685.1 Actinocrinis sp. | reverse complement strand
CGGCCGCACGCCCAGGCTCGTCGCGCAGTGAACCATCTGCGCCTGGCGGCGCGTGGCGATTCGCCATCACGATCCCCGACAAAGCGGCGGCCGGATCGTTGCCTTGATACATTCCCCAACACCGCCTAGCGGCGATAACGGCCCGACTCCGCGAGTTCGAGTTCGAGCTCGAGTTCGAATTCGAGCCCTTCCGCGCCGCCTCGGCCGCGCCCGACAAGGCCCGAAAAACACTCGCCCCTCCTGGCCCGAAGGCCGAGAGGGGCGAATGCGTTGTCGTGGTTCTCGTGGCTGCCGCGCGCCGCGTCACATCACCGGCGGGATGTGCGCGGTCTGCACCAGGATCGTGCCGTGCTTGCGGGAGATCAGGGTGCCGCGGCCGGGTGGCTGCTGGCTCGGCCGCACCTGCCCGATCAGCTGGCCCTCGTCGCGCTCGCCGGAGAGCACCAGGCCGGGCTGGCGGGTCTCGCGCATCCGCTGGATCAGCGGCTCGAACAGCGCACGTCCCGCACCGCCCGATGCCCGCGCGATGATCAGGTGGAACCCGAGGTCGCGTGCCATCGGCAGATACTCACCGAGCGACCCGAGCGGGTTTCCGCCGGGCGTGGCCACCAGGTCGTAGTCGTCCACGATCACGAAGATCTCCGGGCCCGTCCACCACGAGCGGGTGCGCAACTGCTCCGCGGTCACGTCCGGGCCGGGCTGGCGCTTGTCCAGGAACGGCTTGACCTCCGCCAGCACGCTCTGCACCGCCGGAGCGGCCGCGCAGTAAGCGAGCTGATGCGACTCGGGGATGGCACCGAGCAGGGACCTGCGATAGTCGACCGCCAGGATGCGGGCCTGCTGCGGTGTGTAGGCCTCGCTGATGCCTTGAACCAGCGTCCGCAGCACGCTGGTCTTGCCGGACTCGCCCTCGCCGAACAGCAGGAAGTGCGGGTCCGCGTTGAAGTCCAGGTACACCGGCTCCAGCCTGGTCTCGTCCACGCCGAGCGGGACGACCTGGTTCGGCCGGGCCGCCGCGGCGGGCAGATCCGTGTAGGGCACCATCAGCGGCAGCATCCGCAGCTTCGGCGCCATGGGGCCCTGCCACGCGTCCGCGATCGCGTGCACTGCCTTTGCCACCCCGTCGGCCAGATCGGTGGGGTCCTCGACCCCGTCGATGCGTGGCAGCGCGCCGAGGAAGTGCAGTTTGCCCTTGGTCAGGCCGCGGCCGGGGGTTCCGGTCGGGACGTTGACCGCGACCTTGCGGTCGATGTCGGACTCCATCGGGTCACCCAGCCGCAGCTCGATACGGGTGTTGATGGCGTCCTTGAGTTGCGGGCGGATCTCCGGCCAGCGCGCCGCGGTGATGATCACGTGCACGCCGAAGCCGAGGCCGCGCTGCGCGATCTCGAGGATGTCCTGCTCCAGTGCCTCGAAGTCCGCGCGCAGCGTGGCCCAGCCGTCCACCACCAGGAACACGTCGCCGAACGGCTCGTCCGGCAGCTCGCCGCGGGCCCGGCGGGCCCGGAAGGTGCCGATCGAGTCGATGCCGTGGCGGCGGAAGGACTCCTCGCGCTTGTCCAGGATCGAGACGACCTCGCTGATGACGCGGCGCACCACGTCGACGTCCAGGCGTCCGCCGATGCCGGAGGTGTGCGGCAGCCCGGCCAGGCCCGACAGCGAGCCGCCGCCGAAGTCCAGCGCGAAGAACTGCACCTCCTGCGGGGTGTGCCCGAGCGCCAGGCCCATCAGGATCGTGCGTACCATCGTCGACTTGCCGGTGCGCGGACCGCCGATGACCACCGCGTGGCCGGCGGCGGAGGAAAGATCGATCTGGTACAGCTCGCGCTTCTGCTCGATCGGCTTGTCCGCGATGCCGATCGGCACCAGCAGCCGGCCCGCGCCCGAGTACTCGGTGGCGGCCAGTCCGCGCTGCGGCGTCACCTGCAGGCCCGGCATCAGCTGGTCCAGCGTCGGCGGCTCGCTCAGCGGCGGCAGCCACACCTGGTGCGCCGGCAGGCCCTGGCCTTCCATCTGCCGCACCAGCACGTCCAGCACCGTGTCGACCAGCGCGTCGTCCTCCTCCTTCACCGGAGCGGCGACGACCTGCTCCTCCACCCGCGGCGGAGCCTGGAAGTTCGAGGTGAACAGCGTCGGGCGCCGGTGGTCCAGCTTGCGGGCCACCGTGGTGCGGGTCTGCGGACGGTAGGGCCCTGACACGTACGCGGCCTTGAACCGGGTGCCGGCCGGGTTGCCACCCTCCTGGCCCACGGTCTTGAGATATCCCGAACCAGGGATCGAGGGCAGCGTGAAGGCGTCCGGAACCCCGAGCACGACCCGCGATTCGGCCGCCGAGAAGGTCTTCAGGCCCAGCCGATAGGACAGGTAGGTGTCCAAGCCGCGCAGCTTGCCTTCCTCAAGGCGCTGCGATGCCAGCAGCAGGTGCACGCCCAGCGATCGGCCGATGCGGCCGATCTGGATGAACAGGTCGAGGAACTCCGGCTTGGCGGTGAGCATCTCGGAGAACTCGTCGAGCACGATCACCAGGTTCGGCATCGGGGTCAGTGCCGCGCCGGCCGCGCGGGCCTTCTCGTAGTCGTGGATGTTCTTGAAGTTGCCGCCGTCGCGCAGCATCTCCTGCCTGCGGTTCATCTCGCCGACGATGGCGTCGCGCATGCGGTCCACCATGGTCAGGTCGTCGGCCAGGTTGGTGATGACCGCCGCGGTGTGCGGCATCTCGGCCATGCCGGCGAAGGTCGCGCCGCCCTTGAAGTCGGAGAGCACG
>DASUAR010000060.1:0-2748 GCA_035763685.1 Actinocrinis sp. | reverse complement strand
GGACCCCCTGCGTCGGGCCGATCGGGGCAGGGACCATAATGGCCGCCGTGGCGACAGCAACAGCAACCCAAGCCGCACCCGCGCCCCGGGTGCCCAACCGGCCCAACCTGGTCAGCGTCGGGACGATCGTCTGGCTGGCCTCCGAGCTGATGTTCTTCGCGGCGCTGTTCGCGATCTACTTCACGCTTCGCTCGGTGGTGGGCGACGGCGGACTGGACGGATTCAAGGCGAGCGCGGGGCACCTGAACGTGCCGCTGTCCGCCGTGAACACATTCATCCTCCTGATGTCCTCGCTGCCCTGCCAGCTTGGGGTGTTCGCCGCGGAGAAGCACCAGGTCTCCCGGACCGGTTCGCTCCTCAACGTCATGCGGTACGGCATGCGCGAGTGGTACGCCCTGGCCTTCGTCATGGGCGCCATCTTCATCTCGCTGCAGGTCTACGAGTACTCCTCCCTGATCAAGGACGGGCATCCGATCTCGGAGAACGCCTGGACCAGCGCCTTCTACCTGGCCACCGGGTTCCACGGGCTGCACGTGACCGGAGGTCTGTTCGCCTTCCTCATGGTGATGGGGCGCACCTACAAAGCCCGAAGATTCAGCCATGATCAGGAAGTTGCCGCGATCGTCGTGTCGTACTACTGGCACTTTGTCGACGTCGTGTGGATCGGCCTGTTCAGCGTCATCTACGTGATCAAGTAACCAACGGACGCAAGCCTGATGAGGGAAACCAAGTCGTGAAATCGCTCTCCACGCGGCGACGCCACCCACTGGCAGCGTTCGTCGTCCTGGCGCTCGGGCTGGCTTTCGCCGGCGCGCTGTTCGCCGCCTTCGTCTCCCCCTCCGCCAGCGCGGACACGGGGGAGAGCGCGGCGCAGCAGATCGCCAACGGCAAGGCGCTGTACACGTCGTCCTGCTCAAGCTGCCATGGCAAGGCCGCCGAGGGCACCAACCTCGGCCCGTCGCTGATCGGCGTCGGCTCGGCCTCGGTCGACTTCCAGGTCTCCACCGGGCGGATGCCGGCCAAGCAGCTCGGCGCGCAGGTCGAGGCCAAGCCGAACATCTTCAGCACGCAGCAGATCCAGGACATGGCGGCGTTTGTGCAGTCGCTCGGCGGCGGCCCGCAGATCCCGGCCCCTTCGCAGTTCGCCTTCGACCAGAACGCGGTCGCGCTCGGCGGCCAGCTGTTCCGGCAGACCTGCTCGCAGTGCCACAACTTCGCGGGCCAGGGCGGCGCGCTGACCGACGGCAAGTTCGCGCCGAAGCTCACCGGCGCCACGCCGCAGCAGATCTACGAGGCCATGCTGACCGGCCCGCAGAACATGCCGGTGTTCAACGACAAGGTGATTCCGCCGGCCGAGAAGAAGGCGATCATCTCGTACCTGGTCTCCAGCCGTAACGAGCCGAACTACGGCGGCGCGGGCCTCGGGCGGCTCGGGCCGGTCTCCGAAGGCCTGTTCATCTGGACCATCGGGCTGATCGCGCTGCTGCTGTGCGCGGTCTGGATCGCGGCGCACACCACGAAGGCCTCCGCGCAGAAGGTCGCCAACGCGGCCGCGGGCAAGGCGGGGAAGTGATCGAGAGCGATGACTGCTGAAGAGAGGAATCACCCGAACATGACGGAGCTCGGCTACGACGAGCACAGCCCCGTCCGGGTGGAAGAGCACGCCGACGGCCACGGCCACGAGGTAGCGCTGCCGCAGGACCCGTTCGCCGACCCCGGCCTCGAGCCGCACCGGCCGCGTGCCTCGGACATCGACGAGAAGGTCGCCAAGCGCAAGGAGCGCCAGGTCGCCGGCCTGTTCGCGCTCTCCGCGCTGTGCACGATCGGCGTCATGGTCGCCTATACCGAGGTGCCCAGGACCGCGGTGGTGAACTTCTTCCCGATCGGCGCGGTCTCCGCGTCGAACTTCGCCCTCGGCCTGCTGCTGGGCATCGCGCTGTTCGCGCTGGGCGCCGGAGCCGTCTACTGGGCCAGGACCCTGATGACGGACGTGGAGTTCCCCCAGGAACGCCACCCGCTCGAGTCGGACACCGAGACCAAGGCGCAGGCCGCGGCCGAGTTCCGCCAGGGCGTCGAGGACTCCGGCATCAAGCGCCGCCCGCTGATCCGGCGCACCCTGCTCGGCGCGCTCGCGGTGCTGCCGCTGCCCGCGCTGTGGATGCTGCGCGACCTCGGCCCGCTGCCCGGCGACTCGCTGCGCAGCACCGCGTGGAAGCCCAACGAGCGGATCATCAACGACATGACGGTGTCGCTCGACGGCAGCACCGGCCAGGGCATCAAGCCGGAGGACATCACCATCGGCTCGCTGGTGCAGGGGCGGCCCGAGGCCGCGCTGAGCGCCGGCGAGGACCTCAACGACCTGATGGCCAAGTCGGCGATCCTGCTGGTGCGCATGAACCCGGCGGACATCAAGTCGCAGAAGGAGCGTGACTGGAGCTACCAGGGCATCGTCGCGTTCTCGAAGATCTGCACGCACGTCGGGTGCCCGGTGTCGCTGTACGAGCAGCAGACGCATCACATGCTCTGCCCGTGCCACCAGTCCACCTTCGACCTGTCCGAGGACGGCAAGGTGATCTTCGGTCCGGCGGCCCGCTCGCTGCCGCAGCTGCCGATCACCGTAGACGCCGACGGCTACCTGGTCGCCAAGAGCGACTTCGACCAGCCGGTCGGCCCGAGCTTCTGGGAGCGCGGATGACCGCCACCACCCCGCACTCGGCCGATTTCGCCGACGGCGTGGCGCCGACCACG
>DASUAR010000059.1:0-31503 GCA_035763685.1 Actinocrinis sp. | reverse complement strand
AGGCGCGGCACCGGCCGCGCTCGGGGCGCAGCGCGAGGCGCGCTTCGGCCGACGCGGTGAGCGTGCGGGCGCGGGCGTGGCCCCATGGGCGCAGACGGCCGGAGCGGCACGACGGGCAGGCCAGGGTGCCTGCGTGCAGGGCGCGGTGGGCGGCCTCGGCGTCGGCGACTTCGATTACTGGACATCCGTGTCAGAGTGCTGTCGGCTCCGGCCGGTGTCAAGGGGAGGAGTGGTGTTGCACTTTCGCAGTAAAGGTCTTGTCGGCGCAAGGGTTCCGGACCCTGCCCTCAGCTTGTTCTTTTACGTCGCCGGGTGTTTCCGCAGGTGAACTGGTGTTTTCTGGGACGTAGGCGGCGACCGCCGTGCACGCTGGGAGTGATCTAAGCACCCTGCGTGACAAAGGCGGTCGCCGTGTCCAGTGTCATCCCGGCCTGTCCGGCTGTCGATTCGTTCGGCGTGTTGTCCCGGTTTCGCCAGGACTTCTATGCCAGCCTGTACGCCCGTGAGGACGCGCTGTTCGAGCTGACCGACGCGCTGCTGTGTGCCGAAGGTCCCGTCAAGGCCCTGGTGGAGTTGTCTCTCGCCGCTGAGCACCGTCGCAGCCACGGCGGGATGTACGCGGCGCTCAACCTCGGCGACCTGGAGCCCGAGCGGTTGCGCCGCGCTCTGGTGAACGTGCCGCTGCCGACGAGGCGGGACGGGCGCATCACCCTTGCCGTCGATGTCAGCAACTGGCTGCGCCCCGCCGCGCAGACAAGCCCTGACCGGCTGTTTTGCCACACCTACGGGCGCGGGCGCAGCAAGGATCAGTTCATCCCGGGATGGCCGTACTCTTTCGTCGCGGCCCTGGAGAGTGGTCCCACCTCGTGGACCGCGCTGCTTGACGCCGTCAGGCTCACACCTGCCGACGACGCGACCGAGGTCACCGCCGGCCAGCTGCGCTCGGTCATCGCAAGGCTCATCGACGTCGGCCGCTGGGTCCCGGGCGATCCGCTGGTCATGGTGGTCGCCGACGCCGGCTACGACGTCGCGCGCCTGGCCTTCCTGCTCGCGGATCTCCCGGTCCTGATGGTCGCGCGGGTGCGCAGCGACCGGGTCTACCGCCACGACGCGAAGCCCGACCCCCGCGGCAAGCCCGGCCGTCCCACCCGGCACGGACCCAGGTTCCATCTCGCCGACCCCGACACCTGGAGCGCGCCCGACGCCACGACCAGTGCGTCAACACGCCGATACGGCATGGCCTGTATCAAGGCATGGCGAGGCCTGCATCCCACGCTGACCCATCGCGCGGGATGGATCGGCCACGACGGCGAGCTGCCGATCGTGCCCGGAACGGTGATCCGGCTCGAAGTCGAGCGCCTGCCCGCACATCGAGACCCCGACCCGGTCTGGCTATGGTGCTCCGATCCGACCGCCGACCAGGACCTGATCACCGCGTGCTGGACGATGTACCTGCGCAGGTTCGACCTCGAACACACCTTCAGGTTCCTGAAGCAGACCCTGGGATGGACCAGACCGAAGCTGCGCTCGCCCGAGGCCGCCGACCGCTGGACCTGGCTCGTGATCGCCGCGCACACCCAGCTGCAGCTGGCCAGGGCGCTGGCCGCTGACCTGCGCCGCCCCTGGGAGCAGCCGCTACCCGCAGAGAAGCTCACCCCTGCCAGGGTCCGCCGCGGGTTTCGCAACATCCGCGCCGACCTGCCCGAACTCGCCCGTGCGCCAAAAACCTGCACACCCGGCCCGGGACGGCCCGCCGGATCGAAGAACAAGGTCAAAGCCCCCGTTCACGACGTAGGCAAGACCGAGAAACGCGCACTCACGCTCGAAGAGCACTACGCCGCGCCCAGTTAAAGAACAAGCTAAGCCACGGCCTCGATGTAGATGGACTCGTCGCTGCGCATGCTCGTGTCCAAGTCCGCCACATCGGGCCGGGTGCCGGTCCGGAAGCCGCACAAGGTGATCTGCTCGGCGTCGAATCCGGCTTCGCCGAGGACGAAGCGCAACTCGTCCGCGTCGTAGATCCAGCGGTGCCCGAAGTGGTAGAAGATCTGGTTGATCATGAACGCTCGGCGCGCGGGCATGGGCGATCCGACTCGGACCATGGCGAGCCGCCTGCGGTGCTTGGCGAAAAAGCCGCCGCCGCCATAGCCCTCGACGTAGACCGCCAGGTCCGGGGTGGTCAGGCGCAGCAGACCGCCCGGCGCGAGGACTCGGCGCACCTCCTTGAGCCAGCGGACCGCGATGGGTAGCGGCACATGCTCGATCAGGTGTTCCGCGTAGACCCAATCCAGGCTGTCGTCGTCGAACGGCAGCGGTTCGGCGATGTCGAGCTCGGTGAACAGGCTCTCTCCGTCGACCCGGTACATCGGGCCGCGGTGAGTGACGAAGGGGGCTTCGGAATCGGCCGCCGCCTCGAGCGGCGTGCCGCCTGGCTCCGTGCCGGCTGAGCCGTGCTTGCGCGCGCGCACGCTCACCAGGTCGGTGGCCAGTCCTTCCGGGTGCTGAGTCTTGAACGCGGCGAACTCGATTCCCGTGATGCCGGCCGCGCGCAGCGCGGCCCGGTCGCCCGGGGGCGTCGGCGCGACGGTGTCCAGGGTGTCGAACGTCGCGATGTTCGCGGTGAACGACTCGAATTTGGCATCCAACGCGTCCGGGTCGTGCCAGTCCCACTCGTCGAACGGGTTCTCCACGGCGTTCCTTCCTCGGCTGATCGGACCGGCGGTGCGTTCGGCGGGTTACTCGACGGTGATGGGGATCTTCTCGTAGCCGTGAAAGGTCATCAGGTCGAGCGTGCGCGGCTCGCCCGCGATGGCGAGCTTCGGGAAGCGGCGCAGCAGCCGGGGCAGCGCGAGCTGAATCTCCAGCCGGCTCAGCGCCGCGCCGAGGCAGTAATGCGGTCCGACCGAAAATGACATGGGATGGTTGTCGGGCCGGTGCGGGTCGAAGCGGTCGGGTTCGGCGAAGCGGCGCGGGTCCCGGTTGGCCGCACCGAGCAGCACCAGCACCTCTCCCCCGGCCGGCACGTCGATGCCCATGATCTCGGTGTCCTGCGCCGCCCACCGCACGCCGAACTGCACGGGCGTCTTGAAGCGCAGGATCTCCTCGACATAGGCGGCCGCGAGCCGGGGCTGGGCCTCGAGTTCGGCGCGCAGCGCGGGCCGCTGGCACAGCAGCATCAATCCGTTGCCGATCGAGTGCACGCTGGTGAGGAAGCCGGCGTTGTAGAGGCCGAGCAGGTTGGCTACCAGTTCCTCGTCGCTGATGTCGGCCGAGCCGCCGCGCTGTGCCTCGACCAGGGCACTGATCAGGTCGTCTCGGGGTTCGGCCCGGCGCTGCGCGACCAGTTTCCCGAAGTAGGCGGTCAGCTCCTGCGCGGCCCGGTCGCCGTTGATGAGGTGCCGCCAGTTGTGCGGCCCGGGTTCCAGGACCAACGAGAAGGGCTCGGAGCGCGCGGGGAACCAGCTTCGGTCCGCTTCGGGCACGCCCATCAGCTCGCCGATCACGTCGCTCGGGACCGGGTAGGCGAAGTGCTCCATGAAGTCCAGTCGCGCCCCTGCGGCGCCGAGCTTCGCCAGGTGGTCGAGCCGCCGCTCGACCAACTCGATGAGCGCGGGTTCGAGGGCTGCGACTCGGCGCGCGCTGAACGCCTGCGCGAGGGGTCTGCGCAGCCGCGTGTGGTCTGGCGGGTTGAGGAAGAAGACGGTGCGCTGCAAGGTCTGCAGCGAGGGGCGCCGTCGCCAGAGTTCTCCCTGGCCGCCGATGCGCTGATCGAGGTATGCGTAGTCGAGCATCCGGAACACCGGGTCACGCATCACCCGCTCGACGGCCTCATAACCGTGTGCGACGGCCGAGTACCGGTCGACCGCCGGATCGAGCGCGCACGCCTGCCCAAGCTCGTGCAGCCGGGCGTAGAAGGGGTACGGGTCCTTCCTGCCTTCCGGCGAGAAGAGTTCGGCCAGGGCGACCATGGTCTGCATAACCGACCTCACCGTGCCTGAAGTTGTTCGGCGGGGGCATCGGCGCGCACACCGGTGCTCAAGTCCGGGTCGCGGGCTGCCTCGACGGCGAGCGATTCGAGTTCGCGGGCCAGCCGCACCATCCGGCTCCTGGGGACCCACGCGGTGTCGGCGAGCACGATGAGCCCTATCGCGCCCGGCACGTCGTCGATGGTCACCATCAGCCGCTCGTTGAAGAACGGCAGCTCGCTCCATTGCGGCGCGCTGGTGCTCGGCAGGGCCGCCTCGATCTCGGCGACGGTGACCGGGGCGGCGGCGGGGTCGATCCGGCGCTGGGAGGGCCGGTCGTTGTAGTAGCACTTGAGGTCGACGATGCCGCCGCGGTCCCGGTTGACCCGCGCCACCAGGTCTTTCCAGAGTGCGAAGTCGAAATAGGCGTGCTTGTAGGCCTTCATCGAGGCCTGACGCGAACGCATGATCGCCTCGGACACGGTGATGTCCGCGACATCGACGACGAACAGGCCGGCTTGGCTGACGTTGCTGACGATCTGCGCGAACCCGGGCCGGAACCGGTTGCTCACCATCATCTGCGCGACGACCGGGTTGATCCCGGCGACACGTGCCACGCCGACCGCGACGACGCCGAGCAGTGCGGTGCTCACGTCGGTGCCCAGGCGGTTCCCGATCGCCCTTAGCGCGAGGAGCAGCGCGGGCGAGTTCATCCGTACCTGGCCGTAGCGGCCGCAGTCCGGGGCGGGATCGACCGGGTCGGGGAAGCGTCGCATCGGGATGGTGCGCAGCAGGCTGTCCCAGTAGCGCAGGGACGCCTCGCTCTGGCGCAAGGCCGAGGGGCCGCGCTGCCGCGCGGTCATTTCGAGCGGATGCATGGCCACCGGCGTGGTACCGAGGCCCGTTCGCGGGTCGCGGTTGATGTAGTCGTCGTACATCGTCATCGCGCCGACGGCGTCCGTCGCGAAGTGGCACAGCGCCATCACCAGGTGCGTGAGCGCGCCGTCCTGGCGGATCAGCGTCATTTTGATAGGAAATTCGCGCTCGTAGTCGAACGGCGTGTCCTGCTGCCACCCGGCCAGTTTCTCCGCGACCTGCCCGGGGTCTTCGTGCGCGGGGACGTCGATGATCTCCAGCGGGATCTCCCCGGAGCTGACGACCTCCTGCTTCGGTAGCGCGCCGGGCGTCAACCGCAGACGGGTGCGCATCGACTGGAAGCGGCTTGCGTAGAAACGCAGTTCCTCGGCGAACTGCGCCACGCGGGCTCCAGCGGGTAGCTCCCGCACGGCGCACATGTTCATCGGCGAGCCGAGTTCCTGCACGGCGTTCCAGATGTGCTGCTGACCCCAGGTCAGCTCGTCCACGCCGGAACCCTCCCCGGCGAACGGCACCATCAGCGCCTCGCTCGCTTCGAGCGCGTTCGTCATGTCGCCTCCTGTTCGAGCGCGGGCCGCGACCCGCGGCGCTCGGCCTCGACGAAGCGCGCGAGCCGGGCCACCGCCTCCCGGATGCGCGGTGGCGTCAGGGCACTGAAGGCCAGGCGGATCTCGTGCTCGCCGCCGCCTTCGGGGTGGAAGTAGGACATGGGGGTCCACAGCACGCCGAAGTCCCGCGCCGAGCGGGTCAAGGCGGCCTCGTCCGCGCGGAACGGCACCCGCATGCGCAGGAAGAAGCCGCCGGACGGCGCATTCCAGCCGATGTTCGCCGCTGCTCGGGTGTCCGGCGGGAAGTGCCGGTCAAGCTCCGCCAGCAGGGTGGTGAGGTTTTCCCGATAGTGGGCGGCGGCCTCGGCGTTCGCCTCGGACAGCCGCCCGTCGCAGGCGAGCAGGAGGCCGGCCACCGCGGCCTGGCTCAGGGTGGGGGTGTTGACGGTGACCATGCTCTTGATCTTGGCCAGCTCGGCGGCGAGCAGGCCGGTGCGGCCGGCCGGGTCGGTAACCAACTGGTCCGCGACGACGTAGCCCAGGCGCGCGCCGGGGAACGCCGACTTGGCGTAGGAGCCGATGTGCACGACGCGGCGCTCGCGGTCCAGGCTCTTGAGCGTGGGCAGCCGTTGTCCGGCGCTGACCAGGCGATAAGGGCTGTCCTCGATCAGCAGGATGTCGTGGCGCGCGGCGAGGTCGAGCAGCGCGCCGCGTTCCTCGAGAGACAGGGTGTTGCCGGACGGGTTCGAGTGGTCCGGCACGAGGTACAGCGCGCGTGGCCGTCGTCCGCGTGCGCGTTGCGCGAGGATCGCTGCGTGTACGTCCTCTGCGGCCAGACCGTGCTCCCGTTCCCGTACGGCGGCGAAGTCGATGCCCAGCAGCTTTGCCGCGCCGATGATGCCGACGTAGCAGGGCGTCGACACCAGGAGCAGGTCCTCGGCATCGGCGAACAGCGCACGCAGGGTCAGCAGCATGCCTTCCTGGGCGCCGACGGTCACCACGATCGATTCCGCGGCGGCGTCGATCTGCTCGTCCCGGGTGAGCGAGTCAGCGATCAGGTCCCTGATCTGCCCGGCGGCCGGACCGTATTGGTACAGGATGCCGCGGATCTGCTCCGCGTCTAGTCCGCGCGTCGCGAGATGGCCGAGGTAGCCGCGCACGTAGTCGAATACGCGCTCGATGTCGAAGGAGCCCTGGTACGGCCGTCCGGGCGCGAAGGAGAGCGCGTCCGGGAAACGGTCGGTGACCTCGTTGAGGAAGGCCATCGAGTCGAGGTCGGGGTCGGAAAGGCTGGCGTGCAGCCGGTCCTTCGAGAGGCCGCAGGCTGTGGGGCGCTCGTGGGGAGGGGGGACGGGCACAGGCGGTGCGGGCGGTGCGGTGACGGTCGTCAGGGCTGCCAGGGCCTCGACATCTAAGGCCTCGACGTCTGCCACGGTGGCGACGCCGGCGAGGGTCATCGCCTCACGCAGCTCGCGCTTGAGGATTTCGAGCACCGCGAGTGCGCCGTCGTATCCGGCGACCGCCAGTCCGTGCAGGATCGGACGGCCGGTCAGGACGGCGTCGGCCCCGAGGGCGAGCGCCGCGAGGATGTCGGTGCCGCGGCGGATCCCGCCGTCGAGCAGTACCGGGCAGGCTCCGGCGACCGCGGCGGCGACCGCGGGCAGCGCGTGCAGCGCGGCCGGCGCACCGTCGAGCTGGCGGCCGCCGTGGTTGGACACGATGAGCGCGTCCACGCCCTCGGTCACGGCCCGTTCGGCGTCTCGTGGCGCCAGCACGCCCTTGAGCACGATCGGCAGGGTGCTGATGGAACGCAGCCAGCCGATGACGCTCCAGTCGAGCCACGGGTCGAACTCGGCCAGCGCGTGGGCCGCCGGGTCGGCGGCGTCCATGCCGGGAAGGTTGGCCGGGCGCACGCCGGGCGGCAGGCGGAACCCGTTGCGCACGTCACGCAGCCGCGGACCGAGCACCGGCGCGTCCACGGTGAGCACGATCGCCTCGACGCCCGACTCCTGCGCGCGTGTGATCAGGTCCCTTACTCGGGTGCGGTCGCGCAGGCAGTAAATCTGCATCCACAGCGGCGAGCCGACCTCTGACGCGACGTGCGCGAGGGAGCGGCCGGCGAACATGCTCAGCACGGTCGGTACGCCCGCGGCGGCGGCTGCGCGCACTGTGGCCAGTTCGCCATCCGGGTGCACGAGCGTGTGATAGGCCATCGGGGCAATGCCGAGCGGCGCCGCCCAGGTGCGTCCGAGAATGCTCACCGAGGTGTCGGCGGGGCCCGCGCCGGTCAGCACGCGCGGAACGAGGCGCACGGCATCGAACGCGGCGAGGTTGGCCGCGAGGGTGCGTTCCTGGCCGGCGCCGCCGTCGATATAGTCCCGAACCTGCGGAGCGAGGCGTTCCTCGGCCAGCCGGGAGATCTCGCGCAGCGTCGGTCCAAGTGCGGGGGGTTCGACTGCCGCGCTCATCGTGGACGGCGCGGCGCGCGGTGGCCGGGTGGCGGCCGACCGCGCCGCCATGGATGTGTCGGTATCAAGGCTCGTCATCCCGGAGCGGCTCCGTCGGTGTCCGCCGCCGCCGCGCCGCGCTGTGCGGCGAACCAGTCGATGGTCGCCTTGAGGCCCTTCTCGATATCGATGACCGGCTCCCAGCCGAGCGCCGATCGAGCCAGGCCGATATCGGGCCGCCGCAGGCGCGGGTCGTCGGCGGGCAGCTCGACGAAGTCGATCGACGAGGTGGAGCCGCACAGGTCGCGCACGAAGCGGGCGAGGTCCAGGACGGTGAACTCGACCGGGTTGCCGATGTTGACCGGGCCGCCGTGGCCCGACCTGGCGGCCGCGATGATCCCGGCCACCGTGTCGTCCACGTAGCACAGCGATCTGGTCTGCGAACCGTCCCCGGCGACCGTGAGCGGCAGGCCGGCGAGCGCCTGGGTGATGAAGTTCGGCACGGCGCGCCCGTCGTTGGCGCGCATCCTGGGGCCGTAGGTGTTGAAGATCCGCACGATCGACGTATCAGTGCCCAGATTCGCCCGGTACGCCGCCGTCAGCGCCTCGGCGAACCGCTTGGCCTCGTCATAACAGCTGCGCGGGCCGACCGGGTTCACGTTGCCCCAGTAGCTCTCGACCTGGGGATGCACCAGCGGGTCGCCGTAGACCTCGGAGGTGGAGACGAGCACGAAGCGGGCATCCTTGCGCCGCGCGAGTTCGAGGGCGTTGAGCGTGCCGTGCGCCCCCGCCTTCAGCGTCTCGATGGGAAAGCGGGCGTAGTCGCGCGGCGAGGCGGGCGAGGCGAGGTGCAGGACCGTGTCGACCGGTCCCGGGACGTCGAGGGGATCGCAGACGTCGGACACCTCCAGGGTGAAGCCCGGATCCTCACGGCGGGCCGCGAGGTTGTCGGCCGAGCCGGTGATCAGGTTGTCGACCGCGACCACCGCGAAGCCCTCGTCCCGGAGGCGATCGCACAGATGCGAGCCGACGAAGCCGGCCCCTCCGGTCACCACGACCCGGCCCCCGCCGGGCTGAAGAGCGCTCACGTCACGACTCCCGCAGCGAGCGGCCGGTCTTGGTCAGGAACACGTCGTCGAGCGTGGGACGGTGCAGCTCGATGGTGGACAGCTCGATCCCGGCGCCCTCAAGCGTCCGCATCACCTGCGGGATCGCCGTCTGCCCGGCCTCGACGGTCAGCCGCAGCTCGTCGTCGTCGCGGGCCTCCACCGAGCGCAGGTAAGGCTGGCCGGTCAGCAGCTCCGCCGCCTTCTGCGCGGTGCCGGTCAGCCCGACGGTCACCACGTCGCCGGAGATCGCCCGCTTGAGCGCGTCGGGGGTGTCCTCGGCGACGACCTCGCCGTGGTCGATGATCGCGATCCGGTCGCACAGGGCGTCGGCCTCGTCGAGATAGTGCGTGGTGAGGAACACCGTCATGCCCTCGTCGCGCAGCTTGCGCACGAGGTCCCACATGTGCGCGCGGCTCTGCGGGTCGAGCCCTGAGGTGGGCTCGTCGAGGAACAGCACCTTGGGCCGGTGGATGACGCCGAGCGCGATGTCCACGCGGCGGCGCTGGCCGCCGGAGTAGGTCTTGCAGTTGCGGTCGCCGTATTCGGTCAGGTTGAAGGCTTCCAGCGCGGCTGCGGCCCGCTCCTGCGCCTCGGCCTTGCCGATGCCGTGCATCCGCGCCTGCAGGACGAGTTCCTGACGCGCCGTCACGTCGTCCCAGGTGCCGCCGCCTTGCGCGACGTAGCCGATGCTGCGGCGCACCCGGGCCGGTTCGGTGCGCAGGTCAGCGCCGGCCACCCGGGCCTCGCCGTCGTCGGGCGGCAGCAAGGTGGCGAACATCCGCAGCGTGGTGGTCTTCCCGGCGCCGTTCGGGCCGAGGAAGCCGAAGATCTCGCCCTCGGCGACCTTCAGGTCCACCCCGGCCACCGCCTCGACCACGGCGGTCTTGCGCCGGCGCCGGGTTTGGAACGACTTGCGCAGGCCCTTGGCCTCGATCACGGGGATCCTCCTTCGCTCAGCGCGTTCGACAGCGGTGCGGCCACCGGCCCGGTCACCGCACGGACCGGGTGAACAGGCGGGCCGACCAGGCCAGGGCGAGCACGGCGACGCCCGCCATGATCGCGATGCTCTGCCAGACCACGGCGTCGGCGGCGTGTCCGGCGAACAGTGCGCGCATCCCGGAGACCGCCCAGCTGAACGGGTTCCAGTCGGCGACGCGGCGCAGCCACAGCGGGGCCAGCGCGAGCGGCAGCAGCGTGCCGGACAGCAGCATCAGCGGCTGCGCCAGATTGTTGATCACCTGGCCGAGCACGCCGGCGTTGCTGATCTTGAGCGCGATGCCGTAGGAGATCGCCGAGCTGGTCAGCGAGATCAGCGCGAGCAGCGCGTAGGCGAGCAGCAGGTCGCCGACGTGGACGAACAGCCCGAGCGGGAGCGAGAGCAGGATGATGATGGCCGCCTGGATGGCGAGCGTCACCACGTCGCGCAGCGCCCGGCCGAGCAGCAGCGCCACCCGGCTGATCGGGGTGACTCTGGCGCGTTCGATGACGCCCGAGCCCAGTTCCGCCAGCAGCCCGAAGCCGACGTACAGACCGCCGCCGAGGGCCAGCGCGACCAGCATGCCCGGGATGTAAATGCGGTAGGCGGCGGCCATCGATCCGTTGTCGAGCGAGGAGAGGGCCGGCTTGAGTAAGGGCGCGAACAGCGCCATGTACACCACCGGCTGCGCCACGCCCAGGAAGACCCAGAGCGGCGAGCGGACCATCAGCAGCAGATGCCGCTGGAAGACGATCCAGACGTCACGCGACACCTTCATCTGTCACCTCGCTCTTTCGTGCGGGACGCTTTTCAGCGGGACTGTTCACAGCAGCACCTGCGCCGGTGCCGATCGCGACGCGCCGCGGCCGGCCGCGGCCAGGGATTCGAGCAGGCCGGCCGCAGCCGCGGCGCCGCCGGCCGCACGGAACGAGTCGCGCACGCGTCGCGCCGCCGCGCGATAGGAGGCATCGTCGAGCACTGTGACAAGTGCCTCGCGCAGCTCCTGCGGCCGGGATCTGGCGAACCGCACGCGCACGCCTGCGCCGGCGGCGGCGACCTGCGCGGCGTTGATCGGCTGGTCCCCTTTGATGGGCGCGATCACGAGGGGCAGCGCGTGCGCCAGGGCCTCGCACACGGTGTTCAGGCCGCCGTGGCTGACCACGGCGTCCAGGCGCGGCATCAGGTCGAGCATCGGCGCCTGACGGACCACCAGCACATGCTCGGGCGGCTCGGGGATCGCGTATTGCGGCGCGACGACGACCGCCTGAAGCCGGTCCCCGAGCGGTTCGAGTGCCTGCGTGATGCGGCGGTAGAAGCTCTCGGCCAGGTCCATCGAGAGCGTGCCCATTGTGACGAGCACGTGCTCGCGGCCGGGGTCGAGCCATTGCCAGGGGAACGTGTCGTCCGAGGCGCGCTGCCCGAGTGCCGGGCCGACGAAGGCGGCATTGCGCAGCCAGGGCAGCTCATCGGCGGTCCGCGCGCCGACCAGCGCGGTGCCGGTGAACGCGATCAGCAGGTGCGGCGAGAAGCGAAGGTCATGCGGTGGCAGGCCGGGCAGGCCCGCTTGCGTCCACAGGCCGTCGAGCAGGCCGAGGATCCAGGACTCCACCTTCGGCAGCGCCCGGTAGGGGCGGGTCAGCTCCATCGTGGTCGGCGCGAGGCCGGCCCAGGGCAGACCCCTGCGATGGGCGATCAGCGCTCCGGCGACGGCGTGCTGATCCACCGCCAGCAAGTCGGGCCGGAAGGCTTCGGCTGCCTGGTCGATGCCGCGCAGCGCGGTGCGGGCGTGCGGCACGATGTACCCGGCCCAGCGCGATTTGACGGCGGCCATGCCCAGTTCGCCCTGGCCGCCGCGGTGGGCGCGCAGCGGGATCGGATGCACGCGTGCGTGCGGCCCGACCAGCGGGCGCAGGAAGCGCTCCGAACCCGCCCACGTCACCTCGTGGCCGCGCGCTTCGAGCTGCGCGGCGACCGCGGCGATCGCGTGCGCGTGGCCCATCAGCGGCAGCGTGACGAACAGGAACCTGCTCACCGGCGGCCTCCGGTGGTGCGCGAGGCGACATAAGCGGCCACGTCGGCGAGGGTGAGCGCGATGATCTGGTCCAGCTCCAGCGTCGCCACGTGCCCGACCAGGTCCACCTGCTCGCCGTATCGGCGACAGAGCGCGTCGCCGAGTTCCGCGAGTTCGACGCTCTCCAGCAGCACATCCGCGTCCAGGCGGGTGTGCGGGCCGAGCGCGGCGAGCCACTGCTCGTCCTCGCCGGTGACTTCCCGCAGGAGCACGGCGATCTGCGCGACCAGCGGGTCCTGCCCGCCCGGGTCGATCACCGCGCGCGGATCGGGCATCGTCGCTCCCTGCGATTCGCCGACGGTCACAGGCGCGCCGTCTCCTGCGTCTGCGCGGGCTCCGGCTCCGGCTCCGGCTTCACGGCTCGCACCGCGCCGTACGTCATGGCGCCGGTCTCAAAGCCCTTCAACATCAGCGGGCCGGCATAGAAGAACCCGAGCACGTCCACGCCGCGGTCCCGGGCCAGCTCGCGCATCGCGCGCGGACCGTCGACCTTGGGGACGAGCGCGAATGCCGGATCCCAGGAGTTGGCGACCGCGGCCGTCCAGTCCACCGCGCCGACCTGCTCGTAGCCGGCCGCGCGGGCCAGCCGCTCGTGTTCGGGCAGCGAGGAGAAGCTCGGCATCACCTGGTGCCGCAGGATCTGCTTGACCAGCGTGTCTTCGTCCGCGGCCAGCTCGCCGTCGCGCACCGCCCAGGTCGCCACCGCCAGTACGCCGCCGGGCCGCAGCAGCCGCAGCGTCTCGGCGAAGAACGCCGCGCGGTCCGGGATGTGCATCAGGCTCTCAAGCGCCCAGATCGCGTCGAAGGAAGCATCCGGATACCCGGTGCGCAGCGCGTCCGCCTGGTGGAACCGCACCCGGTGCGCGAGGCCCGCGTCCTGTGCTTTCTGCCGGGCGCGTTCGGCCTGGGCCGCGCTGAGCGTGACGCCGTCGACGGTGCATCCCAGGCTCCCGGCCAGATACAGCGCGGAGCCGCCGATCCCGCAGCCGACGTCGAGAACGTGCGAGCGCTCCCGGATCGCGGCGAACGCCACGAGTTCGCGCACCAGGCGGTCGGTGGCGGCGCGCCGGTCCGCCCCGTCGGTGCCCGGCGCCTCGCCGGGGTCCCAATATCCGTGGTGGACGTGTTCTCCCCAAAGATCCTCATACAGATCAAGGGTCGTGTCGTAGTACCGCTCCACCGCCGCGTTGAGCCCGGACGGCGCGGCGGCGGGCGCTGCGCTCATGTCGACATCCACGACGGCCTGTCCCCCTGGGATGAATGCATTGGAAATGACTATTGCTCGCGCGCGGGAAAAGAGACCCAGCCCTCTCGAGAAATAAGCATGCCAAAACGGAATCGCATATTTCGTTCGCGATCGAATCAGGCACTTGATGCGGCCACGGCGACAGTCGAGTCGGGCCGGCCGTGAAACTTACATTTCGATCCGGAAAGCCGGGTAGAGCTGGTATATACCAATCTCAGAGGGCGTAGCCGCCGGATCTCCAGAGCTTATGACTCGGGAAATATTCGGCGTTTCAGCAGCTCAGGGAAGTTAGTAGCTTACCTTTGACTGCCTGCGTGCTGACCTCGCGTCAACGCGATGACGAACACTAAATCAGTGCTGTCGGTCAGCCACGAGGTTGCCACGAGTGCCTTCTTCCGTCAATTCCCCAATCCGTTCAGAGAAGCAACGGCTGTCCGGCAGGTCGTGACCTGCGCAAAGATAATCGATCAGTCGCAGGGTCTTGCGGCACCCCAATTCCTGTGGTGAGAATGGCGCCGAACGGGGGGGTCGGCCACCGCTGAGCCCCCGTCACCTCACCGATCCGACGAAGGACCGGCTTCGGCCCGCCGGCCGCTCGGGACGGCGGGTACCCGCGACGGCAGGCGCCGGGCCCGGTGGCACGCCGGGCCTTTTGCGCTTGCGGCCTGCGCGCCGCGGAACGCACCGCTGTCAGGCAGTTCAAGCAAGCCCATGCAACTCATCCGTACGGCTCAAGACCGCGCCCGGTCTCCAGTTCGCCATGCACCGGCGCGCGAAGGGGGAAGGTGTGTCGTGATCGAGGACGCGGAACCGCCGCTGGATCCAGGGTGGGTCGACGAGGTGCTCCTGGCCGGTCGCGCGGCCGATCCCTGCCTGGTCCTCGGCGCCCCGATCGACCGCGCGTCGCTGCGCGGGCTCGTGGCGAGCGAGCAGACCCGGCTCACCGAGGCCGGCCTGCGCGGCGGCGGCGTGATCGCCCTGCGTCTTCCGCCTTCCCTGGCGTTCATCAGCTCACTGCTCGCGGCGTGGCGCATCGGCGCGCAGGCGATCGTGCTCGACCATCGGCTCACGGCCTACGAGGTCGACCGGGCGCTCTCGCGGCTCGCTCCCCAGGTCGTGGTGCGGGCGAAGCAGGCGCCTGACGCAGCGCTGCGCGGCTTCGCGCAGGTCACCGCCGAGGTGTCCGCCTACCCCGGCCTGCCCGCCGCGGGCCCGCACGCGCTCGTCCAGCTCAGCTCCGGATCCACCGGCCCGTCAAAGGTGATCGGCCGCACCGCCGCCGACCTGGTCGCCGAGATCGACCGCTACCGGCAGATCGACGGGGTGCCGCGCGAAGGCGAACGCATCGTGTCGCTGGCCTCGATGCTCCACGTGCTGGGACTGGTCGGGGGGCTGCTCTACGGGCTGGCGGCCGCAGTGCAGCTCGCGATCCCGGAGCGCATGACGCCGCTCGGCATCCTGGACGCGGTGGCCGCCGGCCCCGAGCCCACGACGCTGCTGGGCGTGCCCTTCCACATCGAACTGCTCGCCTCCGTGGCCGATCCGCCGCCGCTGCCGCAGCTCACCGGCATGACGACCGGCGGCGAGCTGGTCCGGTCCGGAGTGTACGAGTCCTTCGTCAACCGGTACGGGATCCGGCTGGGCAACATGTACGGCATGACCGAGGCCGGGGTCATCGCCACCGACCTGTTCGCGGCCGATCGTCCCGCGCTGCGCCCGGCACCGGGCCTGACCGTGCGTGAGCAGGGCGGCGAGCTGCATCTCGCGATGCCCCGCTCGCCGTATCTCGGCGACACGGATCCGGCTCGCTGGTCCGCGGGCTGGCTGCACACCCGCGACGCGGGTTCGGTCGATCCGCGCACCGGGCTCATGCGCGTGCTCGGCCGGCGTGATTCGCAGGTCTCTGTCGGCGGTCTCAAGGTCGATCTGACCGAGGTGGAGCACACACTCGCCGATCTGCCCGAGGTCGAGGGCGCGGTCGTCGTGTTCGACAAGGCGGTCGAGGCGTACATCGTGCTGCGCGATCCGGAGGCGCAGACCCGAGTTCGGGAGCTGCTCGCCCAGCGTCTCGCCGCGTACAAGAGACCGCGCGTCCTGCACATCGTCGAGCGTCTGCCGCGCACCGCGACCGGGAAGCTCGTGCGAGATCAGACGGTGTTGCAACAGACCGCGTCGCCACAGACACAGTCGCAGTCGCGGGAGCCAGCGACGCGCCCCGCGCAAGAAGCCGGCGCGGCCGAGCTGAACCTCGCCCGCTGAGCCGCGCGCCGGCCGGCCACCGCTCGCCGGCGTGTCCGAGCAAACCCGCCGATCCGGGTCCACTCGGTTCGACCTCGGCGGCCGCTTCCTCCACGCCTGCGCCTTCCACCCCTGCCACCGCTTTGCCGCCCCTCCCCCACCGTTTCGAAAGGACGTCTCCGCGAGATGAGCGATGACGAGATCCGCGAGTTCATCATCCAGTCGCTGAGCGCGATGAATTACGACGTCACCGAGGTCGGCGCCGACACCCTGCTCGGCCCGGCCGGCGCCGACCTGGAATCGCTCGCCCTGGCCGAGCTCTCGGTACGGGTCGAGGACCAGTACGGCGTCAGGTTCGACGACGATGAGGCGGAGAAGCTGGTCTCGATGACCATCGGCGAGTTCGCCCGCGCCGTGGCCGAGCGCCTCGAGTCCGCGTCGGCGGCGGGACGCTGACCGTGTCCGGCTTCCCTGAGCGCGCCGAGCTGCTGACGATGCTGGCGGCCTTCGGCGACCGGAGACCGGAGCAGGTGCCGGAGAACCTCGACTCGATGGAGCTGGCCTGGCTCATCCATCAGGTCGAGGAGCGCTACGGGCGGCGGATCGACCTGGACGACGCGGCTTTGGCCCGCATGACCAGCGTCACCAGCGCGCAGCAGGTGTTGCGCGACCACGTCTTCGAGGCGGCCGATGACTGACCCGGTCCACCTCGCCCGCCGCCCGGTCGCGTTGCGCGGCCCGGAGCCCGTCGTGATCAGCGCCGCGGCCGTGGCCAGCGCCTTCGGGCGCGGTGTCGAGCCACTGCTGTCAGCGGCGCTCGACGGCACGCCCGGATTCCAGGCGGTGCGCCGCTTCGATGTCGCGGACCGGCGGGTCGGCGTGGCGGCCACGTTGCCGGGATCGCCCTCGCTGAGCGACGAGCTGGACCGGGTCATCGACGAGGCCTGCGACGAGGCAGGGCTCTCCCCCGGTCTGCGCGCGCAATGCCCGCTTTACCTCGCGGTCCACGGCGATCCGGACCTGCCGAGGGTGAGCGGGGCCGAGGCGAGTGGGCACGGCGCGGACGCGTTCGCGCGATCGGTGGCGAAACGCAGTGGGCTGTCAGACGAGACAACACGCGCATACACCTCGGCCTGCGTCGCCGCGAGCACGGCGGTGGCCGATGCCGCGGCGGCCGTCGCCAGGGGGCGGGTGAGCAGGGTGGTCGTGGCGGCCGGTTACTTGGTCGATCCGGATCAGTTCGCACTCTTCGATGCCGGTCGCGCGCTGGCCCCCGATGGCAGGGTGCGGCCGTTCAGCGCGCGGCGCGGCGGGCTGCTGTTGGGTGACGGCGTGGGCGCAGTGGTGATCGAGTCGGCTGCGGCCGCCGCACGCCATGGTGTCAAAACCCTGGCTCGGCTGGCCGGGTGGGGACGCGCCGGGGACGCGTACCACGTGTGCCGTCCGCGACCTGACGGCGCCGGTCTCGCGCAAGCGATCACGGCTGCCGCGCAGCGGGCATCGATCCGCGCCGAGGCGATCGGCTACGTCAACGCGCACGGCTCGGGTACCGCACACAGCGACGCTGCCGAGGCCGCCGCGCTGCACGCGGCGCTCGGCGAGACGGCCGAAACGGTGCCCGTCAGCTCCACCAAATCAGTGCACGGTCAGGCGCTTGAAGCCGGCGCGCTGGTCGAGCTGATCGTGACGCTGCACGCGATGCGCGCCGGGCGGCTCCCGGTCAACGCCGGATACCTCGGGCCGGACGAGGATTGCCGGCTCAATCTGGTGCTGGAGCCCGGTCAGGCTCGCTCGATCGACTATGCGCTGAGCATCAGCAGCGCGTTCGGCGGAGCGAACACCGCGCTGCTGGTAGGTGCGCCGTGATTCCACTGGTCAGCCCGAACACGATCGGTGACGCGCCGTCAGTGCGCGTTCTGCCGTCTGCGCCCGCCGCGACCACCTTGGCGGGCCGCGCCGAAGCGGCCGGATTCACGGTGCTGGCGGCGTCGACGTGGCCACAATCCCCGGCAGATGTCGCGCCGCCGGTGGTGGCCGGGTTCGTGACCTCTTCGTTCAGTCCGCTCGCCGCAGAGGTCGCCCGGCGCTGCCTCGACCAGCGGGCGAGTTCGACAACGATCGCCGCCGAGAACGAGGCGTCGTCCACGGCGGTGATCATCGCCAGCTCGCTCGGCGACATCGCGGGGGCGCGGCACGTGGCGCAGGCGGTCGATGCCGGGGCGCGGGTCGGCCCGTTGCTGTTCTTCCAGTGCGTGCCGAACGCGGTAGCCGGTCACATCGCGGCGCGCTGGGGCCTTGCTGGGCCTGTTATTTGCGTCGGCGACGAGTTGTCCGCGCTCGACGCCGCCGGACTGCTGATCGAGGACGCGGACGCCGACGCGGTGCTGCTGATTCGCGTCGACCAGGCGGCCAGCGCGCACGAGCGCGACCGCGCCGAGGCGGTCCTGCTGGCCGCGGGCGCTGCGGCGCACGAGAGGAGTGGGACGTGAGCGAGCGCGACGCGGGCGACCGAGGCGTGGTGATCACCGGCATGGGCCTGGTGACGCCGGTCGGTGAGAGCGCCGACGCGATCATGTCGGCGATGTGCGACGGACGGTCGGGACTCAGCCGCCCGCCGAGCGATCACCCACTCGCCGAGTCCCTGGAGGTCGCCGGGTTCGCGCCGCCGATCGATCCGGCCAGTGTGCTGCCGGCGCCCGAGACCCGCGTGGTGGACCGGTACATCGTGATGGCGCTCAAGGCCGCCGCCGACGCGTTGGCCGACGCCGACCTCGTCGTGGGCCGCGACGTGGACCCCTTCCGGATCGCGGTGATCGTGTCCGGCACCGGAGGTCTCGCCACCCTGGAAGACCAGGTGGTCACCCGGACCCGGCGCGGGCGACTGGGCGTCAGTCCTTATCTGCTGCCCGGGATGTTGCCCAACATGGGGGCGGCCCGCATCGCCATCAAGTACGGCATCCGCGGCTACAGCTCCTCGATCGGCACCGCCTGCGCGGCCGGCGCGCAGTCGATCGGGGAGGCGACGCGGCTGCTGCGCGCGGGAGAGGCCGACGTGGTCGTGTGCGGTTGCAGCGAAGCTCCGCTGTTCCCGACCCTGGCCGACACCTTCGCCAACGCGCGCGCGCTGGCCCGCGGCTGGGGACACGACCCGGCCGGCGCGAGCCGTCCGTTCGACCGGCGAAGGGCCGGCCTCGTGCTCGGCGAGGGCGCCGGGATCCTCGTGCTCGAACGCGCCGGGCACGCGGACGCGCGCGGCGCGGCGGGCTACGCGGACGTGGCCGGTTGGGGCGCGACCAACGACGCGCACCATCCCACGACGCCCGATCCCGAGGGCGGCGGCGCTGCCGAATGCATCCGCCGCGCGCTGGCCGACGCACGGATCACGCCCAGCGACGTCGGCTATCTCAACGCCCACGGAACGAGCACGAAGCTCGGCGACGTGGCCGAGGCGCGCGCCATCCGCGCCGCGTTCGGCGCGTACCTGCCGCCGGTCAGCTCGACGAAGGCGGTCACCGGGCACATGCTCGGCGCCTCCGGCGTCGCGGAGGCCGCGGTCACGGTGCTCGCACTGCGGCGCGGCGTGCTGCCACCGACGCAGAACCTTGACGATCCGGACCCGGACTGCGAACTCGACCACATCCGTAAGGCGCCGCGGCAGGCGCAGCCGGCTTATGCCTTGTCGAATTCGTTCGGCTTCGGCGGCCACAACATCAGCCTCGTCTTCGGCCGGCCGAGCACCCGGCTGGTGCGCGAGGTCTGACGCGCCGGCAACCGTGAATCCGAGACCTGAGACCTGAGTTCCGAGACCTGAGTTCCGAGACCTGAGTTCCGAGATCCGAGTTCCGAGTTCCGAGACCAGATTCGTGACCACGACCGTTCCGTGCCGCGAGCCCGCGCGGCCGCCGGCGAAAGGAAGGTGAGCGAAGTGGATGTGCTCGCAGTCGACCACGTCGAATTCTTCACGGGCGACGCCCGGCAGGCGGCTTTCGTGTTGTGCCGCGCGTTCGGCTTCCGCATCCTCGGCCAGGGCGGGCCGGACACCGGCGCCCCGGGACGGCGCAGCCTGCTGGTCGGGCACGGCGGCAGCAGAGTGCTGATGACCTCCGGGCTGGCCGCGCATCATCCGGCCGCCGAATATGTGGCCAGGCACGGCGACGGCGTCGCGGTGATCGCGTTCCGGGTGGAGGACGCCGCTGCCGCGTATGCCGAGTCCGTCGCCGCCGGAGCGATACCGCTGCAGCAGCCGCTCGTCCACGAGCACGACGGCGAGCGGGTCGTCACCGCGGTTGTCTCAGGGTTCGGCGACGTCGCGCACCGCTTCGTGGAACGCAGCGGCCCCGGCGCCGAGTTCCTGCCCGGCCTCGTCGAGACGGCCGAGTCCCCGGCCCCGGACACCGCGCAACTGCTGACCGCGATCGACCACGCCGCCTTCTGCGTGCCGGCCGGCGAGCTGGAGCCGACGGTGCGCCACTACCGCAAGACCTTCGGGTTCGAGCCGATCTTCGAGGAGTATGTGGAGGTCGGCGACCAGGGCATGTTCTCGCAGGTGGTGCAGAGCCCGTCCGGCGCGGTGACCTTCACGTTGATCGAGCCGGACACCGGCCGCCGGCGCGGCCAGATCGACGACTTCCTGACCTGGCACGGTGGGCCGGGTGTGCAGCATGTGGCGTTGAGCACCGGCGACATCGCCGGGGCGGTGGACGCCTTCAGCGCGCGCGGAGCCGGATTCGCGCCCACCCCGGCCGCCTACTACGAGGAACTCGGCGCGCGGCTGGGCCCGATCGACATCCCGGTGGAGCGGCTCAGTTCGCGCGGCATCCTGGCCGACCGAGATCACTGGGGCCTGATGTACCAGATCTTCGCCCGGTCGATGCACGTGCGCAACACCTTCTTCTGGGAGCTGATCGAGCGGCACGGCGCGCGCACGTTCGGCACCAGCAACATTCCCGCCCTGTACGCGGCGAAGGAGCGGGAGCTGTCCGCCGTGCGCGACGCCGCGTCAGCCAACACCGTGCGGAGGCCCGCGTGACCATCTCATCCGTGTCGATCCCGCCGCTCACCGAGGCGCAGCGGGCCTTGCTCCCCACCGATCAAGAGGTGGCCGATTACGAAGAGCACGGCTGGTATTTGACCAAGAAGCTGCTCACCGACGACGAGGTCGACGAGCTGGTCGAGGCGAGCGAGCGGTACTACGCGGGCGAGCGGAGCAGGACCCTGCCGCTGCGGCCGCCGCGCCTGGCCTACTGGGAGCCCGGTCACGGCGCGGTGCAGCGGCACAACGACTACGTGCACGTGGAGAGCGACCCGATCGCGCGGATCCTGCGCAAGCCGCTGATCGGCGCGGTCGCGGCGCGCCTGGCCGGGGCCGCGGCGATCCGGGTGTTCCAGTCCACGCTCATCTACAAGCCGCCGGTGCCCGACGAGCCGAGCAACATCGTGCCCTGGCACTTCGACAAGCACTACTGGGCCACCTGCACCTCCGAGCGGATGCTGACCGCGTTCATTCCGTTCCACGACTGCGGCCCGCAGATGGGCACGATCACCATGGTCGACGGCAGCCACCTGTGGAAGGAGGTGGGCCGCGAGGACTCCATGACCAAGCACTTCGCCGAGCGCGACAAGTCAGACCTCGAACGGGTCCTCGCGGAGAACGCCGCCTTCAACAACGCCGAGGTGCGCAAGGTGCAGATGGAGATCCCCAAGGGGCATCTGAGCTTCCATCACTGCCGTACGTATCACGGCAGCGGACCGAACCGCAGCGACCGGCCACGCCGCGCCGTCTCGCTGCACCTTCAGGACTCGGCCAACGAATACCGCCGGTTCGAGCTGAGCGACGGCAGCACCGTGGCGTACAACCACGACACGCTGGTGCGCCGGCTCGCCGACGGCCGCCCCGACTACGCCGATCCCGAGTACTGCCCGGTGATCTGGAGCGATGGTGCCGAAACCCGCTAGCGCCGAGCTGAACCGGGCCGAGCTCTACCGGACCGTGCGGTTGATCCGCCGGTTCGAGGAGCGGGCGATCGAGCTGGTGCGCTCCGGCGTGATCGTCGGCGGCATTCACCCTTATATCGGCCAGGAGGCGATCGCGGCCGGGGTGTGCGCCGCGCTGCGCCGCGATGACTTCATCACCAGCACCCATCGCGGCCACGGGCACGTGCTGGCGAAGGGCGCCGATCCGGCGCGGATGCTGGCGGAACTGGCCGGCCGGGTCACCGGGCTCAATCGCGGGCGCGGCGGATCGATGCACGCGGCCGATTTCGCCGTGGGCATTCTCGGCGCCGACGCGATCGTGGGCGCCGCGGCTCCCATCGCGGCGGGCGCCGCTTGGGCGTCCCGGCAGGCCGGAGCGGATCGGGTCACCGCCGCATTCTTCGGCGATGGCGCGGTCAACCAAGGCGTCCTGCTTGAGACGTTCAATCTGGCGGCGCTGTGGCGGGTGCCGGTCGTGTTCGTCTGCGAGAACAACGGGTTCGCCACCTCGACGCGGACCGGCGACGCGGTGGCTGGCACGATCGTCGGGCGCGGCGCGGCGTTCGGCATTCCGGCGAGCACGGTGGACGGCATGGACCCGGAGTCGGTCCACGCGGCCACGGCCGAGGCGGTGGCACGCGCCCGCGCGGGTGACGGGCCGTCGCTCCTCGAGTGCGTGACCTATCGGTTCGACGCGCATCACACCTTCGAGTACGCCGCTCGACCCCGGTATCGCAGCGCCGAGGAGGTGGCGGCCGCGCGGGCGCGCGATCCGCTGGACATCCAGGGCGCGCGGTTGTCCGAGGCGGCGCGGGCACGGATCGATGCCGAGATCGAGGAGCTGCTCGCGCGGGCGGTGCTGTTCGCGACCGGCAGCCCGCATCCGGACCCTGATTCAGCGCTGGACTACCTTTACGCCGACGGCACCCGGACCAGGAGCGCGGTGGGCTGATGGCCAACCAGTCGTACCTCAAGGCCCTCAATCGGGCGCTCGGCGACGAGATGGCGCGCGATCCCGCGGTCTGTGTCTTCGGCGAGGACGTCAGGTCCGCAGCGACGAACGTGACGGCCGGACTGCTCGGGCGGTTCGGGCCGCAGAGAGTGCTCGACACGCCGATCAGCGAGCAGGCGTTCACCGGCTTCGCCACCGGCGCGGCGCTGGCCGGCCTGCGTCCGCTGATCGAGTATCAGATTCCCGCGCTGCTCTTCCTCGCCTTCGAGCAGATCGCGGACCAGGCGCACAAGGTGTCGTTGATGACCGGCGGTCAGGCGCGGGTGCCGGTCACGTACCTGGTGACCGGTTCCGGTTCGCGGGAGGGCTGGGCCGGGCAGCACTCCGATCATCCGTACAGCCTGTTCGCGCACGTCGGAGTGAAGACCGTGGTTCCGGCCACGGTCCGGGACGCTTATGGCCTGCTGGTCTCGGCGATCCGGGATGACGATCCGGTCGTGCTCTTCGCCCCGTCCGGTGCGATGCGCCGGCGCGAGGAGGTGGACTTCGCCGAGGTGGCACCGGTTCCGCTCGGGGTCGGCCGGGTGCAGCGGCCGGGCACGCAGGTCACCGTCGTGGCCATCGGGCACCTGGTGCACGACGCGCTCGCGGTGGCCGACGAGCTGGCCGAGGAGATCTCGGTCGAGGTCTTCGACCCCAGGACGGTGCATCCCTTCGACTGGTCCGGACTGGCGGCCAGCCTGGAACGCACCGGCCGGCTCGTCGTGTTCGACGATGCGAACCGCTCTTGCGGGATCGGCGGGGAAGTCCTGGCCACGGCGGCTGAGGGGATGCGGCTGATCGCACCGCCGAGGCGGGTGACCCGGCCGGACGGTGCGGTCCTGCCGTTCGCCGTGCAACTGGACCGGGCGTTGCAGCCGAGCCGCGAGCAGTTGCGCGCGGCGATTCTCGCGAGCGTCGGATCGACGCAGCTGGCAGGCGCGGCGCATGGCTGACGAGACAGCACGGCCGCGCGCAGTCCGGATTCCGAACCAGAGGGAGAGAACGCCATGAGTATCGCCGGCATCCGGGCGGCGCTGGCCGCGGATCCCGAGCTCGGCGCGGGCAACGTCCTGCCGAAGCTGATCGAGCACGGCGCGCCACTCGACGGCCCCGGCATCGCCTTCGATCGCGCGGTGGACGGCCTGCCGGCCTGGGACGGGCTCACCCTCGGGCAGTTGCGCGAGCGCGTCGCGGCCCGCGCCGCGTGGCTGCGCGGCCGGGGCGTCGGTCCGCGCGACCCGGTCGCCGTGTACGTGTCGAGCTCGGCCGACTGCTTCCTGAACACCCTGGCCTTGAACTGGCTCGGCGCCATCGCGGCCTTGGTGAATCCGGACCTGCCCGCCGACGTCGCGGCCGAGTACATCAGGCGGCTGCGAGCCACGGCCCTGATCACGGACGCCGAACACCGGCAGCGGCTCGCTGACCGGGATCTGGGCGTCGGCCTGCTGATCGACGCCGCCGAGACCGGCACCGGCGATCCGGCCGCCGCTCCCGCGCCCTACCGGCTGCACTATGACGATCCGATCGCCATCACCCATTCATCCGGCACGACGCGGATGCCCGCGGCGGTCGTGCATTCGCATGGCAGCTTGTTCGCCGCGACCCGGATCATCCGGCTCGGCTCGCCGCGCGCGCAGGGCACCGAGCGGATTCTCAGCGCTCTGCCGTCCGCGCACGCGGCCGGGATCATGACCGTCAACCACGCGTTGTGCAATCGCGGTGAGCTGCTTTACCTCTCCCAGCAGCGTGACGGCGCCACGGTCCTGGACGCGATCGAGCGGTGGCGGCCGAGCGGGGTCTTCGGCTTCGCGGTCATCTGGGCCGAGCTGGCCCGCTATGACCTGACCGAGTACGACCTCGAATCGGTGTCGCTGTGGTTCAACACCGGGGACTGCGCACACGAGCCGCATGTGCGGCATCTGGTCGCGGCCGGTTCGCGCGACACGGTCACCCGGGAGGGAGTCAGGCGGGTTCCGGGATCGAGCTTCGTGGACGGCCTGGGCTCAACCGAGATGGGTCACTCGGCCTTCCACATCACGCACCGGTCCGACACCGAGCGGTACGGCCGGTGTGTCGGACTGCCGCATGTGTTCGCCGACATCGCGCTGCTCGACCTGGCGACCGGTCAGGAGGTGCCGGTCGGCGAGGTGGGCCACTTCGGCCTGAAGGCGCCGACGCTGGCGCCCGGCTACTGGAACGACTCGGTGAACACGTATCGCAACCGGCTCAACGGCTACTACCTGACCGGTGATCTGATGTACCGCGACGCGGCGGGCTACTACTACCACGTCGATCGCGCGGTCGACTCGGTGGACCTCGGCGGCGGCGAATGGCTGTACACGGCCATGGCTGAGGAGCGCATCCTCAAGGCCTGCCCGGATGTGCGCGACTGCACGATCGTCGCCGCGCCGTCAGATGACGGCGTGTTCACCGACGTCCTGCTGAGCCTGCATACGTGGGCTGATTCGAGCGTGGATCGCACCGACTCGATTCGGGCCGCCCTTTCCGGCGCAGCGGCGGCGACGCTGCGCAAGGTCGTCGTGGTCGATGACGGGCAGCTGATCCTCGGTCCCACCGGCAAGGTGCGCAAGTTCCTGATGCGCCAGCGGCACCTGGCCGAGACGGCGGCCTGAATGGCGGGCGAGACCGGGTGCCGGAGGGACGCGCGGTGACCGCGCTGCTGGACGTCGCGGTCCACCTGCCCGAACAGCGGGTCGCGGTCGAGCAGGTCGCGTCCCGGTATGGGCTCACGCCGATGCAGGTGAAGGTGTTCCGCCGGTACCACAAGCTCGGTGAGGTGCGCCGGGATCCGGACGGCGGCCTGATCGACCTGCTGCGGGCGGCGATCGCCGGGCTCGACGGATTGCGCGGCCGCGAGAAGCGGGTGCGGTACGTCGTGCACGCGCGCACGTTCCCCTCGGTCGTGCCCTATCCGCTGCATCCGGTGCATGATCTGTGCCGCGAGTTCGGGATGGAGCAGGCCAGCGCGTTCGCCGTCGGGCATCACGCCTGCGCGTCCGGGCTGCTCGCGCTCGACGTCGTCGGCCGCCTGCTGGCCGCCGATCCCGATCCCGACGCGCTCGCGCTGGTCGTCGCCGGGGAGAAGACGTTCACGGCTGAGGCCGAGATCCTTCGGGACACCACGTTCTTCAGCGAGGGCGCGTCGGCCTGCCTGGTCGGACACGACGGTCCGCGTGATCGGATGCTGGCCTACGCCGTGGACCAGCGCGGCGAGTACGACGACGACGCGGAGGAGGTCGCGCTGGCGTTCCAGCGCGACTACGCGCAGCTGCTCGCGGACACGATCCGGGCCGCGCTGGAGCGTGCGGCGCTGCCGCTCGGCGCCGTCAGTGCGCTGCTTCCGCACAACGTGAACGCGCCGATCTGGCGTCAGGTCTGCCGGATCCTCGACTTCCCGCTGGAGCGAGTCGTGCTCGACAACCTGGCCGAGTACGGCCATGTGTTCTGCGCAGACGCCTTCATCAACTACCGCACCGCGGTGCAGCGGGAGCTGCTGCGGCCCGGCGATCACTACGTGATGGCGGCAGGCGCCGGCCGTGGCGCGGCCTTCGCGGCCATGGTTTTCGAGCATTGACCGACCAGAGAGAAGTCCGGGTCCACGGACCGAATGAGGGAGCGAACATGACCGAGCTGGACACCGCCGCGGATCCGGGTCTGCGCGATCGGGTGGTCGATGAGATATGCGCGCTGCTGCCGCGGGTGCTCAAGCGTGAAGTCGCCGACGCCACCGCCGACACCACGCTCATGGAGGCGCTCGGCCTGAGTTCGACCGCGGCGCTTGAGCTCGTGCTCGAACTCGAGGAGCGGTTGGAGCGGGAGATCAGCGTCGAGGACATGGGCCGGGAGGACTTCGCCACGATCGGCACGCTGGCCGGCTACATCGCCGCGAATCTGCTGCCCGAGGAGGAGGATTGATGGCTTTCGCGGCGCTCTCGCCGCGACGCCGCGACGCCGCGCCCGGCGATCCGGATCCGGCGGATCTCGGACGGGCCCGGAACTGGGGCGTGCGCTCGGCCGCGCGGATCGCCTTTCCGGAGTCCGCGGACCGCGGTCACGACGCCGAGTACGCCGCGCGGCTCGACCTCTACGTCCGGGACATGCTGCGCGAGCACGCGCTCGAATCAGCGCCGGACGATCGCGTTCGCGCGGGCTGGTCCTATAGCGAGATCGCCACCGAGCTGATCGGGCGCGGCGTGCCGGCGCAGGAGGCGGTCGACCTGCTCGTACTCGCGTACGCGACGCCTGATATCAATCCTGGCCGCAACATGGCGGCGCTGCTCAGCGAGCGTTGTCCGGGCGCGCCGCTCGCGTTCGGGCTCACCGATCAGGGCGCTGCGTCCCCGTTCACCGGCCTCCGCCTGATCCGGGAGTACGCGCGGACCGCCGGGCTGCGCCGTGCCCTGCTGCTCGTGGCCGAGCAGGCCGCACTCCCCTATCGCGTCGGCAGCGTGGCCTCGGCCGCGATACCCAAGGGGCACACCGGCGTCGCGCTGCTTCTCGGTGACGCCTCGCCCGCCCCGGAAGCCGCCGCGCCGTTGCACCTCGGACCGATCGTCACCCGGGTCGGGGTCCGCGAGGACGCGATCGAGCAGGCAATCAGAGCGCTGTGTCCCGATCCCGGCAGTACGACTGTGATCGCGGGATCCGCATTGGCCGGCGCCGCCGACCGGTTCGCGGCCACGGGATCGGGGCGGGTGCGCGTGGCGCCGCCGGGGCGGCCGCTCACCGGCCTGTGGTGGGAATTCGCTGATGAGCTGGACGAGCAATGCGGTTCGCGGCAAAGCATCGTGCTGTGCGATTACGACCCCTTACAAGGCTGCATCTGCGCGGTCGCCCTCGGCTGCGACAGCTCCACGGGCCACTGCCAAGTCCTCGAGACGACGCTGAAGGGCTCGGCGCCGGTCAACGCGATCGCGGCGCGATAACCCGGCGGAGCCTCGAGATCATCGACACGCACAGGTCCAAGACCAACGGCCCGGGCGTGCGCCGTCAGCGGTGCCGGGCCCGACATCGAGACGGCGAGCCCGGTCGTCAGTCGGGAACCGGCCGCCTTGACGAAGGCCTCTTTGCGAGTCCACAGCCGCGCGAACAGCCCGGACCGCGCCATCGCGTCATCGGCGTCCGCTGTGTCATGACCATCCACGGCGTCATCGGCTTCAAGCACGAGCCGGGCCTCTTCAGCAGGAAAGTACCGCCGGGCCAAAGCCACCGGCGTGGCTCCTGTCGCGAGCCGTTGGATATCAACGCCCACAGGTCGCGATGCCGACACGGCGACCATACAGAGATCGCCCGAGTGCGAGAGATTGACCTCGACGCTGCGCGCATGTCCGCTCAAGTGCGGCTTGCCGTGTGGCCCGATCCGCCAGGTGACCTGCGCCGGAGCGACGCCGATCCGCTCGCCGACGATGCAGTGCAACGCTGCGTGCGCGATGACGTACTCGCGCCGATCCTCCTGCGAGAGACAGGCGGCGGCGCGCCTTTGCTCCTGCGGCCCGAGCAGCGCGAGCAGGCTGTCCAGGTCCGGGAATGCCGCGCGGCCGTCGATCAGCCACACTTCCACCGTGTCCGCGCCGTCGCTCACGAAACGGAAGTATCCCAATTCTGGTGACCAGCGACCACGCCGCAACCCGGAACCAGGCGACCCGAAGACGCTCGGTGCGCGCGGCCGGCAGTACGTGCTGACCGGCGGCGGCGTGTGGCCGACCAGTTGTCCGATCGGCCACACGCCCATCCACGCGAGTGCGGTCGCGCGGTCTTGCCACGGCGCTGCGTGCCGGTGATCAACGCAGCGCCGCGGGTTTAGGGTGCGAGCGTCCAGCTCTGGTTGGGCCCTGCGTTGGCAGGCCACTGAAGCACGGCGGTGCCGGGCGCCGTAGCACCGTTGGAGAGATCGATCAGCTGGCTGTCATACGCGCTCTGGAACGCGATCTCGCCGGGGCCTTCGTCGACGAGTGTCCAGCGCGAGTTGCTGTTGCCGTCGTCCTGGAACTGGATCAGCTGCGTGCCCTGGGTAGTCGTCGGTCCGGGGATGTTGACGAGCTTGCCGCTGTTCGCGTTGACGATCGTGTACGCGCCGCCGGTCTGCTTGACGAAGCTCCAGCGCTGGTCGGTGCGGCCGTTGTCGGACCATTCGACCAGTTGCGCGCCGTTGGCGGTGGAGTCGTTGTTCACGTCCAGGCGTCCTCCGGTCAGCCAGTTCTCGACGCGGTAGCTCTGGTTGGGGTCCGGGACCGGCGTCAGCGTCCAGTGCTGGTTGGCGCCGCCGTTCGAGGGCCACTGGATCACCGCGGCGCCCGCGCTCGTCGAGGCGCCGGAGACGTCGGCGAGCAGCCCGTTCGAGACCGCGGCCAGCGTGTAGGAGCCGCTGCCGGTGCGGGTCAGCCGCCAGCGCGAGTCGGCGGCGTTGTCGTCAGCTTTCTGAATCAGCTGCGCGCCCTGCGCGGAGGAAGGGGCGGTCAGTTGCAGTCGGCTGGTGCGGTTGATCACCTTGTACGTGCCGTCGCCGACCGGGACGAGCTGCCACTCCTGGTCCAGGGCGTTGTCCGCGCTTTGCTGCACGATCGCCGCTCCGGAGGCGGTCGAGTTGCCGGACGCGGCGAGATCCATGCCGCTGTTGACGTTGCCGAGGTTGTAGGACATGGCCGTGTAGGTGACGGCGTTCGTGGGCGTGACCTTCATCAGCGCCGAGCCGTGCGCCGGCAGCGAAGCGCTGTAGCCGGTCGCGAAGCTGCCCAGGTCGGTGTGGGACCAGTCGTCGTGCACGGTGGCCGCGGAGCCGGTGAAGCCGATGTCCTGCCAGTTCGCGGAGACCGTCGCGGCGGAGTCGGCGAGGTTGAACAGGGCGAGCGTGTAGCTGCCGTCGCCGTTCGGCGCGTACCAGACCTGCGATGACGTGGTGGCGTCGACCGGGCGCGCCGGGTGGCCGGCCTGGTCCACGGCGAGCACCTCGGGGTTGGTCAGCTGCCCGAGGTCGGTGGAGTCGAGGTTGGTCAGGTCCACGCCGAGGGTGAGGTTCGAGTTCTCGATCGCCCACAGGGTCAGCTGGGTCCTGCGCTCGTCGAGGGTGAGCCCGTCGTTGCTTCCGTTGCCCACCTCGATCGAGTCCAGGTCGTTCCAGCCGCCGGTGATGCCGTCGCCGATCCAGTGCGCGACGTCGGTGAAGCGCCCCTTGACGTTGTTCCAGTCGGTGAGCGGGAACGAGGAGCCGTTCGAGCCGCAGTAGCACTCGACGTCGCCGTCGATGCGCCAGCCGTTGGAGTACTGCTGCCAGGACGCGATGTCGGCGGTGGTCAGCGAGTTGGACAGTTCCAGGTGGATGCTGCGCCCGGTCTGGTTGAGCGCCTGGGCCCAGTGCTGCACGTCGGCGACGGCCTCGGTGTCGCCGTCGTTGGGGCTGATCCCGTCCACCTTGAGGTAGTCGATGCCGTATCCGGCCAGCTGGTCAGCCCAGGAGTTGAGGTAGGCCTGCGCGGCCGCCGGGTTCTTGGCGTAGTCGATGTAGTACATGACGTTGCCGAAGTTGTAGTTCGTCTCGTGGCCGCTGGTGTTGGAGACGATGTCGCGGGCGTGGAACGAGGTGCCCTCGATCGGGGTGTTCTGGTTGTACGCGGCGACCGGGATGCCGGGAGTGAGGTACATGCCGAACTTCTCGCCGAGTCCGTGGATGTATGAGCCCAGATTCGCCATGCCGTCGGGGAATGCGGCGGTGTCGGTCACCCAGCGGCCGTAGCTGTCGACGGTGTTGGCGGGGTTGAGGTACCAGAAATCGTCCAGGTTGACGTACTTGTAGCCGGCGGCGACCAGTCCGGATGTGGACATGGCCTGCGCCTGGGCCTTCATCTTGGCCTCGGTGGGCGAGGTGCGCAGGAAGGACCAGCTGCTCCAGCCCATCAGCGGGGTGAGGGCGGCGCCGTTGGCCTGGGCGCGGGCCGCGGTTCGGGGCGCGACGAGCGCGGCCAGGGCGAGGGCGATCGCCAGGGTGGCGGTGAGAAGGCGGCGTGGTCTGGATCGGGTCGGCAGTGCTGCTGTGATGCGCAAGTCGGACTCCTCTGGACGTGGGTATCGGGCGCCGCCGAGAATCAAACAGAAAAACAAACATCACAACACTCTTGAAAATTGTTAAACGAAAGTAAACGCAACCCCCCGGGGCGTCAAGTAGTCGGATGTCTACCGACACGCCGAGGGCCCACACCGGCGACGGTGTGGGCCCTTGCTTCACTGCTGCACTGTGGACTTACCAGAGATCGGAGTATGCAGCGAGCCGCAGTGCTGGCAGCAGCCGGCAGGCTGTTCGGCGAATCAGGGCCTGAATCGATGGCGCTGGCGGATGAGGGCCGAGCGGCGTCAGGTACTCCTCGGCACGACTTCCCTCGACCGCGTCAGGCACCGCTCGCGGTCGCGGCTAGCTCGCGTCCTCATCCGGCATCGGCGAGCCGAACCGGATGACGTTGCCGTCGGGATCGACCACGGCGCCCTCGTGCTGGCGCCACTCGGTGTCCTGTGGCGTGTTCACCTCGACGCCCGCGGCGCGCCAGGCAGCGGCCATCGCGTCCGAATCGTCGACGAACAAGTACGCAACGCCGAAGCGCTGCTCGTCGCCGGGCACGACGCTCAGGTGGAGTTCGATGCCGTCGCGGGAGGCGAAGCCGTAGCCGCCTCCGAAGTACGGGCGCACAGCGAAGCCCAGCCGCTGGTAGAACGCCAGCGCCGCGTCGAGGTCGCGGACAGGGAAGATCGGTGCGATGTGTCGCGCGGTAGCCATGACGTCAGCCTTGCACAAGGCTCTGACACACCACGGCACGCCACGGCTCGGCACGGCACGGCACGGCACGGCAGGGTGGCATCCGGCACCCTGAATCCAGCTCGCCGCGCACCAGCGCTTCGTCAGTGGGTCTCAGCGCTGGTGCGCGGCGCGGTTCAGCGGTCAGGTCAGCCTGCGGGCACGAACTGCCATTGCTGGTTGGTGCTGCTGGAGGAGCTGTACTGGCCGAGGTCGGAGCCGGACGCGGTACGGCCCATGCCGTCGAGGTACAGGCCGGT
>DASUAR010000058.1:0-10026 GCA_035763685.1 Actinocrinis sp. | reverse complement strand
GTCGACAGGTTCAGATCCACGGGTCCTCCAGCACTGTCCTGTTCGCGACTTCCCCGAACGGGGTGAGTACGCATTCAATCACTCCCCGCCCACACCTGACGACGGTATGCGATCGGTTCACCGCGAGGAGTGTCTTTTTCTCTTCCGGGTGCATCCTGGAGAACACGATGCCACGAACCAGGTCCGCTGAGGAGATCCTTCACCGACTTGTCTCGATCAGCAGCGCCGAGCGAGCTGACGCGATGACACATGTCGAGCGGGTGCCCGCGCGCCCGGCCCGTTACGCCGACTGGCCCAGCTGGGCCGACGAGCGCCTGGTCGAGCGTTTTCGGGCGCTCGGCATCGAGCGGCCGTGGATCCACCAGGAGCAGGCCGCGCGGTTGCTGCGTCAGGGCCGCAATGTCGTTCAAGCCACCGGAACCGCCTCGGGCAAGTCGCTCGGCTACCTGCTGCCGGTGTTGACCGATCTGCTTGACGGGGCGTCAGAAACGCCTGGCGCCCGCAGCGCGCGCCGGGCCACGGCTTTGTATCTGGCCCCGACGAAGGCTCTCGCCGCGGACCAGGCAAGGCGAATCCGGGAATTGCGGCTCCCGATCGCGCCTGCCGCCTGCCTCGACGGCGACACGACACCCGAGGAACGGCGCTGGATCCGTGACCAAGGCGTGTTCGCGCTGAGCAACCCGGACATGCTCCACTACGCGCTACTCCCGGACCACCGGCGATGGTCCCCCTTTCTACGACGTCTTAGATACGTGGTCATCGACGAGTGCCACGCTTATCGCGGTGTGCTCGGCTCGCACGTCGCCGCGGTGTTGCGACGCTTGCGCCGGGTGTGCGCGAACTATGGGGCGAATCCGGTGTTCGCGCTGGCTTCCGCGACCACCGCGGAGCCGCAGGCCGCCGCCGAGCGGCTGATCGGGCTGCCGGTAGACGCGGTCGTCGATGACGGATCGCCGCATGGCGAGGTGTTGTTCGCGCTCTGGGAGCCGCCGCTGACGGAGCGACGCGGCGAAGCCGGAGCGCCGGTGCGGCGGTCCGCGATTGCGGAGTCGGCCGGCTTGCTCGCGGATCTGGTGCGCGACGAGGTGCGCACCGTCGCGTTCGTCCGGTCGCGGCGCGGCGCGGAGCTCGTTTCGCTGATTGCCCGGCAACATGTGGACGCGGACGGCGGCAACACGTGGCCCGGCATCGCTGGTTCGGTCGAGCCTACGGGTGCGGTCGAGCGCGTGAGCCTTGATGCCGAAGGCTTGGGGGTCGAAGGTTTGGGGGTCGAAGGTTTGGGGGCCGAAGGCGCTCACGCGCCTGGTGTCGCCGCACAGGAGCATCAGGGCTCTGTTCTGATCGATGAGCCGGCGAGCGCGCGGACCGTCGACGGATCGCCCGGGACCGATACCGGGGCACGATCGGCCGAGCGCGCTGCGCTGGCAACTCGGATCGCGGCCTACCGCTCCGGTTATCTGCGCGAAGATCGTCGCGCACTCGAGGCCGACCTGCTTTCCGGGCGGCTGCTGGGCGTCGCCGCTACCAACGCGCTGGAACTCGGCGTCGACCTCTCCGGCCTGGACGCGGTCTTGCTCACTGGTTATCCCGGAACCCGCAGCTCCGTGTGGCAGCAAGCCGGCCGGGCCGGCCGGTCCGGCCGCGACGCGCTGGCGATCCTGGTCGCCCGGGATGACCCGCTGGACACGTATCTCGTGCACCACCCCGAGGCACTGTTCGGCAAGGCGGTCGAAAGCACCGTGCTCAATCCGGGCAATCCCTATGTTCTGTGGTCGCATCTGTGCGCCGCCGCCTCCGAGATCCCACTGACCACGGCGGATCTCGACCTGTTCGGGCCGACCGCCGAAGCGCTCACCGCCGAGTTGAGCCGGACGGGCTGGCTGCGGGCACGCCGGGACGGGTGGTTCTGGACTCGGCCGGAACGGGCGGCAGACCTGACCGACCTGCGTGGCAGTGGCGGCACGCCAGTGCGCATCGTCGAGGACGCGACCGGCCGGCTGCTCGGCCAGGTAGACGCGGCAGCAGCTCACTCGACCGTCCATGAGGGCGCGGTCTATTTGCACCAGGGGGACACCTACGTAGTCGAAAGCCTGGACCTCGACGGCGCGATAGCGGTCGTCAACGCGAAGGACCCCGGGTACACCACACATGCCCGGGACACGAGCCAGTTGCGAATCACCGCCGAAGAGCGCGCCGAACCGTGGGGCGACCACGTCCGGCTGTCCTTCGGCGCGGTGGAGGTCACCAGCCAGGTGGTCGGCTATCTGCGCCGAGACGCCGCCACCGGATCGGTGCTCGGCGAGGAGCCGCTGGACCTGCCGGCCCGCAGGCTGGCCACGAAGTCGGTGTGGTGGACCATGTCGCCGATCGCGCTCACGGACGCCGGATTGGCCGCGCCTGACATCCCGGGCGCCGCGCACGCCGCGGAGCACGCCGCGATCGGTCTCCTGCCGCTGTTCGCGCAGTGCGATCGCTGGGATATCGGCGGACTTTCGACCGCCTGTCATCCGGACACCGGACTGCCCACCGTGTTCGTGCATGACGGGCTGCCTGGTGGCGGCGGGTTCGCCGAGCGCGGATACCAGCAGGCTCGTGCCTGGCTCAATGCCACCCGCGATGCCATCGCCGCGTGCGAATGCCCGGTCGGCTGTCCGTCCTGTGTCCAGTCGCCCAAGTGCGGCAACGGTAACCAACCGCTGGACAAAGCCGGCGCGATTCGCCTGCTTGGCGTACTGCTGGACGGTCAATGACGGGTAGTCATTCGGTGTGACCAGTCCGGCGGGACGTCCTTGAGGCAGGTGGCCGTGATAGCGGTGGCGGTTGCGGTGATCGGAGCGGTGATCTTGCTGACCGGCGGGGTGGTCGCAGGATCCGAGGTCCCGGGCACCCTTTCCTTCTTCGGCGTGACGGTCCATACGACCAGCGCGCAGATCTTCCTTACGGGGGCGATCTGTACCTGGGCGTTGCTGGCCGCCGCTTGGCTGCTGACCATGGGCATCCGCCGTTCGCGGCAGCGTGGGGTGCAGCTCGCCTCGATACGCGGACAGGTGCCGGGGCGGGACCATCGGCCGCCGCGTCTGGTCGAGAGCGCGGAGCTTGCGGACGGCGGCGTGTTCGCCAACCTGCTCGGTTTCGCCGCTCGAGGCAACCGGCCCGTCGCCGAGCGGCCCAGCGCGGGCCGTGGCGGTGACGGCGGGGATATCGGACAGGACGCGGCCGAACAGCCACTGCGCGGGCAGTGATTTCCGGACCGCGACTGTGCAGTCGAGCACGTCGCAGTCGCAAGAATCCACGGCGGCGCCGGCGACCCGAGCCTCGGCGGCCGCTTGGGAGCAGGCGCTCGCGGTACCGACCTGGCCATCGCGAATGAGATCACGAACCGCGCCGCCGGCGGCGGCCAGTGCCGCCTGGTCTGCGGCCCGCTCGGCGTTGTGCCGAGCCGCGACCGCACCGATCCAGATCAGGGCGCAGGCTGCGGTGCTCGATGCGAGCAGGACCATCGCGATCGCCCAAACGGTCGCGGATCCTGCTTGACTGCGCGACGGCGAACGGAGCCGGTCGCGGTTCGGCGGTGACTGGGCGTCGTTCATCGTTCACCGCACCTCCGGCCCGATGCTGTCACCGGCGCAGGACGTGCCGGGTTCGCAAGCGATCTGGGCGTGCCCCGTCACATGGATCGCTGGTAGCAATGCATTGCCGATCGGAAGGCGAACCGACACTTTGACAAGCGCGCTGCCGTCGACGGTACTTACCTCGGCTGAGGCGCCGGCCGGACCGAACCGGTGCACCGCTTGCGTCGCGTAGTCGGGTGGCTCGCCTCGAGCCAGGCCACGGGCGGCCTCCCACGCGGCGTCAGCGCAACGCAACTGGGCTGCCGCCGCGACCACGATGAGGACGAGAGCCAGGCCGAGGCCGACCAGAGTCGGCAGCACCATGGCGGTTTCGGCCGTGACATACCCGTGCTCAGACGCGCTGAGAAGCCGTCGGTGTGGACGCGGCCGGAGGCGGCTGTTCATCCGACCACTCCGAGGGCCCTGTGGATGATCCCGGATAGCAGTGAAGAAATCGATCCGCTGGTGACGATCTTGTAGAGCAAGGCGGCAAAGCCGCAGGCCGCGAGCGTGCCGATCGCGTACTCGGCCGTGGTGGTACCGGCTTGCGGGCCGTGTCTTCCGGCGGTTCGTCCGGTCAGTCTGCGCTGCCGAAGCACGATCACGCGATGCAGACTTGCGATGGCCGGGAGCAGGGTCGAGCGCATTTGTATTCCTCTGGTTAGTCAGGTGGTTGGGAGTCGGGCGTGTTCGGAGTCAGGCGTGTAGTTCGGTGAGCAGGCCCAGCGCCGTTGGCACGACGCCGACCAGGACGAAAGCGGGCAGGAAGCACAGGGCAAGCGGTGCGGTCGCTCGAACGGCCACGGCACGGATCTGCGCCTGAGCGGCTTGTTCGGCGCCGTTCCAGACGTCCCGGGCGGCTTTGGCAACGGTCTGCGAAGCCGGAGCTCCGGTTCGCGAGGCCCGTAGCGCCGCCGCTGCCACCGGTGCGGTCGCGCTATCGACGGAAAGCTCGCGCCAGGCGATCTCGGGCTCCGCGCCCTCCCGCAGCGCCCGGGCCGCGGCTGCGAAGCGCGCGGCGATCTCGCGTACCGGCTCGGCCGGGTCGCCGGATGTTCCCGTTTGGCCGCCCTCAAGCGACTCACCGCCGCCGTGGAACGCAGCGGCGACGACGCCCGCCGCGTCGGCCGGCAGAAGACCGGCGGCCAGTGCCGCGGCGAACAGGTCGACCGCGGGAGGCGCAGCCGCGATCAGCCGCTGCCTGGCCCGCAGCTCGTGCTCGGAGACGCGCCGCGAGCCGAAGACGAGCAGACCCACACCCGTCAGGACACCAGCGATCACGCCGCCCGCTCCACCGATGAACAGTCCGACCGCGCACGCGCCAAAGGCTGCGCCGAGGACCTGACGGAATGTCGGCCGGCTAGCATGCGATGCCCACCTCGCGGAGGCCATGGCAGCCTCCTGCAACCCGCCGGTGCGGTGCGCTCCGGACGGCGCCCACCGAAGCGTGACCGCGAGCAGCGTGAGCACTGCCGCGGTAGCGAGCTCGACCGGCCGCACCGATGGGCTCGGCCGGTGCGCGACGACCAGCAAGGCGTGGATCGAGGGCGTGGTCATGATTTGCTCCCCGCGAGCGCAATCGCCCGCACGAGCGTGCCAAGCGAACGATGACTCGGCGGCGCGGCGGATCGCCCGTCGATCGCGCTGACGAGCCGGTCGCTCCAGCGCAGGCCGATTACCTCCAGCAGGCAGCCGAGCATGAGGCAGACCTCACCGACCGGGCGAGTGAGCAGGGTGTGGATCGGATCGGCGCCTAGCGCGGACCCGAGAGCCAGCCCGAATACCGGCAGCACACCGAGGAGCGCGACAGTGGTACGCACGCCGGAAAGTTCGGCGGCGAGATTCTGTCGCCGGTGCTGTTCGGCGCGCAGGCCATCCTCAATGCCTGACACCGCGCCGGTGAGCGGCACTCCGTGCTGCTCTGCCGCGCGCCAGCAGGCGGCAAGCGAGGCGAGCCCTTCGCGGCCTGGTCGGTAGGCGGCCGCCGCGAGCAGGTCAGGCTCGTCCCGGTCGGGATCCGGACGAGCGAACGCCTCAGCGAGATCACGTAGTTCGGGTCGGCACCAGACTGCTTCGGCGAAGGCTGCGCCGGGTTGGCGGCCGGCCTGCAGTTCGCCGCGCAGCGCCGCGCACAGTTCGACGACGGCTGCACGCTGCGATGCTTCGGCGGCTCGTGTTCGTGCGCAGTTGAGGCGCGAGCGGAGCAGGATCGCGCCGAGCAGCGCGAGCGGGATGGGCACGGCGGACCGGGTGACGAGCGCGCAAAGCGTCCCGAGTACGAGTGCTGCCACCAGGAATGGCGCTACCGGCAGTCGCTCGGCGAAGCGTGCGCAGATCACGATTCCTCCCTCGCCGCATCGGCCCGAGCGGGCTCGGCGATCTCGAACTCTCGGGCCAGGTCGAGCTCCGAGCTGCGTGAAGTGAGCGGGGTCTCCGGCCGTGAGGGACGGCCGAGTTCGTCCAAAAGCTGCGGAAACCCGGGCCACTCCCGAGTCTGGCCTCCCTGGTCGAAGCTGATCGCCAGGGTGGCTTGGACCGGGCCCACCGCGTTGCGACGGCGCACCACCGCGATCGACTGGAGGTAGCGCCGGCCGAACTCATTGCGGTCGAGATGAATCGCGATGCGCAGAGCGGCCGAGGCCTGGCTGTGTACTGCTTCTCTGGACACTCCGGCCAGCAGTGCAAGCGCCTCGATGCGTGCCGGGATGTCGTGCGGCCGGTTGGCGTGCAGGGTGCCGCAACCACCTTCGTGCCCCGTGTTCAGCGCACTGAATAGGTCCATGATCTCGGCGCCGCGCGCTTCACCCAGCACGATCCGGGTCGGTCGCATCCGCAGCGCCTGCTTGATCAGGTCCCTGATCGTGACCTGCCCGCGGCCTTCCTGATTCGCGGGCCGGCTCTCCAGGCGCACCACGTGCGGGTGATCCGGCATCAACTCCGCGCAGTCTTCGACCAGCACGAGACGTTCGTCTGCACCGCACAGCGAAAGCAGGGTCGACAGCAGAGTTGTCTTCCCCGAGCCCGCGCCACCGGTGATCAGGAACGGAACCCGCTTGCGCACGATCTCCTTGAGGATCGCCGCGCCCGCGGCGTTGAGCGTGCCGAGCTCCTTCAATTCGTCCAGCGTGTACAGCCGCCGCCTGGGGATGCGCAGGGAGAGCGTGGTGCCGTTGACCGCGATCGGCGGGAGTACGGCGTGCAGGCGGGTACCGTCGGGCAGCCGAGCGTCGACGAACGGCGAGGCGTCGTCGAACCGTCGGCCGGCCTGGATGGCGAGGCGTTGGGCGAACCTGCGCACCGCCGCCTCGTCGGGGAACCCGCAGTCCACTCGTTCGAGCCGGTTCGCGCGTTCGACCCAGATCTCTTCGGGGCCGTTCACCAGCACATCCGTCACATCCGGATCGGCGATGAGCGCCGCGATCGGATCGGCCGCCAGCGCCTGCTCGCACAGCGACTCGGCGATCGCGTGCAGGGCGTCACGGCCCAGCAGGCAGCGGCGCGCTCTGAGAGCTTCGATGACGGCGGGAATCTCCGGAGCCAGCACGCCGGAGGCCAGCTCGCTGGTGATCGTCCGCAGTACGCCTTCGTACTTGTGCGAATACTCGGCACTTACGACGCTCGAAGCCAGCGCGCCGGGAGCGGTGGTCGGCGGCTTCATACGATCACCCGGTTCAGGTCCGAGCGACCCTCGGCAGCGTTGACAAGGCCGCAGCGCTCGATCAGCCTGCGACTGAAGCGGGCGAGCGAAGGCGCCGAGCGGCCGCCCAGCTGTTGGAGGGCGCCGCGGCCTGGCAGCGAGCTGCGACCTGGTTTGATCACGCCCGCGAGCGGCGTGCCGAGCAGCTGGGCGAACTCCCGGGCGGTCAACTCGTCACGACTTGGCAGCCGTGCGACGACCTGCGGTGGGGGCCCTACGACCGCGAGCCTGGGCAGCAGCCGCGCGGTCGCGACCGCAGCGCGTTCGGATACCGGCGCGACCACGAGGGTGTGCGTCGCCTCGGAAAGCACCAGCTGCGTCGAATCGTCGATGCACCGGGGCAGGTCGACCACGACGAGGTCCGCCGTGCCGCGAAGGGCGCGCAGCGCATTGCGCATGGCGACCACCGGGATCCGTTCGCCGTCATCCCCGCCCCAGGTGACCAGCGCGAGATCGGGATCACGGCGCGCCGGGCCCGGCTGGCGCTCGGGCCCCGGCGGGTCGATGCCGTGCGGCCACGTCTGGGTCGTGCGGATCGGATGGTCCGTAGCGAAGGCGACCGTACCGAGCGCCACGAGCGGTTCCAGGCCGCCGCCGAGCGGATCGGCGTCGAACAGAATGGCGCGTTTGCGAACGCTGAGCGCGGCCACCGCGAGCGAGACGGCAAGGGTCGAGGCACCCGCGCCGCCGCAGCCACCGATCACCGCGATCAAAGGCACGGGCGGATTGCCCCGGCCTCGGCGGGCGGTGCGGTCGGACCTGGCGGAGGCCGGATTCCCGGTGCTAGTGGACATGGCGTTCCCTCTCGACTTCCCGTGATTGCGGATGGTGACTGCACAACCACGGTGAGGCAGCAGAGGAGATCTACGCCAGCGATCTTTGAAATCTGTGGATAAGCCCTGTGGATAAACCAGTGGACGAGATCATTGTCCGGCGATTGACTACGTTTGGTCACCAAAGGCCCGGCGACCTGGTTACTCGCAGGTAGGAAATTCGGACTATCCCACAGCGGCTATCGCGGTGCGGTGTCCGCGAAATCGGCTCATTAAGGCCTGGGCTGGGAGTTCTCGGAAAAGAGACGACCCCCGCCGGGGGGGAGAGCGGGGGTCGTCACCTTGACGCGACTCGGGGGGGAGGAGCCGGGTCAAGGCAGCACGGTCGCGAACGATCCGTGACTTCCATGGTGTACCCGAAGCGCCCAGAAGGCAAACTGGCTCCGCCGCCATTACGCCAAATGATGAATTGATGCCTTCTGAGCTGCGGAAACACCCCGACTCCCGGAGTGTCTGCGAGCCCTGAGCCGCTTCAGCCCGGCAGTCCGGATTCGGTTAGCTACTACTGTCTGTAATCACCACTCGGCCGGCTCGGGAGAGCCGACCACCATTGAGAGCACTGTGGCCTTCGAAAACCATTGTGAAAGTTGTTGCTGCGGACGAATCCGTGCATCGCTGAGGCAGAACGCAGCGCAAACGTTCGACGGGTTGGAGATTCCGCCAGTCGCGAGCGATTGCTTACCGATCCGACTCCCGCACCGCGTAGGCTGCCATCACTGCTTAGCGCCTCCGTACACCGGCGAAAGAAGCTGAGGGAGCCACCGCCGATGCGCACCGCCGCGTTTTTCGATCTTGATAAGACGATCATTGCCAAATCCTCGACCCTCGCCTTCGGTCGCTCGTTCTACCAGGGCGGGCTGATCAACCGGCGAGCGGTGCTGAAGACCGCGTACGCCCAGTTCGTGTACCTCGTCGGTGGCGCGGACCACGACCAGATGGAACGGATGCGGCAGTACCTCTCCGCGCTGTGCACCGGCTGGGACGTGGGCCAGGTCAAGGAGATCGTCGCCGAGACCCTGCACGACCTGATCGACCCGCTTATCTACCAGGAGGCCGCCGACCTGATCGCCGAGCACAAGGCGGCCGGCCGCGACGTCATCATCGTGTCCTCCTCCGGCGCCGAGGTGGTCGAGCCCATCGGCGAACTGATCGGCGCGGACAAGGTCGTCGCCACCCGCATGGTGGCCGCCGACGGCCGGTACACCGGCGAGGTCGAGTTTTACGCCTACGGCGACAACAAGGCCGCCGCGATAAAGGCCCTGGCCGAGGCCGAGGGCTACGACCTCGACGGCTGCTACGCCTACAGCGACTCCGCCACGGACCTGCCGATGCTCGAACTCGTCGGCCACCCGTGCGCGGTCAACCCGGACCGCACGCTGCGCAAGGAGGCCGCGGCGCGGGACTGGCCGATCGAGGTCTTCGCCAACCCGGTCTCGCTGCGAGCGAAGATGGCGAGCCTGAGCCTGCCGACGAAGCCGGTTATCGCGGCGACGGCGCTCGGCGTCGGGACAGCGGCCGCGGCGGGCATCGTCTGGTACGCCCGCAAGAAGCGCTCGTAGCCGAACGCCCAGAACGCTGTTGGCGACGGCGATAAGTAGGCCGTCTCTGCCTTTTAGATCTACACAGGGTGACGGCGCCCCGAGTCACAGTGGGGGCGCCGTCCGGGTCGCACGGGATGTCCGAGATACCAAGCGTGCACCGGTGTATTCGCCAGATCAGTACACTCGAGGCCGTGGCCTGGTGCCTGTCTCGGCGGGCCCCAACGCGGGTCGGTCGCGCGTGGGTTCCCGGGCTCCGTGCGTCGGTCCGTGGGCCGTTTGACTTCTACTTCTCCCAGCCTTCCTCAAGAAGCGGTCTCGCGGGCCGTACTTCCTTTGTAGGCCGG
>DASUAR010000057.1:0-2483 GCA_035763685.1 Actinocrinis sp. | reverse complement strand
GACGACGGTGAAGCGCTGCCGGAGATCCCCGGGCGCGGCAAACGTCTGGCGGGTGCAGAACGCGCCGACGCTGACGATGAGCGGGGGTCCATCACCGACGCGGTCGTAGGCGATGACGGTACCGTCGGCTGACTTCACGGTTTCCATGAATGTCCCTTCGTCTCTGGTATGCAAGACGAGCGGGCAGCGCGGAACTCATCTGACGTCAGCATCAGCGGGCGCATCGACCTCGGCCCGATCAACAAGGAAATCCCGGTCGAGTAGCCGTTCTCGTTCCCGTCCGGCGGGCGGGAGGCTTCGGTCGCAGAGATCAGCCGAACGGGACACCGGTGTCCTATATCGCCGGAGGCTGCGAATGTCAGACTTAGGTTCCGACTTCTTGCGAAGGTCAGGATTACCTTGAGAGTCGCTGCCAAACTCTTGATCGTTCAGCCGAAGTCTTTGTGTCGCTGCGTGAGAGCCTGCCGTCGGCTAAACACGTTGTTCTTGCTGCGCGAAGGGTTCGTTATTGCATACCTGCGGCGATGGCGGCTTTGTCGCTGGGGTCAAGGAAGAATGCGCCGGACTGCCCCTGCTCCGCAAGCGCGTCCCGCTCACCGCCCGAAACCACCCGGCGGCAAGAGCCGTATCCATCACGAAATAGAGCTCTGGAGCACTTTATGGGGAGCCGTTACCAATTGTGGCCGCTGTCGGGCATGGTGCCTGGCTGGCGCCTACATTGATATGACGTGCTCGCCCGGCATCGACATGGGCTCTTCATGTGAGATGCTCGCCCCTTCCGTGTTTCCTTATGGGGTGCTCGTTGCATGCGGGCCCGTCCCGAATCCCACCTGCACTGGTAAGACCGGTCCTGTTTGGCTCAGGCTGGCCAGTCCGGCTAGGTCGGTGCAGGTGACGCCGTGCGCCTTGACGAACACCATGAGGACGCTGCTGCAGGTCCGGCAGCGGACGACGGTGCCTGGCGCCTGCCGGTAGACCACAAGTTCGGCCACCGGCCTGCTGGCGCCGCATGTGCCGCAGGTGCTGTTCGCGGCGGTCATCTCGGTCCCGAACACGTCGATCAGCAGGCCGCCGATCGCGTTGCCGTCCAGTGCATCCATCAGTGCCCTCCTGTCGCCCCGAACCGCTCAGTTTTCACGTGCTCCGGCGGGTAGCCGAGACCGACCAACCCGGCTGCGGCGGTCTCGACGAAACTGGTGGGCCCGCAGATGAAGGCCAGCGGGTTCGCCTCGGCAGGCCAGGCGACCTCGGCAAGCAGCGCCCGGTCGATCCGGCCGGTGTGGCCGGTCCATCCCGGCGGCTGGCCGCGGGTCAGCGTGTAGCTCACCTGCACCCCGTCGCGGTACTCGTCGAACTCGTCGCGGTAGATCACGTCCGGTAGCGTGCGGACGGAGTACAGCAGGCGCGCCGGGACGTCGCTGCCGGTGCGCCGGCGGTGCCGCAGGATTGACCGCAGCGGGACGATGCCCGACCCGCCGGCCAGCAGCATTAGCGGGTGGCCGTCGCCGGGTTCCCAGATGAAGTACCCGCCGACCGGGCCGCGCAGCTCGAGTTCGTCCCCGGCGCGGAGCTCCTCGGTGAGGTACGGCGAGACCTCACCGTCGTCGAGCCGCTCCACCGTGATGGCCAGCGGCTCGCCGGGCGCCGAAGCGATCGAGTACTCGCGTTCGGCACGGTAGCCGTCCTCGGCGGTAAGCCGTACGTCCAGGTGCTGCCCGGCGCGGTGACCGGGCCAGTGGGGCGGGTCCAGCCCGATCGTGACCACCGAGGGTGTCTCCTGGGTGACCGAGGTGACCGCGGCTGTCTGCCAGGTCAGTCGCCCGCGTAGCGCTGTTCTCGCCATGGGTCTCCGTACATGTGGTAGCCGTAGGCCTCCCAGAAGCCCGGCTCGTCGGCCTCGCGCAGGTCCAGGCCGCGCACCCATTTGGCGCTCTTCCAGAAGTACAGGTGCGGCACCAGCAGCCGCGCCGGGCCGCCGTGCTCAGGCGCGAGCGGCTGGCCGCCGTACCCGAACGCCAGCCACGCCTGGCCGCCCGTCACGTCGGCGACCGGCAGGTTGGTGGTGTAACCGCCGTCGCAGAACGCCATCACGTACTTCTCGTCGCCGCTCACCTGCCCGAGCAGGGTGTCGATCGACACCGCCTGCCACCGGGTATCCAGCTTGGACCACCGGGTGACGCAGTGGATGTCGGCCGTCACATCTTCGACCGGCTGTTCGAGCAGTTCGTTCCAGGTCCACGACTTCCGTTCCTTGCCGCCTCGGCTGATCGAGAACGTCCAGTCTTGCTCCCTGGTGTGTGGCGTCGGGCCGGCGGACAGCACAGGGAAGTCCGCGGTGACGTACTGCCCGGGCGGCACCCGGTCGCCGCTTTCAGGCTCGCGCTGCCTGCGATGGAACCCCCTGGTCACCGGACTCATGGATCACGGGTTCCCGCCTGGCCCGACCTCGAAACACGGCGGTCAGATTCTGAGCAGCTTGGTGT
>DASUAR010000056.1:0-2240 GCA_035763685.1 Actinocrinis sp. | reverse complement strand
CCTGCGCACGGGTACGGCCGACACCGTAGATGTAGGTCAGGGCGATCTCCAGCCGCTTCTCGCGGGGGAGGTCGACGCCGACGAGGCGTGCCATCTCGGCAGGCTCCTTCAGTTCTACTCGCGGAGGTCTGGCGCGGCACCAGTCCCAGGTGGGGTCCCCGGCCTCCGTGCCGGGGGTGGCGTCCGGATTCGCAGCGCCCTACACGGGGTAGGACACCGCTGTCCGGGGTCGGGATGCCGCGCTCTTACGGGTGCTGGACGTCATCGCAGACGACGAGCAAGCGCGCTTGGACTCACCAGAGTCCTGCTATACGCACACGCACGCCCAGGCTGTTTCAGCCCTGGCGCTGCTTGTGCCGCAGGTTCTCGCAGATCACCATGACCCGGCCGTGACGGCGGATCACCTTGCACTTGTCGCAGATCGGCTTGACGCTCGGCTTGACCTTCATATCAGGTCCCTTCGAGCGATCGAGATCGCGGACGATATTGATTACTTGTAGCGGTACACGATCCGGCCACGGGTCAGGTCGTACGGGCTGAGCTCGACGACGACCCGGTCGTCCGGGAGGATTCGGATGTAGTGCATCCGCATCTTCCCGCTGATGTGCGCGAGAACCTTGTGCCCGTTCTGCAGCTCCACCCGGAACATGGCGTTGGGCAGAGACTCGACGACGGTGCCCTCGATCTCGATGGCCCCTTCTTTCTTGGGCATGTCCTCGCTTCTTCAGTAGACGACTTCATTCGGCGGTCGCAGGACCGACGAGCCAGTTTACGCTGCGGGCTGCGCAAAACACCAATCGGCGGATTGCCAGATGAACGGGCACGCGCGGGCGTCCGCCCGGCGGCGTGGCAGCAGGTGGAACGCGGTGTCCGTGCGTCCTATTCCGGCGGCCGCGCGAGCATCAGGGTTCGGGGTTGAGTCGGGGCCGGGTCAGCGGCGAGTCAGCTCGCGGCGCAGCGCGACGGTCTTGATCGCCTTGAGCACCGTGAGGAAGCCCAGGATCCCGATCGGCCAGATCGGCCAGAAATCGCCGAAACCGTTGCCGCTGGTGACGCCGTGCATGAACCAGATGACGGTCAGCAGGGTGGAGAGCACCGCCCAGCCGACGAAGCCGGAGGCGATCGGCGCGCCGGCCCGGCGCGCGAGGCGGGCCTGGTGCCGCTGCGCGCGCATCTGCTCGCGCACCGCGATCCGCTGCATCTTCCAGTTCATCGCGGCGCCGATGACCGCGTCGAGCGTGTCGTTGCCGGTCCCGGGCCGGCCCGCGCCGCTCGGCTGCGGCCACGAGCCGGACCAGGGCGGCTGATCCTGCGGGGGCGGCGCGCCGAATCCGGCGCCGCGCGAGCGGGCGCCGAGGTCCACCGGCAGATCCCGGGTCAGCTGCGCGAGTTCCCCGTAGGTCTTGGCCGCATAGGCCGCGGCCATCCGCTGCTCGAACTCGTCCATGGTGAGCCGGCCGTCGGCCGTGTGCTGCCTGAGCTGCTCCACGATCCGCTCGCGGTCGGCATCCGACGCCCGGAGGTTCGGGTCCGGCACCCCAGCTTGCGACATATCGCGAGTGTAGCGCGGGAAACCGGACTGTGCGACACGCCGAATGGATTGTCCGTTTCTGCTGGACAGAGCCTCGAAGGGACAGCGGGCCCGCAGTTACGGGTGAACCCGCACGCCCAGCTCGGTCAGCTTCTCCGTGCCGCCGTCGAACGCGGTGGTCACCCACAGGCCCTGCGCGGTGATCGCGACCGTGTGCTCGAAATGCGCCGAGCTCGATCCGTCCCGGGTCACCACGGTCCAGCCGTCGGACAGCTCGACGGTCTGCTTGTGGCCGAGTGTCAGCATCGGCTCGATCGCCAGGGCCATGCCGACCTGCATGCGGGGGCCGCGGTCCATCGTGCGGTGGTTGAAGACCAGCGGGTCCATGTGCATCTGCGAGCCGATGCCGTGCCCGCCGTAGCCCTCGACGATGCCGTAAAGGCCCTGCTTGCGCACGTAGCCCTGGATCGCCCGGCCGATGTTGTTCAGCCGGTCCCCGGCCTTGATCGCGGCGATCCCCCGCCACATCGACTCCTCGGTGACCCGCATCAGCTCGGCCAGCTCCGGGTCGACCTCGCCGCAGGCCACGGTGATCGCCGAGTCGCCGTGCCAGCCCTCGTAGATGGCCCCGCAGTCGATCGAGATGATGTCGCCGTCGCGCACCACCTGGTCGCCGGGGATGCCGTGCACGATCTCGTGGTTGACCGAG
>DASUAR010000055.1:0-40031 GCA_035763685.1 Actinocrinis sp. | reverse complement strand
GGGAGCGCTGTTTCCGACGCCACCGCCTCCCTCGTCCACGGCTCCACCTCCGTATCCGTCCCTGTTCCCGAACCCTTGGTCGGATTGCTGCCCGGCGGCCTGCGGAGGGGAGAGGCCGCCACGCTCGCGACCAAGAACCAGGGCCCTGATTTTCTGGCCCTCGCCCTGCTGGCCGAGTCGTTGAAGGCCGGGCTGTGGTGCGCGGTGATCGGCGTGCCCGAACTCGGCTTGGCCGCGCTGGCCGGGCTGCTCGGCCCCGCCGCACAACGCCAGGCCGCCCTCGACCGCCTCATCCTGGTCGCCGAGCCCGCAGAGCAGTGGGCCGAGATCACCGCCACCCTCGCCGACGGCGTCGACCTGCTGCTGGCCCGCCCCACCACCCCGGTACGCGCCGAGACCGCCCAACGCGTCGACGCCCGGCTCCGCCAGGGCCGTTCGGCCGGGACCAGGCACAGCGCGGCGCTGCTCGTCCTCGGCGGCTGGCCGACCGCGCGGCTGGCCCTGCGCGTCGCCCGCATGGACTGGACCGGCCTCGACGGCATCGGCGCGACCGCCGGCACCGGTCACCTGACCGCGGGCCGTGCCACCGTCGTCGCGCAGGGCCGGGCCACTGCCGGACGCCCCCGCGTCGCCCGCCTCTGGCTTCCTGACGCGACCGGAGCGGTGCGGTCCCTGTCGTCCGACCATCCCAGGACCGTGAATCACCCCACGACCATTCCCAGCCGCCCATCGCAGGCCGGCCCTGATGCCCCGGCCGCCGTGGAACCCGCAATCGCCGCCCCCTCTCTCACTCTCCTCCCCGCGGCCATGCCGCCCGCTCCTGGCCCTGCTTCTTCTGCGTCCCCCGCCTCTTCGTCTCCCGCGCTCTCCCCCTCCCCCACGTCCCCTGTCTCTCCCGCCGCCTGACGCCGCCGCGCCGACCAACCATCTCCCGCCACCATGGAAACCCGACCCAGCACAGTCGACCCCTCCGCGCGACTCGTCATCGGCCTACGGGGTGTCATACGGGGTGCCGCATCCGATGAATAACGCTCGCCCTCTGCGAACCCTCGCGCTGTGGTGCCCGGACTGGCCGGTCACCGCCGCGGGAGCCGACCTGGACGCGCCCGTCGCCATCCTGGAGGGCGAGGGCACCCGCCGGATCGTGACCGCCTGCTCCCCCGCCGCCCGAGAGAACGGCGTACGGCGCGGCCAGCGCGTCCGGGACGCACAACGGGTGTGCCCGCAGCTGGTGGTGTACCGCCGAGACGAAGCCCGTGAGGCCCGCGAGTTCGAGCCGATCGCGGCCGCCGCCGAGGATCTGGCCGCAGCCATCGAGGTAGTCCGGCCCGGCCTGGTCACCCTGGACGCCCGCGGCCCGGCCCGGTATTACGGCGACGAACAGCGCCTGGCCGACCTGGTGCGCGACACCGTCGCCGAACTGACCACCGCCTCCGGCAGCCCGATCGGCTGCGGAGTCGGTATCGCGGACGGCCCGTTCGCCGCGGTCCTGGCCGCACGCCGCCCCGCCGCCGAGAACGCCGTGATCGTCGAGCCAGGCGGCAGCTCGCACTTCCTCGCGCCGTATCCGGTGACCGTGCTCGACCGCCCCGACCTAGCCGGAACACTCGACCGGCTCGGCATCCGCACGCTCGGCGCGTTCGCCGCGCTGCCGGGTCCGGACGTGGCAGGCCGGTTCGGCGTCGAGGGACTGCTCGCGCACCGCCTGGCCCGCGGCCTCGACCCGCGCCCGCCCGCACCCCGCCGACCGGCCGACGACCTGTCCGCCGTGCACGAGTTCGACCCGCCGGCCGAGCGGGACGAGCCCGTGGCGTTCACCGGCAAAGCTCTCGCGGACCGGCTGCACTCCACCCTCGCCGCCGCCGGACTGGCCTGTACCCGCCTCGGCATCGACATCGTCACCGCGAGCGGCCGCGGCTGCTATCGACTGTGGCGGCACAGCGACGCCCTCGGCGGCCGGCTGTCCTCGCTCGCCGTCGCCGAACGGATCCGCTGGCAGCTGGACGGCTGGCGGACCCGTGAGTCGTACCCGGTCACCGATCCGGTGGTGGCGCTGCGCCTGATCCCGGATCAGCTGGTGGTCGATCGGGGCAGCCAGCAGGCGTTGTGGGGCAGCGAGGAGATCCCCGACCGGGTCAATCGCGCGGCCGAGCGAGTCCAGGCGCTGCTCGGTCACGAAGGCGTACAGCGTCCCCGCTTCGTCGGCGGCCGCGACCCGGCATCGCAGGTCTCGACGATCCCCTGGGGCGACCTGCCCGAGCCGGCACCGGCGTCCGGCGCGAACTCCGCGCGCGGTTTCAGCCGTGGCCGCAGCGCGGCCACCCGCACCGGTGGCGACCTCGGCAACAGCTCCGGCGCCGGTTCCAGCACCGGCACCGGCCCACGCTCTGGCGACCCCGCCGAGGGATCACAGCAGCCGCCATGGCCTGGAGCGGTGCCCCCTCCCGATCCCCCGTTGCTGCCCACCGAGCCCTACCCGGCCGAGCTGCGCACCGCGAACAACACCCCGGTCGGCGTCACCGGCCGGGCGCGGCTGACCGGCGAGCCGGCGCTGCTCACCATCCTCGGCGAACAGCTCCGCATCACCGGCTGGGCCGGCCCGTGGATCTACAACGAGTCCTGGTGGGATCCGCTGGCCCACCGCCGCCGCGCCCGCCTGCAATGCGCCACCGCCGACGGTCGCGCCTGGCTGCTCGCGGTGGAGAAGGGGAAATGGCGGGTCGAAGGGATCTACGGCTGACGACGGCTCGGCGGCCGCGCCGAGGCAACGGCGCTTCCTGGTCATCTGCCGCGCATTTCGGCTGCCGTGTACTTCCTCTACCGCGCATGGAGCCGATCAGGTGGACGAGTCACGCGCCGATTCGTTGTCCGCCAATCGGCGGGCGGCGGCCTCCATACGAGGCGACCAACGCGTCGGCCACGCTCGCCGCATCAGCCTCGGCCACCGCTGCCGGGTACTCGGGCAGCAGATCGTCCCAGACCACCATCCACGAGCCGTAGAGCTGAGCCTGCCCTTCGGGGCGGGCGAAGAACCAGATGTGCAGGTGCGCGCCGCCGTCTCCGATGCGGTACACGTGGGCCCGCGACACATGCGGCAATGCCTGCACATGACGGGCAACGTGCGTAGTCAGCACCCCGAGCTCGGCTGCCATGTCATCGGGCAGGTCTGCCAGATCGTAGTGGTCACGCGGATGCAGCATGAGCACCAGCGGCACGCCGACGCCTGCGATCCTGGTCAGCCGCCACCGGTCGTCGAACCAGATCCCCTCGTCCCGGTTCCGGCAGGAGCTGCAATCCGCCGGATCCTCGCCGTGCCGTGGCGGTTCGGGCACCACCGGCGGCCGCAGCGGTGTGACGCGCAGCCCCTCCTGTTCGAAGGGGCTGATCTCCCACCCCGTCATGCGGGCCAACGGGAGCCGTCGCTCATCATCCGCGGCGTTCAACGCGTGTTCGTAGAACTCGTCAGGTCGCAAAGCCATGGCCGAAGACTAACGGCGCGGCCGATCAGTGCCTCACCGCACCGCGTAGGACCGACCGGTTCTCAGCGCCAGCCCAGCTGCGGGGCCACCTCGGTGAGGATGGCCTCCAGCACGTGTGCGTTGTAATCCACGCCGAGTTGGTTGGGAACGGTGAGCAGGAGCGTGTCCGCCTCGGCGATCGCCTCGTCCTGCGCCAACTGCTTCACCAGGGCCTCAGGCTCGGCGGCGTAGGTGCGGCCGAAGATGGCGCGCGTGTCCGCGTCGATGTAGCCGATGTGGTCGGCATTCCCGCCGTCGCGGCCGAAGTACGCGCGATCCAGGTCGTTCGTCAGCGCGAAGATGCCGCGCGAGACCGACACCCGCGGCTCGCGTTCCCATCCGGCCTCGGCCCAGGCCGCGCGGTACGCCCGGATCTGCGCGGCCTGCTGGACGTGGAACGGCGCGCCGCCCTCGTCGTTCTTCAGGGTCGAACTCATCAGGTTCATGCCGAGCCCGGCCGCCCACACCGCGGTGTCATTCGATCCGGCGCCCCACCAGATGCGTTCCCGCAGTCCCGCGGAGTACGGCTCGACGCGCAGCAGGCCCGGCGGGTTGGCGAACATCGGGTGCGGATTCGGCTGGGCGAAACCCTTTCCCTCGAGCAGGCGCAGCAGCACCTCGGTGTGCTTGCGTGCCATGTCGGCGTCGGTTTCGCCTTCTGCGGGCTGGTAACCGAAGTACCGCCAACCGTCGATGACCTGTTCCGGTGAGCCCCGGCTGATGCCCAACTGGAGCCTGCCGCCGGAGATCAGGTCCGCGGCCCCGGCGTCCTCGGCCATGTACATCGGGTTTTCGTACCGCATGTCGATGACCGCGGTGCCGATCTCGACGCGCGAGGTCTTGGCACCGATCGCGGCCAGCAGCGGGAAGGGCGAGCCCAGCTGCCTGGCGAAGTGGTGCACCCGGAAATAGGCGCCGTCGGCCCCGAGCTCTTCGGCGGCAACGGCCAGATCGACTGCTTGCAGCAGCGAGTCCGACGCCGTCCTGGTCTGCGAGTGCGGTGTGTCGGACCAGTGTCCGAAGGAGAGGAATCCGATGCGCTTCATGGTCGGGGAAACCACGCGAAAGGTTAGTTGATTCCTCAACTACACCTCGCCGGCCCATCGCTCCCGGCAGTTGCTCTACAACAGCGTCCCCTGCCGGGATTCCGTCGGTTCGAGCACGTGACAGCCGGATGCTGAACCTAGCGAAAGTCGCGGCCGCGGAGCCGGTCGGGATGGGCCTCGACGCGCAGCGGCGCGAGACGGCCGGCCACCACGTTGAGCGCCCCGCCGCCATGGTCAGAGCGTTCCAGGTGCCCGGTGATGCGCAACGCCCCGTGCGCCAAGCCGACCCGCTGGTACTTCGCCCAGACCGCGGGCGAGCAGACCACGTTCACCAGCCCGGTCTCGTCCTCCAGCGACAGGAAGCACACCCCGCCCGCGGTCGGCGGCCGCTGCCGGTGGGTGACGATCCCGGCGACACGCACCAGCTTGCGGTCGGGCAAGCCGCTCAACTGCGCTATCGGCGTGTGCCCGGCGGCATCAAGACGGGGGCGCATATGAGCGATCGGGTGCGAATCCGGGGATGTGCTCGTGGCCCACAGGTCAGCGAAGGTCTGCTCGATCGGGCTCATCGCGGGCAAATCAGGGGCCCGCCCAGCGCCGGAGGTACCCGGCAGGTGCGCCTCGGTGGTTCCGGCCAGGGCGCCGGCCTGCCAGAGGGCTTGCCGACGGGTCAGCCCGAAGCAGGCGAACGCCCCCGCGGTGGCCAGCGCCTCCAGCGCCGCACGGGACAGCCCGGTGCGGCGCACGAAATCTTCCAAGTCCTGATACGGGCCGTGCTCCGCACGCTCGGCCGCAATACGTTCGGCCGCCGCGTCGCCCAGGTCGCGCACGGACTTCAGGCCGAGCCTGAGAGCGGGTTGGGGGTACGGAGACGAGTGCGGATGGGTGCGGATGTACGGCTCGGACGCGGGTTCGAGGGTGGCCTTCGCGCCGGAGGCGTTTGCGTCGACGCCACGCACGGTCACGTCGTGCCGCCGTGCGTCATTGATCAGCGACATGGGGCTGTAGAACCCCATCGGCTGGTTGTTGAGCAGCGCCGCGGTGAACGCCGCCGGGTAATACCGCTTCAAGTAAGAGCTCGCATAAACGAGGTACGCGAAGGAGATCGAGTGTGATTCCGGGAAACCGTAGGAGCTGAAGGCTTCGAGCTTGCTGTAGATGTCCTCGGCCAGTTCACCGGTGATGTCGTTGGCGGCCATACCGGTCATCAGCCGCTGCTTGAGCGCGAGCATCTTGGCGGTGGAGCGTTTGGCGCTCATCGCGCGGCGCAGCTCGTCGGCCTCGACGGCGGAGAAGTTCGCGGCCTCGATCGCCATCTGCATCACCTGCTCCTGGAACAGCGGCACGCCGAGGGTGCGTGCGAGCACCTTCTCCAGCTTCCAGTGCGGTGCCCAGTACTCCTTTCCCTCCTCTTTCTTCCCGTCCCCGGAGCGGCGGCGTAGGTAGGGGTGTACGGCACCGCCCTGGATCGGGCCGGGGCGGATCAGGGCGATCTCGATGACCAGGTCGTAGAACTCCTTCGGCTTCAATCTCGGCAGGGTGGCCATCTGCGCTCGGGACTCCACTTGGAAGACGCCGACCGAGTCGGCGTCGCAGAGCATTTCGTAGACCGCTTTCTCCTTCTCCGGAACGGTGCCGAGGGTCAGCTGCACGCCGTGGTGGTCACGCACCAGGTCGAAGGCGTCGTGCAGCGCGCCGAGCATGCCCAGGCCCAGCAGGTCGAACTTGACCAGCCCGGCGTCGGCGCAGTCGTCCTTGTCCCACTGCACCACCGACCGGTTCTCCATCCGCGCCCACTCGGTCGGCACGACCTCGGCCACCGGACGGTCGCACAGCACCATGCCCCCGGAGTGGATACCCAGGTGCCGCGGCAGGCCGTGCAGCCGCGAGGCCAGATCCAGAACGTCTTCCGGGATATCAGTGGCCTGTAAATCCGTGGCCCCGGCGTAGGGGCCGAGCTGCTTGGCCCAGGCGTCCTGCGCGCCCGGCGAGTAGCCCAGCGCGCGGGCGGCGTCGCGGATCGCCATCCGGGCCCGATACGTGATCACGTTGGCGACCTGGGCGGCGCGCTCCCGGCCGTACCTTTCGTAGACGTGCTGGATGACCTCCTCCCTCCGGCCGGACTCGATGTCCAGGTCGATGTCCGGATAGCCGTCGCGCACGGGGGACAGGAAGCGCTCGAAGACGAGATTGTGCTCGATCGGGTCGGCGTTGGTGATCTTCAGGGCGTAGCAGACCGCTGAGTTCGCGGCCGAGCCGCGGCCCTGGGCCAGAATGTCGCTGTCGTGGCAGAACTTCGCGATCTCGTACACGATCAGGAAGTAGCCGGCCAGTTCCATGTGGGCGATCACGCCGAGCTCGTAGTACAGCTGCTTGTAAGCCTCTGGGCGCTCGCGCCGTGAGCCGTAGCGCTTCCGCGCCCCCTCCAGCACCAGCTCCTGCAGATAGGAGAACTCGTCGTCGTACCGCTCCGGAACCTCGCAGTCCGGCAGGCTCGGAGCCACCGCGGCGAAATCGAACGCACATTCGCGCGCCAGCGCCGCGGTGCGCTCCAAGATGCCGGGGAAGCGGACGAACCGCTCAGCCATCTCCTCCCCGGAGCGCAGGTGCGCGGTCGGCGCCGCGGACAGCCAGCCCTCGATCTCGCTCAACGATCTGCGCGCCCGCAGCGCCGCCAGGGCGTTCGCGACCGGGAAGTCGCTCGGGGCCGCGTAGTGCACGTTGTTCGTCGCGATCGTCGCGACGCCGCACCGCCCGGCCAACTCGGACAGCGCGTCGTTGCGCTCGTCATCGCCGGGCATATCGTGATCGACCAGCTCGACGAACACGTTGTCCGCGCCGAAGAGCGCACGCAGCCGGCCCAGTTCGCGTCGCGCCGCCGCCTGCCCGCCGCTGGCGAGCGCGGCCGGAACCAGCCCTTTGCGACACCCGGTGAGCACCACCCAGCGCCCCGCCGCCCGCGACGCGAGCTCCTCCAGGTCGTAAACCGCCCGGCCCTTGCCGTCGCCCAGCAGATGCGCGTCCCCGATCGCCTTCGACAGCGAGCGGTACCCGTCCGCGTCCCGGGCCAGCAGCAACAGGTGCGCGCCGACCGGATCGTTCACGCCCGAGCGCTCGAAGCGATCCGCCGCCAGCGACAACTCGGCTCCGAACACGGTGCGCAACCCGCTGCCCTTCGCCGCTTGGGCCAGGCGCACCGCCCCGTACAGCCCGTCGTGATCCGTCAGGGCGAGCGCTTCGAGGCCGAGCCGCGCGGCCTCGGCCACCAGCGCCTCCGGCTCGCTCGCCCCGTCCAGAAACGAGAAACCGGAGTGCGCGTGCAGTTCCGCGTATGGGATCGCGGCCTCGGCGCGGCGGATCGGCGCGGCCGGCCGGGCGGATCTCGCCGTCAGCTCGCCGTGCTTCGCCCAGGACAGGACCTTGTCCAGCTCCCGCCACGGCATGACCGGATTGTTGAAACTCACCGGTTCGGCTCGCGACAGCCCCGGCGGCGGCGCCCGCTCACCCGCGTCAACGATGCGACGTTCGAACTTTTGATCGATGACACGTTCCGAGTCTCACCCCGAGCGCGAGGGGTGTCAAGCTCGCTATAGAAACAGCTCGTGACACCATCCGCTCGTGACATTCACGGCTCGGGCCGGCCACTCCCCGTTGGAGGAGACCGCCGGCCCGAACGGATGCGGCGCTATCGCGCCACGTCAGCAAACCGCGTCAGGAGCCGGACCGCAGCGGCAGCCGGAACGTGCCGATGATCACCGTGGAGCCGACCACGTACGGCGTGATCGTGCTGAGCACCTGCTCATAGGTGAGCGAGTCGCCGGGGATTGTGGCGGTCGAGAGCGCGTACAGGGTGAAGATGTAGTGGTGCGTCTGGCCGTCGGCCGGCGGGCACGGGCCGCCCCAGCCGACCACCGGGATGCCGTTGACATCCCAGCTGGTCGAGCCCTGGGTGTACTGCAGCACGCCGTGGCCTTCCAGCTCGTGCGCGGTGCCCGGGATGTTGTAGACGACCCAGTGGTGCCAGCCGCCGGACAGCGGTGCGTCCATGTCGTTGACCAGCAGCGCGAAGCTCTGCGTGCCGCTCGGCACATTGCGCCAGTCCAGCTCGGGGGCCAGGTTCTTGCCGAAGCAGCCGGCCTCGGCGGCGTAGGTGCCGCCGAACTCGGTCCACACCGGCAGCGGGCCGCCGTCCCGGAAGTCGGGGCTCAGCACGGTGAACGGGGTGAGCGCCGCGGAGCCCGATGAATCAGCAGTCGAAGAAGACGCGGCCGCCCGGTGCGCGGACTCGGCGAGCCCGGGATGCGCGGCCGCCGCGGCGGCCGAACCGACCCCGCCCGCGCCGAGCAGCGCGGTCAGGGCGGTGGCCGACACCAGGGTGCGGCGGGACCAGTGCCGCGGCGCAGTGAAGATGCGCAAGGGAACCTCCGGATTGCCAAAGAGCGACGGGACCGGCCCATCTCACTGCGAACCCTGATTCAAGTCAAGACGTGGCCGGTGCTCCACACGCGAATTCTTCAGGACACGCCCGCACCGGCCCGGAAGAGATTCCGGCGAGGCGGCCCCGGCACGCCCTATCCTCCCGTCATGAGCCGTCCTTCCGCCCCGGGCCGCCGCACGATCGTGTTCCTGGTGTTCCCGGACTTCCAGATCCTGGACCTGACCGGGCCGCTCGAGGTGTTCTCGCAGGCGGAGCGGATGCGTCCGGGTTCGTATTCGCTGCGGCCCGTGGCGCTGGAGCCTGGAACAGTGACCGCCAGCTGCGGGCTGCCGGTGATCGCCAAGGCCGCGCGGGACGTCATCGCGGACTCGGACGACGTGGACGGCGCGAGTGGCGCGGACAGCACGGACGGCGCGGACACGCTCGTCGTCGCCGGGGGCCGCGGAGTACGCGTGGCGGCCCGGGACGATCGGCACGTCGCGTGGGTCGCGCAGGCTGCCGCGAAGGTGCGCCGTACCACCTCCGTCTGCACCGGCGCGTTCCTGCTCGGGCAGGCCGGGCTGCTGGACGGGCGGCGGGCCACCACACATTGGCAGGCGTGCGCCGAACTGGCCGAGCGGTTCCCCGCGGTGACGGTGGACCCGGAGCCGATCTTCGTGCACGACGGCCCGGTCTGGACCTCCGCCGGGGTCACCGCGGGCGTCGATCTCGCGCTGGGCCTGGTGGAAGCGGATCACGGCGGCGCCCTCGCCCGCGCGATCGCCCGCCAGCTGGTGGTGTTCGTGCAACGGCCGGGCGGGCAGACCCAGTTCTCGGCCCAGCTCGCGGCGCAGCGCCCGGCCCGCGAGCCGCTGCGGCGGCTGCAGTCGTTCATCGCCGAGCATCCGGACGCCGATCTCTCGGTGCCCGCGCTGGCCTCGCGCGTCGGCATGAGCGAACGGCACTTCGCGCGGGTGTTTCGCGCGGAGACCGGCAGCAGTCCGGCCGCTCACGTCGAAGCCGTGCGTGTGGAGACGGCGCGGCGGCTGCTGGAGACGACCGCGGACGGGCTCGACCGGATCGCGCGGGCCTCCGGGTTCGGCACGATCGCGACGATGCATCGCGCTTTTCGGCGAACGGTCCGGGTCACTCCAGGCGAGTACCGGGCGCGCTTCCGCTCGGCCTGATCAATGACAGAAGCCTGATCGACGCCTGATCGACGCCCGACTGGCGTCGGTGCGGCCGGCGATGGCTGAATTCGTCATAACCGTGTCCTTGCCGCCAGCCGAGCCGTCGACCAGGCTGAACGCAGGAGGTAGCAACCATGCGACTGAACCCATTGCACGTGGTGATCCCGATCTTCCCCGAGTTCACCGCGCTCGACGCCATCGGACCGTACGAGGTCCTGCGGATGCTGCCCGGCGCGGAAGTCACATTCGTCGCCGGGTCTCGCGGCGTTGTGCGCACGGATAGCGGGATGGTCGGCCTGCATGCCGACGCGGCCCTCGACGAGGTCGGCTCGGCGGACATCCTGCTCGTGCCCGGCGGCTGGGGAACCCGTGCCCTGATTCAGGATGAAGGCATGCTGACCTGGGTACGCGCCATCCATGAGACGACGCGGTGGACGACGTCGGTGTGCACTGGCTCGCTCGTCCTCGCCGCCGCCGGGCTGCTCGATGGGATGGACGCGACCACGCACTGGGGCGCCGTCGAGACGCTGGAGAAGCTCGGCGCACGGTACACGGCCGAACGAGTCGTCCGGCAAGGCAAGATCATCACGGCGGCCGGCGTCTCGTCAGGCATCGACATGGCCCTTACCCTCGCCGGGCTGATCGCGGGCGACGACGTGGCCAAGGCGGTCCAACTCGCGATCGAGTACGACCCGCAGCCGCCGTACGACGCCGGTTCTCCAGCGAAGGCCGGGCCGGAGATCATCGCGGTGAATGCGACACTGCGCGACCGGCGCACGGCGACAACGGCCGCCGCGTCCGGCTGAGCGGGCAGCCAGCCGGGCGAGCAATCGGCAGCGGGCAGGTGTCGCAGCGGATGCCGGTGTCATCGCACGGTGGCACAGTGGGCCGAGACGGTGTTGTGCACGACGCGGTGTTTCCGAGCGACGAAGTGCTTCCGAGCGACGCAGCGTTTTGCACGACGCAGTGTTTCTGAGCGAGACAGGGTTACTTGCTGGAGACAGGTTCCCGAGCTAAGGAGGTCGGCAGGTATGGCCGACACCCAACATCCTTACCCGCAGGGCACGCCGTGCTGGCTCGACATGCACGCCGACGACCAGGACGCCGCGCTCGGCTTCTACCGCGAACTGTTCGGCTGGACCGCCGAGCCGAATCCGCGCCAGGAGGGCTACGTGGTGCTCTCGCTGGAGGGCAAGGCGGTGGCCGGGATCGGCCCGAAGCTGCGCGGCATGCCGGGCGGCGCGGTGGCCTGGAACCTCTACTTCGCGATCGACGACATTGAGGCGGCCGCCGAGCGGATCACCAGGCTCGGCGGCATCCTCTACCTCGGTCCGGCCGACGTGCCGCAGGCCGGCCGGCAGCTTCTGGCCGCCGACCCGGCCAGCGCTCCGTTCGGGCTGTGGCGGGCCGCGCCCTTCCCCGGCTTCGAAGCCAGGATGCGGCCGGGCGCCCCGGTCTGGTTCGAACTGGAGACGCCGCAGGGCCCGCACAGCGCCGACTTCTACGGGGCGCTGCTGGGAGTCGAGGTGCAGAAGATGCCGATGGAGCCGGATTCCTACTGGGTGCTGATGGTGAACGGCGAGCAGGCCGCCGGGATCTGGCAGGCGGGACACGCGGCGCTCTCCCCGCAGCGTGCCGCGCGCTGGGGGCCGTACTTCCTGGTCACGGAGACGGACGCGGCCGCGCACCAGGCGATCGCCGCGGGCGCGCGGTTGGTCACCGAGCCGAAGGATTCGCCGTATGGGCGGCTCTGCACACTGCGCGACCCGCAGGGCGCGCAGTTCTCGCTCATCGCCGCGCCGACGCCGGCATAGTCCGAGTCCGGTCCGGTCGGCGACTGGCGACGCGACTGGCGACTGTTAACGCCGTTCCGAGCCGCTGCGGGGTCGGGCAGCGGCTCGGAACGGCATCGCGATGGCGCCCCACGCGAGGAGGGCGCCACCGTTCAGGGGATCGCCGGCAACCCGACAACAGCCGGCGATCGAACATGGAACAGGTAGGTCCACGGCAAGCGACCGGTCCCCAAACTCGGTCGAGGCATCCATTACCCTGCCGGTCGCCAACGCGAAACGACAGGTCTGGAAGCTGGCGGGAACCTGCCGTGGCGTAACCGCGCCAACCGCGCGGTCCACCGCCAACCGCATCGAGCCATACACACTACGAAGTATCAACCTTCTGTCTATGCCGACCGGTCAACTCACTGCTTCTTCGAGTCGTCGGTAGCGTGTCAGTACCGCGTCATAGTGCCCGAGCAATTCATCGCAGACCGAGGCCCACGACCGCGAGAGGACCGTCTCGCGGGCCTTCGCGCCGTACTGTGCGCGCAGCGCGGGATTCCCTACGAGCTCGGCGACGCGGCGCTTGAGGTCATTGGTGTCATCGGGTTCGTATAGCAGTCCGGTGTGGCCGGGGCGTACCAGATCCAGTGGTCCACCGACGGCCGGTGCCACGACTGGTACGCCTGAGGCCATCGCCTCCTGTACGCACTGGCCGAAGGTGTCGTCGGCGCCGGTATGCACGAACACGTCGAGCGACGCGTACGCGGCGGAAAGCGCTTGGCCGCTGAGGAATCCGGGCAGCGCGGCGCTCGGTATCAGGGCTCGCAGGCTGGGGGCGGCGGGACCGTCGCCGACCGCGACGATGCGCACCTTCGGCAGGTCCGCGAGGTGCGCCAGCAGGTGCACCCGCTTGTCCCCGGCGAGCCGGCCGACGTAGCCGACCAGGATCTCGCGGTCGCCGAGCAGCCATTCGCGCAGCGTCTGGTCCCGGTGCGCCGGGCTGAACCGCGCGGCGTCCACGCCGCGGGCCCACAGTGCGAGCCGCGGCACGCCTTGCGCGTCCAGTTGGTCAAGGCTCGCCCTCGACGGGACGAGGGTCACGTCGGCCTGCCGGTGGATGTGCCGGATCCAGCTCCAGATCACCGCGTCGGTGCCGCGGAAGCCGTACTGCCGCGCGAAACCGGCCACGTCGGTCTGGAAGACCGCGACGCACGGCACGCCGATTCGGCGCGCGGCCCTCGCCCCGGCCGCGCCGAGCGCGATCGGGGAGGCCAGGTGCACCACGTCCGGCCGGAAGTCGCGCAGCACCTTCTCCACCCGCCTTGTGGGTAATCCGAGCTTGAACTCGCGGTATCCGGGCAGCCCGACGCCGGGCACGGCCACCACGGGAAAGCCCGCGTACGCGGCCGGGCCGGGCCTGGGCGCGACGACCAGCGCCTCGTGGCCCCGGGCGGCGAGGTGTTCCAGGATCCTGCGCACGGTGTTGGTGACCCCGTTCACCTGCGGCAGGAAGGATTCGGTGACGACTGCGACCCGCATATCAGCCACGGTGCCCGGCCGGGATTGCGGCGTGGTGACCGCAGCGCGGTCGATGGACGAACTCTGCCCAGAGGATCGGTGCTCGGCGCGGTGGCCGGCCCGAAACGCGGGAGGCGCTCGGCGGGGCGTCAGCCGGGGCGCTCCGGGGAATGACGAATACAGTGATCACGGTTGCTCCGGGAGACGTAGGTCGGCAGCCGGATGACGGGTTGCTGATGACGGCTTTGCCGAGGGCCGCGGCGCACGAGAGGGGCGGAGCGTGACGGAGGAGACGACCCTTTCCGCCGCGATGCAGCAGCCTCAGCCGGCGCCGCCCCAGCCGACGCGATACCGGGTCACCGTGTTCGGCGAGTTCGCCAGGGTGCTGCGGACCCGTCCCGACTGGTTGTACGGCATGCTGGCCAGCTGGCTGCTCGGCTTCGGCACCTTCGCCTTCCTGGTGGTGTGTACCAGGCCGAATCTCACGAATCCGATGAACCCGGTGGTCGTGCCGGTGATCCTGACCGCGGTCGCGGACGGCTCGCTGACCAACCAGCTGGCCGCGGAGCCGCGCTGGGCCGCCGATCTGCTGCGCTCTGGGGCCGATCCGGGCCGGATCCTGCTGGCGCGCAATCTGCTGCTCGCGTTATGGGAGCTGATGTTCGTCGCGCTCGTCGTGGCGCTCACGGTGTGGGTCGGGCACAGCTCGGCCTGGGTACGCCCCGCTCTTCCCCAGCTCGCGGTGCTGCCGATCGCCTCGATCGCGATCGGCAATCTCGCCTCGGTGCTGGTACCGAGCCCGTTCATGCGGATGAGCAAGCGTTTCCAGGCAAAAGGAACCTGGGCGCGCTGGATGATATATATCGCGATTCCGTGGGGGCTCAGCTCGGTCGCGCTGGCGATGTGGGCGCTGCCGGTGTATCTGGAGGGCCGCTGGGAGCCGCGCGTCGTGACGCATGTGATCGATCTGCGGCACTACGCGCCGACCGTGCAGCACGTCACGCACACCTATTTCATGATCTGGCTGGTCATCATCCCGCTGTGGCATCTGACCGTCTGGCTGATGTCGCTGCGGCTCGCGCAGACGCTGGCCCGCATGCGCAGGCAGGGGCTGGTCCGGCTGATGGAGCGGCATCTCGAGCTGACCAGGCAGCTGCCCGACCTTTCGCTGCGTGCGGCCGCTCGACAGCTGCCGAGCCGTATCCGGGAGATTCCGAAGGAGCTGCGCGGGGAACTGCGGCTGCTCAGCTCGGGGTTGCTGGAGGCGACCGCGACCGCCGCCCGCTTGTGGGTTCCGTGAGTCGGCGAGTCGGCGCGTCGGTGCATAGTTCGGACGACGCATCCGGACGTTCTCGTTCTCTGCCGTGATAAATACGGCAATCGACGCAAAATCGTCGCTGTGCTGACATGAGCCGCGCTGGTATGCCAGGCTGGCGTCCGAACAGCGGCGGCATGGAGAGACCGGACGGGTGACACAGAGCGGGAGCGTTGATCGGCGGCGTGGCGTCGGGTCCGGCGGGCTGCTCGCGGTGGCGGCGGTCTTGGGGCTGGTCGTCGCCGCGGTCGCGATTCGGGCCGCCGCGGGTGCGGCGCTGCGTAACGCGGGGATCGCGACCGGGATCGCCGTCGGGCTCGGCTTCCTCTTCGCCGTTACCGCACTGATCATCGCAACGAAATACCGCGGCCACGTGCGGATGACTGATGTGCCGACCTCGGCGCTGGACCGGCTGCGGCAGGCCACCGTCGCGGTGCTGTTCGCCAGCGCCGTGCTCGTGCCGCTCGCGCTGACGATGTTGCGCCGCCCGGACTCCGGCCAGGGCCAGGACTCCACGCCGCGGGTGCCGACCAAGATCCTGAATTCAGCGCGGCTGGTTTCGCCGCCGCCGACGCGGGACGCCCACCACAACGGGCACACCTTCTCCTTCGATCTGACCGCTTTCCTGTGGGTGCTGCTGGCCGGGCTCGGCACCGCGTTGGTCGTCGTGATCGCGCTGGTGGCGCTGCGGCTGTTGCGCAAGATCCCACAAGTCGGGCCGACGGGATCGGCGCCGCCGATCGCGGATTCCAGCGCCGAGGACGAAGCCCTTGCCGATGCGTTACTCGCCGGGCGCTCGGCGCTCGGCGGGGATGACGCACGGGCCGCGATCATCGCCTGCTACGCCGCGATGGAGACGTCGCTGGCGCAGGCCGGGGTCGCCCGCGAACGCTCTGACAGCCCATCAGACTTACTGCACCGCGCGACCGACCGCGACCTGCCGGGCCTCGGGACGCAGGACGCCGAGACGTTGACGGACCTCTTCCGCGAGGCCCGCTTCTCCTCGCACCCGATGACCGCGCGGCATCTGGACTCGGCGCGGCGTGCGCTTGATTCGGTGACGAGTGCGCTGGCCGAGCGGCTCCGGGTACGGGACGAAGACGCCGCGGCGTCGGCGCAGGGCGCGGTAGAGCAGGTGATCGGCTCATGAGCGTGCTACGTCAAGACGACCGCTCCGCGCGCCTCAGCCCCACCGCGCAGGCGTTGGCATTGCTGGCCGGGATCGCCGTCGCCGCGGAGGTCGTGCTGGCTGTCGCGGGAGGGCCGGGGGCCGCCGCAGCGGGGGCGGCCGCGATCGTCATCGTCGGCTTGCTCGTCGCCCGGTACGTTGCCGGCGCGGAAGCCATCGACGGCTCGTATCGCCGCGCGGTGCGCCTGGTCCACCAGCGCGAGCCGAGCCTGCAGGGCTGGGCGGCGGCCGTGGAGGCGGCCCGGGAGTCGGCGGCGGGTTTCGAGCGGGTGCTGCGCCCGGAACTCGAGCGGCTGTACGCGGTGCGGCTGGCCGACCGGCACGGCGTCTCGCTCTACCGCGAGCCGGATCGCGCGGCCGCGATCGTCGGCGCGGACGTGTTCGCGTGGATCGACCCGCGCCGTCCGGGCTACACGGGTCCGCTGCCGCCGCGCCGTACGCTGGACCGGCGCGCACAGTCGAGCAACTATCCCCCACCGGTTCCGGACTCGGTCCTCAGGGCGCTTGTCCATCGCCTCGAAACGCTGTGAGCCCTCCCCGCGGGAGCAGGGTGACCTGGAAAAAAATTCGCTAAGCCTTGGAGAACAGTCTCTTGGAGAAGGCAGTGAGCACCGCCGCGGCGAACACCGGCACCGGGCCGGTCGCCTCGGCGCCGACGAAGCGGGGCGAGACGGCTATGCACGCAGCAACAGGCACAGCAGGTACTGGACGCGGCACGACGGGCGCGGCGGTCGCGGGGGCGGCGGTCGCGGGGGCGGCGGCCACTTCCGCGCCCGCGACCGCGCCTGTCACCTTGACGCCGAAGCAGACCGGGGAACGTGCGCACGCGGTACTCGACGAGGTTGAGCGGGCGGTCGTCGGCAAGCGGCCCGCGCTGGAGCTGGTCATGCTCGGCGTGCTGGCCGGCGGGCACGTGCTGATCGAGGACCTGCCCGGACTCGGCAAGACGCTGCTGGCCCGGTCCTTCGCGACCGCGTTGGGCCTGGAGTTCACCCGAATACAGTTCACCCCCGACCTGCTGCCGTCGGACGTGACCGGCGCGCCGTTCTACGACCAGCGCTCCGGCGAGATGGTTTTCCGGCCCGGACCGGTGTTCACGCATCTGCTGCTGGCCGACGAGATCAACCGGACGCCGCCGAAGACGCAGGCCGCGCTGTTGGAGGCGATGGCCGAGGGGCAGGTGTCCGTGGACGGTGCCACCCGTCCGCTGCCGAAGCCCTTCGTGGTGATCGCCACGGACAACCCGATCGAATACGAGGGCACGTATCAGCTGCCCGAGGCGCAGTTGGACCGGTTCCTGCTGCGAGTGCGCATGGGTTACCTGCCGCCGCCGCACGAGGCGGCGATGCTGCGCAAGCGGCTGGATCGAGCCACGCCCGAGGCGGTGCTCGACCCGCTGACGAATCCGGCCGAGGTGCTGGCGATGCGGACCAGCCTAGAGTCGGTCGAAGTGGACGACGATCTGCTCGGCTACATCATCGGCCTGGTCAACGCGACGCGGAAGCACGCCCAGATCCAGGTCGGCGCCTCGCCGCGCGGCGGTTTGGCGCTGGTGCAGCTGGCTCGGGGCCGGGCGGCGCTGGACGGGCGTGATTACGTGACGCCCGAGGACGTCAAGGCCGTGGCGGTTCCGGCCCTCGCGCACCGCGTCACGCTGCGACCTGAGCTCTGGGTGCGCCGGATCAGCGCCGACGATGTGGTTCAGGGCGTCGTCAACTCGGTCGCGACACCGCGCACGGTCCCGCAGCCGTGAGCGAAGCGGGCGGCTCGGCGGGCGACGCCCGGACGCCGCCGGGCCGGGGAGAGGAGCCGACGCTCGGCCGAGACGATCGGCCTGGGTCCGGCGGCGACGCGGTTCGCCGTGCGCTCGGCGGCCCGCGGTCCCTCGACACCCCGGCAGAGCCGCCCCGGGCCCCGACGCAAACCTGGCGACTCACCGAGCGAGCGCTGCGGTTGAGCAGCGTAGCGCTCACCGCGGCCGCCATCGCACTCATCACCGGCCGCGCCTGGATGCTCGCGCTAGCGGCGGGACCGGCGGTGCTGCTCGCGCTAGGCGCGCCGCGATCGACGCGGCCGGGGCACGTCAGGGCGCGCGCGGTCGTGCCCGTGCGGCGCTGTTTCGAGGGCGAACCGATCACGGCGCGGGTCGACCTGGCTTTCGATGGGCTGGTCGGCTGGATCGATCCGGGCATCGCGCCGGGACCCGGGGTTGAGCTGGCCGGGGTGAACGTGTCCGGTCCCGTCGTCACCTTCTCCTTCATCGCGCGCCGCTGGGGCCGCTGGACGCTCGGCGTGGCGGACATCGACGTGCACGACGTCGGTGGGCTTGGGCGGCGCACGGTGCGCGCGGAACTCGGCGAGGTGGACATCTATCCGATGCCGAGTGACAGTACTCTGACGCCGATCCCGGCGCGGCTGCCTAACCGGCTCGGCGAGCACACCGCGCGGCAGAGCGGCGACGGCTTCGAGTTCGCCGGCGTGCGTCCGTACGCGTGGGGTGATCGGCAGCGGCGGATCCACTGGCCGTCCACGACCCGGCGCGGCGAGATACAAATCACCCAGTTCGCGGCCGAGCGCGCGGCGGACACGGTGGTGCTGCTCGACGCGTTCGGCGACGTGCGAGACCCGGCGACCGGGCGATCGACGCTCGACGACTCGGTGCGCGCCGCGGCCGGCCTCGCGCGCGCCTACCTGCGCAGCCATGACCGGGTCGGCGTGGTGTCGGTCGGCGGAAGGCTGCGCTGGCTGCAGCCGGGCACCGGCGGCGGCTACCTGTACCGGATCGTGGAGACGGTGATCGAGGTGCGCCGTGACCTGGGTTACCACACACCGGACATCGACCATGTGCCCACGCCCGCGCTGCCCAACGGAGCTCTGGTGTACGCGATCACGCCCTTGGCCGACGACCGGATTCTCGACGTGTTGCGGGATCTGGCCGAGCGGGGCAATCCGGTGGTGGTCGTCGAGATCCCGACCGGCGATCCGCGGGTCGAGCCGGGCGACGAGGCGGCCGGGTTCGCGCTGCGGTTGTGGCGGATGGACCGCGAGGCGCTGCGCTTCAGCCTGGTCGAGCGGGGCATTCCGGTGGTCGCCTGGGACGGCTCGGGTGAGCTGGATCTCGCGCTGGCCCCGCTGCTGCGCACCGGCGTGCGAGGGAGGATCCGGTGAGCGAGCAAGGCCTCGGCGCAAGCGGCGGGAGCACCGCCACCGACACCGCCGCCACCGATGCCACGGCACCCCCGGCCGGGTACGCCTTCTTCGCCCGCACATTCCGCCGACGTCTCAACTCGCTGCCGAACGACGCGGTGTTGCTGCTCGGGGCCGCACTGGTGCTCGCGGCCGTCGATCCCACGAAGCTGGGCGGGCGAGGACCGGTCGGCTGGCTGTTCACGATGGCGGCGCTGGTGGCGGCGATCTGGGCCGCTCCGGTGGTGTCGCGGCGCCCGACCGCAGAGTCGTTCCGGTTCACCAGCCAATTGGGCCGCCACCGCAACACCGTGTTCGCCGTGGGTTGCACGATCGTGGCCGGTTTCAGCGACCCGCCAGTCTGGTTGATGGTGATCGACGCCGCGTTGCTGCTGGCATATCTGCTCGCCGTCGACGCTCTCGCGGCCGGCCCGGTTGGTATCAGGCAGCTGCGACATGGCATGGCTCCGCTCTGCGCGGCCGCAGCAGTCGCGATGGTGCTGCTCGCCGCGCGGGCGCCGGTGAACTCGGGCGCGGTCTGGGGCCGGATCGTCGCGGCACTCGCGGTGGCGGCGGCTGCCACGGCTGCCGGAGCAGCGCTGTGGATCAGGCAGACCGGCCAGCAATCCGCCCAGGCGCGACCGGAAGAACCGCCCGCACCTCCGCGCCACCGGTAGCGCACTCGGATCGCCTACGAGAACATCGATATACAGCTCGGCCGACCCCAGAACAGACCCGGCCTTCGGTTGGACACGCTATTTATTTCTCGGCGAGCCCCTGGCGCTGTCCAGCGGTTCCTTCGCGGCTATGGACTTCACGGCGGATTCTGGTGGTCGACCGGACCGGTGATCTTGACTTGGAATGCCATCAGACCCGGGGTGAGGGCGCTTTGCCCGTCCCGGGCCTGATGGCACCTTTCACAGCTCAGTGTCGCCGTGTTCGCTTACGGGTTTTCAGTACAACGCCCCCGAGGACGAGCAAGCCTGCGCTGGCGGCGGGGAGCAGCGGGCTGGTACCGGTCTCGGCGAGCTTTCCACCGCTGGAGGATGTTGGTGAGGCAGAGGGCTTTCCGCCGCCGGACGGGCTGGTGCTGGACGGCGATGTGACGGTCGCGGTTGGCGTGCTCGTAGCCGTTGCACTCATGGTGGGTGACGCGCTTGCACTCATCGTGGATGTCGCGCTGCTGGACGGCGAGGCGCTCATCGAGGGTGACCCACTCGCGCTCGCCGACGCACTAGCGCTTGTGCTCGCGCTTGCCGACGCACTGCTGCTCGGCGAAGCGCTCATCGAAGGCGATGAACTAGCGCTCGCTGACGCACTATTGCTCGGCGATGCGCTCATCGACGGCGATGCACTCGCGCTCGCACTCGCTGACGCGCTGCTGCTCGCCGACGCGCTCACGCTCGAGGTGGCGCTGCTGCTCGCCGATGCGCTCACCGTGGGCGTGGCGCTGCTAGTGGGCGTGGCACTGGCACTACTGGTGGCGGTCGCAGTCGGGCTTGACGTCGCGGTGCTGCACACCGGTCGCGTGATGGTGTTGTCGTCCAGCGTCACGGCGCCGTTGCGTGCCAGCAGGCGTCCGTCGATCGTGGCTCCTGTGTTCGCGCTGATGGAGGTCAGGGCCAGGATGCTGCCGCGGAAGGTGGAATTCGTGCCCAGCGTGGCGGAGCTGCCGACCTGCCAGAACACGTTGCATGCCTGGGCGCCGTTGATCAGGGCGACGTTGCTACCGGAGGCGGTGACCAGGGTGGAGGCCATCTGGAAGATGAACACCGCCCTCGGGTCGCCCTGGGCGTCGAGCGTCACGGTTCCGGTCAGGTTCGGGTTGGAGGTGGACGCGTAGACTCCGGGCGCGAGCGTCTGCCCGCCGAGATCAGCAGCCTCGGCGGTGGCGGGGCCGCGACCGGCGGCGTCGTTATACGCCGTGGTCAGGTCGCTCTGGGCCTGCGCGGCGACCGCGTCGGCCGCGTGGATGACCCCGCCGGTCACCGTGCCCGGGGGGAACCCGGTGACTGCGGTGCCCGGGCTCACGCCGAGATCGCCGCTGACCGTACTGTTACCGGTATTGGTCGCCGTGGTCCCCGCCAACACTGCGAAGCTGTCGGCGGTCCCCAGACCCACCGGAGCCTGCGCCGCCCTCGCGTGAGGAGCGCCGGTGAACACCACAACCAACGACACGGCGAGCACGGCCAGGATGGCGAGAGGCGCGGCGGCTGCCGTGGAGCGGCGGCGAGCATCGCGCCAACGCGGCCACGCGAAGTGAACAGTCATCGAGAACCCTTCCCGCTTCGGTGACGGGCCGGCTCACGCGGCACAAGCCCGTAGAGGTAGATCGGGACAACGACGTCGGGCAGTTCCGCTCTGATCAGCGACGCGGCGCACAGCGCGGCCGTCCTTTCGCGGCGGGGGCAACCGGCGCCCAGTTCAAACGTAGCGATCACAAGCCGTGAGATACGGCAGTTAATGGACGGCCATTTGGGTTAGACCAAACATTGGAGGGGGCGCACGGTAGTGCAGCCGGTAGCTCGGCCTCGGCCGGTCTGACGATAAGTCAGGTCACGCGGTGACCTGTCCTAGTCAAATGCTTCATGCGTGAAGCTCATGGCGAGCTACGGTATGGAGCCCAGCCGAGCTGTCCACATCGCCGACCTCGCCTTTAGTCAAAACTGCGCAGGTGTGTCAGCGCGATGCCCAAGGCACCGACTACATCGTCCGCTGTGTCCTGCAGCGCGTCGATGGACAGGACGCGCCGTCAAAGCGAGAGCTGACGGCTGCCGCGGAGTGGTTCGAGGCGGCGACTGACTTTTTCGGTCTGGACCTCACCGAACTGACCGCCGACGATCGCGAACGTTTGTGGCGGCGTGTCCGCGCCGCGCACGAAGAGCGATTCGCTGAGCAGGCCGCAGCCGACTCCGATCCCGAGTCCGGTCCTGAATCCGCAGCCGTCGGCGGTAAGTTCGTAGCGGAACGGACCTGCGTGCCACTCCGCCGCGTCAGGGAGCGAAGCCCCCCGGCGATGCGCGCAGCGCAGCAGCGTTCGCAGAAGCGCAATGTCCGCAGAGGCTCGGCGGCAGCGGTGCTCGGTTCAGCGTCGCGGCAGCGAATCAGGCTACGTTGTCGAAGACGCGCAACCGGTGTGCCACCGCCGCCGCCTCGGTTCGCGAAGAGACGCCGAGCTTGGCCAGGATGTTCGACACGTGCACAGACACCGTCTTGGTGCTGATATACAGCCGCGCGCCGATCTGACCGTTCGACAGGCCCTCCGCGACCAGCCGCAACACGTCTAGCTCACGTCGTGTCAGGCCGAGGTCGCCCGCGTTCGCGCCGATACCGGCACCGGCACGGGCAGCGGCCTCGCCGGTGCCGAGACCACTGGCATCGACATCACCGACGCGGCCACCGCTGGCACCGTTGGCACCGTTGGCGTCGCCAGGATGAGGCATCGCTGCCGCGCCGGGGCGTGTGCCAGCACGGGCGCCGATACCAGCGTCGGAACGCGCACCCGAGTCCTGGTACGAGTTGCCTTCAGCGGCACCGACACCCGCATCAGCCCTGGCCCCGGTGCCAGTACTAGTGCCGGTGCCGGTGCCGGTGCCAGGGGCAGATCCAGGCCTGCTGCCAGCGGCCCCGGAAACGTGGGCAGCGGATCCGGGCCTGGTGCCCGCGATTCCGGCACGACCGGCAGCAGCGGACGCCGCACCGGCTCGGCCCCGAGCGTCGGCGTCAGTCCCCGCGCCGGCGTTCGTCATTGCACTGCCGTTAGCCCCAGCGTCAGCGTTCGTCATTGCGCCGGCGTTTGTGGCTGCGTCGCTTGTGGCTGAGTCGACCGGAGCGGCACCGAGGCGCGGTGATACCGTCGTGGCCGCGCCGCTCCGGTCGAACGCTCCCCCGCCGCCACGCGACGCTGCGTTCGCCAGCCTGCCTGCTGCACGATTCGCCTGTCTCAAGCCAGCGGTGCTCGCCGCGTGCGCTGTCGAGTCCGGAACCGGACGCAGCGCCAGCCGCGCGGCCCGAACGAGACTCTCGATCTGTCCCAGCAGCGGACGCGCACCCAGCGGCTCAATCAGCGACCGCGCCTGCCGTGCCGCTTCGGCTGCGTCGGTCCGCTCACCCCGCACCGCCGAAGCCTCGGCCAGCCGGAACCGCAGATAGGCACGCAGGTGCACCGGAGCTATCGCCTCGTCAGCAGCGACCACCAGCTCAAGCCAGTCGGCAGGGTTCTGACTCGCGTCCATCGACTCCCGGCGCGCCTCCGCCGCCACCAACCGCGCGAAGACGTTCTGCACCGGGACATGCACCGGCAACCGCGCTGCGACGTCGGCGATGCGCGGGGTGATCGAGTCCGGATCCCCTCGGCCGGCATCCACGGCTCGGTCCGCCTCCGCCCGGGCTACCAGAGCGAGCATCTCCCACAGGAAACGCTCGTCCCCTTCGCGCACACCGGCATCCAGCACCGAGGCCAGCGCCGCACGCACCTGGTCTATTCGGCCACGGGCCGCCGCCAGCCCGGCCACGGCCCGATGCAGCGGAATCACGTACTGCGGCTCGCCGGTCTTCGAACCGCCACGGCGCCGAGCCGTGTCGAGGTCGACCTGGGCGAGCTCGTACTCGCCACGCAGTATGTGCAGGTCCGCGCGCAGACGCAGCAGTCCGAGGTCGTGCACTCCGGGCAGGTTGAGGTCGATCGCATCGTCGATGAGCTGCGCCGCCTCGTCCCATTCCCCCAGCGCGATCAGCGGCTCGGCCAGGTTGTTGCGCAGCATTCCGGACTGCACCGGATTGCACGGGATCATCGAGTCCAGGCCGCCGCGCGCCACGTGCGCTGCCTCGTCATAGCGACCGACCTCGTAAAGCTCTGAGGACAGGCAGATGTCGATGCGTGGCATCAGCGTCGGTGTCGGGCCGAGCCGGGCGGCTTCGTCCCGGCAAGCACGATGCAGCGCCAGGCCCTCCTCGATCCGGCCGCCGTTGCTGAGGATCATCGCGCGGATGGATCGGGCAGACAGGGCGTCGCACGGGTCGTCGGAGCGCGTACACAGCTCGATCGCCTCGTCGACGGCGACCAACGCCTCGGACAACCGGCCGTGCATGCAGAGCGTGGAGGCGAGTCCGGTGAGCATGTAGCCGCGTTTGACCGCGTACTTCTCGTCGCGCAGCAGCTCGATCGCCTGCAGCTGATCGTCTATGCCGGAGCCGCGGCCAAGGGTCCGCTGGTGCTTTCCGCGTTGGTCGAGCAGGTGCGCCGTCAGCGACGGACGAGCCGTCTCGTCGATGGCCGCCAATCCCGCGTCGGCGAAGGCCAGGCCCCGGTCGGCCGCCCCCGCGCGGCCCGCGGCCATTGCGGCGCGGTACATCAGGTAGATGTCGTCCGGCTTCGCGTCCGGCTCGTGCGGGACCTGGTCCCACAGCTCCAGTGCGCGCTCGAACATGGCCAGCTCATCGGCGAAGGCGTAGCGCGTCCGTGCGGCTTCCGCCGCGAACAGGGCGGCGGTCAGTGCCTTGTCGGGAACATGCGCGCGGTACCAGTAGTGCGCGAGCTCCACGTCAAAGCAGTCGGCTGAGACGAGCGTCGGAGCCTCGTCCAGTGCCTCGGCGAGCCTGAGATAGATCCGCGTGTGCTCTCCGGGCAGCAGTTCCCCGTGCACGACTTCCCGCATCAGCGCGTGCCGGAACCGGTAGGTCTCCCGTTCCCCGGCCACCAGGACATTGGCGGTGAAGGCCGGTCGCAGCGCCTCGGTCAGCTCCTCCTCGCTGAGCCCCGCGACTGCTGCGATCAGCGGTGGATGCGCCGGTTGTACCGCACTGGCCAGCAGCCGCAGCAGCCGCTGGGTCAGCTCTGGCAGCCGCTCGACTCGGGCCATCAGCAGGTCCCGCAGGCTCCAGGACAGCTCGGGCGCCGCGCCCCCGGCCGCCGCGACCCCGCAGGCCACCTCCTCGGTGAAGAAGGCGTTGCCCTCGGCCCGGCAATACACCTCTTCGACCACGCTCGGCTCCGGCTCACGACCGAGAATGCCGCGCAGTTGCAGCGCGGTCTGGGCTCGGTCGAAGCGTTCGAGTTCGAGCCGTTCCAGCCCGCGCACCCGGTCGAGACCGGCCAGGAACGGCCGCAGCGGATGTCCGCGGTGTAATTCGTCGGCCCGGTAGGTCCCGATGGTCAGCACGCATCCGCCGCGGGAAACCCGAGCCAGGTACCCGAACAGCTCGCGGCTGGCCCGGTCGGCCCAATGCAGGTCGTCCACGACCAGCACCAGCGGCCGATCGGCACACGCCTTGAGCAGCGCCGCCTGCACCGCCTCGAACAACCGGATGCGGGCGTACTCATCTTCCTGCTGCCGACGTGCCGGGGCCTCGCCCAGCTCCGGAAGTATGCGGGCCAGCTCCCGCCCCTCCCAGCTTTCGCGGTCGATCAACCCCCTGCTGTCGAGCGACCGCAATGCCGCGGCGAACGGGCCGAACGGCACGCCCTCCCCGTTTCCGAGCTCGATGCACGCGCCGACCGCGATCGTGGCGTCGAGCCGCGCGGTGAACTCCTCCACCAGCCGGCTCTTGCCGATCCCCGCCTCGCCGCCGATCAGTACCGTCTGAGGCTCCCCGGCCACGGTCCGCGCGAAGGCGGAGCGCAGGCGGGCCAGTTCCTCCCGGCGGCCTACGAAGATCGGACTGACGTTGCGGCTCGACACATCTTCGAGCATTTCACGTTCCCCGAGCGAACGCACAGGCCTTTCCACAGGGCCGGACTCAAGGCCCGGTCCGGCGGTCCCCGCACTGCTCACCGGCCTGTTGATGACCGGGCCGTTCGTGGCCGGGCCGTTCGTGACCGGGCTGTTCATGACCGGAGTACCAGCCACCGCCACCACCGCGGCCGTGGATCCGGCCGCCCGGCCCAGACCGCGCGGCGACGTCCGGGTTTCACGGTCCGGTCGGGCCGCTTGAGCCGGGCGGGTTTCGCGGGCCGTCTGGGGATCGCGGGCCGGTTGCGCCGGGAGCTGCGATGGGGCAGCGCCGGCGGTCCGGTCCGCGATCGTGTCGGCAGTGGTGTCCATGGCCGTCGTACCTCAGCCGGTCAGCCGAGGTCCTGCGGGCACGGCTGCGCCACGCGGCGCTGGGCCGCTGCGGCGCGGCCGCGTGCGTGCCGCTGCTTGCGTTGCCGCTTCAAGCAGCCGACCAGACGGTCGTGTTCGGCCTCTGCGAAGAGTTGCTGGAAGTGGCTGTCCGCGATCTCCCGGCCGAAGCTGGCGCTCATCATGACGATCACTCCTCGTGATGTTCCAGTCGTGAGGAGCGCCCGTCTGTTGCGGGTACTTCCTCCGACGAACTCCACGATCCGCCCCAAGGTAGGCGCCGCGGATCGGTCGGATTCCCGAATTCGAGCCCCGACTTGCGGCCTACGCCTACCTTAGATAGCGCTGGACTGCCATTTCAGGTACCTCAGATCCGGGACGACTACCTAAGGTCTCGCCCTAAGCGGCGACCAGAATCGCGGGTGCCGGCGCCGTAGAAGTCGATTCAGAGCGGACCTGAGCGCGACTCGTTCAGTGCACCGAGAAGCCGCCATCGACGAAAAACATCTGTCCGGTGACGTAGGCCGAAGCGTTCGAGGACAGGAAGAGCGCGATGCCCCGGAAGTCCTCGGGCAGACCGTTGCGCCCGCTCATCGACCGTGCGGCCAGCGCCTTGACCCGCGCTGGATCTGACGCCGCGACGGCAGTCAGCGGGGTGAGCACGAAGCCGGGAATGACCGTGTTCACGCACACGCCGTGCATCGACCACGCCTCGGCCTGCGAGCGGGTGAGGCCGGCGAGTCCGGCCTTGGCGACGCCGTAGACACCGCTGTCGCCGAACGCGGAGACCGACTGCTGCGATCCGATGTTGACGATGCGGCCCCAGCCGCGCTCGGCCATCCGCGGGCCGAACCGCTGGCCGAGCTGGAACGGACCGGCGAGATTCGGCGCCAGAATCTCGTCGTAGTCCGCGAGCGTCTGAGTGCCGAGCGGCGGTCGCGGATTGACTCCGGCGCAGTTGATCAGGATGTCGATCTCGCCGACAAGCCGCACCGCCTCATCGGCGGCTTCGGCCAGCCGGGTTCGGTCGCCCACATCGGCGACGACCCAGTGCGCCTCACCACCCTGCTGCCCTATCCGCTCGGCCGCGGCCTTGAGTTCCGGTTCGCGCCGCGCGAGCAGCACGGTGCGCGCACCCGCAAGCGCGATCGCCTCGGCCATCGCATAGCCGATGCCTGAGCTTCCGCCGGTGACCAGCGCTGCGCGCCCACGCAACGAGAAAAGCTCCTCGACCACTCCCATGCCGGTGATCATATTCGGCGCGTCGGGTGGCGGTAGCGGATTATCTCTTCGTCTGCTTAACCGTGCTGCGCGTCATTCCAGGACGCGTTGCCGACGGCCCTCTCCGCCAGCGCTCTAAGCTCCCGGACTGCCTTATCGCGGTCGTCAGCCGCGTAAACCGCAGAACCGGCGACGAACACGTCCGCGCCGGCTTCGGCACACCGCTCGATCGTCTCGACCGAGACGCCGCCGTCCATCTGCAACCAGATCTGGCCGCCGTGCCGGTTGATCGCCTGGCGGGCCCGGCGCACCTTCGGCAAGACGGATTCGAGGAACCGCTGGCCGCCGAATCCCGGCTCGACCGACATGATCAGCACCATGTCCAGCTCCGGGAGCAGATCCTCATAAGGCTCGATCGGGGTAGCCGGGCGCAGCGCCATCCCGGCCCTCGCCCCGGCGGCGCGCAGCGTGCGGGCAAGCCGGATCGGCGCGGCGGCCGCCTCGACGTGGAAGGTCACCGAGCCGGCCCCGGCCTCGGCATACGCGGGGGCCCAGCGGTCGGGGTCCTCGATCATCAGGTGGCAGTCCAGCGGAAGCTTCGACACCTTCAGCAGCGCCTCGATCACCGGCAGCCCGAGGGTCAGGTTCGGGACGAAGTGATTGTCCATCACGTCCACGTGCACCCAGTCGGCGGACCGCGAGATCGAGGAGACCTCGTCGGCGAGCCGGGAGAAGTCGCTGTTGAGGATCGAGGGCGAGATCTGGACCGTCATGACGCCATTGTCGCCCACCGCGCGATCCGGCCGCGCCGACGGTCGACCCGCGATGATGGGGCGGTGGACGTACGCGCGATCTCTCCGGCTCTCCTGGTCGAACAGCTCGCCGACCGGATCGCGGCGTTTCCGCGCGAGTCGTGGGTTCGGGTGGCGCTTGATGGGGCGCCGCCTGCGGAACCGTGGCGGCTGGCACGGGCGTTGATCGATCCGTTGCGGCTTAGGGGAAGAGCCGCGCTGCATGTCTCCGCGCGCGATTATCTGCGCCCGGCGTCACTTCGCCTGGAATTCGGCCGCACGGATCCGGACGTCTTCTACGACGAATGGCTCGACGCCAAGGGCCTGATCCGTGAGGTGCTCGGTCCGCTGGAGCCCGGCGGGAGCGGGAAGGTGCTGCCCGCCCTCTGGGACGCTGAGCGGGACCGCGCGAGCCGGTCCGAGTACACGACCCTCGCGCCCGGCGGCGTGCTGCTACTCGATGGCGCGCTCCTGCTCGGCCGCAGTCTGCCGTTCGATTTCACCGCGCACTTCTGGCTCTCCCCCGCCGCACTGGCCCGGCGTACCACACCGGACGATGCGTGGACGCTGCCCGCCTATGACCGCTACGAAAGCGAGGCCGACCCGCTGAATATCGCGGACATCGTCGTGCGGATGGATGATCCGCGGCATCCGGCGCTGGTCGAACGGTTTTGAGGGCGTCAGAGCCGGAGCCGGCCTGAGCAGGGATGTGCCCGACTTTGCGCGGTACGGTGATGAGAGGCAACCGCAGGAGGCTGAGCCGGCATGTCGCAAGCACCAGACCACGAGCCGGCGACCGGTCAAGGCCTGGTCGCGGTCGGCAGCGACGAGAGCAACGCGTCCACCGACGCCGCGATCGAGCACCTTCGGGCGCGCGGGCTCAAGGTTCTCGCCGCGGGACCGCTGGCCGATCAGCCGGGCGACTGGGTGCAGGTAGCGGAAGAGGTCGGCCGATCGGTAGCCGAGGGCCGCGCCGAGCGGGCAGTGCTGTTCTGCTACACCGGGACCGGTGCGTCGATCGCGGTGAACAAGGTTCGGGGCGTACGCGGCGCGCTGTGCGTAGACGCCGAGACGGCACGGGGCGCGCGACGCTGGAATGACGCGAACGTCCTTGTGCTCAGCTATCGGTTGGCGACGGAGACGCTGGTGCGCGAGATCATTGACGCGTTCTTGGACACCGCGGCCGACCCCACCGAGGCCGACACGATCGCGCAGCTCGCCGGTCTCGAGCGCGCCGCGAGTGAGCCTGCGGGTCCGGGTCGCTTCGGTTAGCCGCCGCTCGCGAAGGCCGGTCTGCCTGTCTCGAAACCGTCGCCGCCGTGGCCGTTGCGCAAGCCGTCTCTCCCGCCCGGAAGGATCTCGCGCGGTAAAACGGGCGCGACCGGTCGAGCGCTCCATTCGCGGGGATATCCGAGTGACACTTCTTCGAATCGCACGCCATCGTGCCACGTCGTGCGCGGGATATGCAGATGCCCATAGACGACAGCTGCGACCGAGTAGCGCGTGTGCCAGTCAGCTGTTGCCGATGTACCGCACCATTGCGCGAACTCCGGGTAACGCAGGATTCTGGTCGGTTCACGCACCAACGGATAGTGGTTGACCAATACGAGCGGTACCGACGGATCGCACTCGTCCAACCGCTGCTGCGTTAACGCAACCCGGTCCTGACACCAGGCCTCGCGCGAGGGGTAAGGGTCCGGGTGCAGCCGGAACTCGTCGTTGCAGACGACGCCGGTGCGGTACGCGTAAGCGAGCCCTTGTTCCTTCGTGCTGGTACCGGGCGGCCGGAATGTGTAGTCGTAGAGCAGGAACAGCGGCGCGATCCGGATGGGCCCCCCGGCTCCGCGCCAGACGGGATACGGGTCCTCGGGCGTGAGCACGCCAAGCTCCCTGCACAGCGCGACCAGCAGGTCATAGCGCGCGACTCCGCGCATCTGGTCGTCACCGGTCTTCGAACTCCACAGGTCGTGATTTCCGGGAACCCACACCACCTTCGCGAATCGCTTGGTCAGCTGCCGCAGCACGACGGCGATATCGGCGAGCCGTTCGGAAACATCCCCGGCGACAAGAAGCCAGTCATTCTCCGATTGCGGTCGCAGCGCTTGAACAACGGAGCGGTTTTCGGCATACGAGACGTGCAGGTCACTGACCGCCAGCAGCTTGCCGCCCGCGCCGGACTCGCCGGACGAACCGCTTTCGGCGCGGCCGTCTTCGTGCTCTGTCTCACTGTCCGCCGCGCCGTCGACCCCGTCCATGGCTCAAGCCTGCCCGCAACGAAGGCGCCGAGGCAATCCCCGCGGCGCTTCCCTGGCCGCCAACACGACGGAAATCCGAGTAGTCGTTGTTGTCAGCGGCGACGTAGCAGCGCGAGATACATCGCGTCAGTGTCGTGCAGGTGAGGCCACAGCTGCACATCCGGGCCGTCGCCGAGCTCCGGTACGCCGGGTAGGTACGGCCGGGCGTCGAGCTGCTCGACGTCGTCGCGGCGCGCGAGCACGTCCGAGACGACTAGGCGGGTCTCGGCCAGGTGCGGGGAGCAGGTGACGTAGGCGACCAGCCCGCCGGGCCTGGCCGAGTCGAGCGCCGAGGCCAGCAGCTTCTTCTGCAGCTCGGCCAGCCGGGAGACGTCGGCGGGCTCGCGGCGCCAGCGGCTTTCGGGGCGGCGGCGAAGGGCGCCGAGGCCGGTGCACGGCGCGTCGAGCAGCACGCGGTCGAAGATCCCGAGACGCCACGGCGGCTGCGTCCCGTCCGCGGTCACGACCTTGTGCACCCCGTGGATCGGCTGCAGCGCGCGCTTGACGAGGCGGGCACGGTGCGGGGCGATCTCAGCGGCGATGAGCCTGGCGCCGCGCTGCGCGCCGGTGGCCGCGAGAAGTGCGGCCTTGCCACCTGGGCCGGCACAGAGGTCAAGCCAGAGCCGGTCATCGGCAAGGGAGTCGTCTCCGTGCGAGCCGGCGCCGTCCGAGCCCGCCAGGCGATCCGCGAGCGGAGCGGCCAAGAGCGCCAACGCGACGAGCTGGCTGCCCTCGTCCTGAACACCGGCCCGGCCCCGCGCCACCGCGTCGAGGCGCGCCGGGTCGCCCTCAGGCAGATACGCGGCGGTCGGCGCGTAACGGCCCGGCTCAGCGCCCTGCTTCACCAGGTCGGCCTGTTCCGCGAGACCGGGCCGGGCCGCGAGCGTCACACCGGGCCGCTCGTTGTCGGCTTCGAGCAGCCGGTCGATCTCGGCGTAGGCCGCATCCTTACCGCGATGCGCGGCCAGCGAATCCCAGAGCGCTGAGACAACCCAGCCCGGGTGCGAGCGGTAGACGGCGAGGTATCCCTCGGGATCGCGGTCCGGATCGGGTGCGACCCGCGCGACCCACTCGCGCAGGTCCTGCCGCGCCACCTTGCGCAGCACCGCGTTGACCATGCGCGCCGCGCCCTCGTGCGACACCTCCCGGGCGAGCTCGACAGAGCTGTCGACCGCGGCGTGTGACGGAATCCGCGTCGCCAGCAGCTGGTGGGCACCGAGCCGCAGCACGTCGAGCACTTCCGGGTCGAGCTGCCCGAGCGGCCGGTCGACACACGCGGCCAGGATCGCGTCGTAGGTGCCGCGTCCGCGCAGCGCGCCATAAGCCAGCTCGGTCGCGAGCGCCGCGTCGCGCGTATCGAGCCGCCGCTCAGTGAGCAGCTTGGGCAGCACGAGGTTGGCGTAGGCGTCGCGCTCGGCTACCGCGCGAAGAGTGTCGTAGGCGGCGAGTCGGGCAGGGTCGGTGCGCATCAGACCATTATCCCGTGCGGAAGAGGTCCTTTCGGCCGCGCTGGAACGTGGTTGCGGATCGAGCCCGCCGCCTAACGCTTCGCCGGACGGCTACTCGAACCGGGCACCCTCGGACAACCGCAGGCCGCGCGCCCAGTCGGCGGCCGCCATCCGCCGCTTGCCCTGCGCCTGCACGTCGCCGAGCCGCACAGTGTGCCCGGAGCCGGTGCCGACTTGCAGGCCGCGCTTGTCGGCGACGATCGCGCCGGGTTCGACGTCTGTGACACCTGGGATCGGCGTGACCGGGAAGATCTTGACCCGCTCGCCGCCGAGCGTGGTCCATGCTCCCGGCGCCGGGGTGCACGCGCGCACCTGCCGGTCGATGTGCAGCGCCGGGGTCTTCCAGTCGATTCGCGCGTCGTCGGTCGTCAGTTTCGGCGCGTGGGACACGCCGTCAGACGGCTGCGGGACCGCGGTCAGGCGGCCCTCCTCGATCCCGTCCAGCGTCGCGACCAGCAGCCGCGCGCCGTCGACGGCGAGCCGGTCCAGCAGGTCGCCGCTGGTATCGGTGCGGCTGATCTCCTCGGTCACCGTGCCGAAGAGCGGCCCGGTGTCCAGGCCTGCCTCCAGGCGGAAGGTACACGCGCCGGTCACCTCGTCGCCGGCCAGGATCGCGTGCTGGACCGGCGCCGCGCCGCGCCAAGCCGGCAGCAGCGAGAAGTGCAGGTTGATCCATCCGAACCGCGGAACGTCGAGCGCCGCCGGCGGGATGAGGCCGCCGTACGCGACGACCGGGCACGCGTCGGGGGCCAGTTCCGCGAGCCGGGCGAGGAACGCGGGGTCACGCGGGCGCGCGGGCGTGAGCACTTCGATTCCCGCCTCGTCAGCCACCTTGCGCACCGGAGCGGGTTCGAACCGGCGGCCGCGGCCGGTCGGCGCGTCGGGCCGGGTGAGCACCGCGATGACCTCGTGCCGGGAGCCCAGCAGCGCCTCGAGCGACGCGACAGCCGGTTCCGGCGTCCCGGCGAACAGCACCCTCATCGTTCGACTCCCTCTGCAAGCCCGATCTCGGACCCGGCCCCGGCTCCGACCTCAACCCGCCCGTGCCGCTGCTGACGCCGCTACCGCGCCTGACCGAAGGTCGGATGCGGCGAGACCTTGATCTGCGCGGCCGCCGCCGCTTCGCCGTTCGCCCCGGAACCGCCGCGGCCGCCGTTGGCCCAGTCCGCTTGGCGGATCGCGCGCAGCGCGGCCTTGCGAGTCTCCCGGTCGAGCCGGTCGACGAACAGGATTCCGTCGAGATGGTCGGTCTCGTGCTGGAAGCAGCGGGCCAGCTTCTCGCTGCCCTCGATGACCACCGGGTCGCCGTACTCGTTGAATCCGTGGGCAACCGTGTTCAGCGCCCGGGTGCAGGGGAACGCGAGGTCGGGGATGGACAGGCAGCCCTCGTCGCCGTCCTGGATCTCCTCGGACAGGTCCAGCTGCGGGTTGATCAGGTGCCCGACCTCGCCGTCCACGTTGTAGGTGAACACCCGCAGCGAGACGCCGATCTGCGGGGCGGCGAGGCCGGCGCCGGGAGCGTCGAGCATGGTGTCCGTCAGGTCCTTGACGAGCCGGCGCAGCTCCTTGTCGAAGTCGACCACCGGGTCGGCCTTGGTGCGCAACACCGGGTCGCCGAACAGCCGGATCTGCTGGATCGCCACTGGTTCGCCGTCCGTTCGTGTCGTCTTGGCCGCACTCTCCCCGCTTGGTCGAGTGTAACGAAGTCACGGCGGCCGCCGCGCCGCTCGGCGGCTCGCCGCGGCGCGCGTCAGGCCAGGTCGGCAGGGTCGATCCGGATGCGGACGTGCGCTGGGGCCTTGCGCGCCGAGCGCACGCCCTGCGTCGCGGTGAGCGCTTCGGCCAGCTTCCGGCCGCCGGTGCGGGCGCAGCGGATCAGCACTCGATGTTGCTGTTCGCCGGGCTCGCCGCCGTTCGACAGCGGGGTCGGGCCGAGGATTTCCGCGTCCTCGGGCAGGGTGAGTGCGGTCATGAACTCGTCTAGGGCCGCGTACGGCGCGGTCAGTTCCGCTATCCGGGCGGCGGGGGGATAGCCGAGTTCCGCGCGGTCGGCGAGTTCGCGCCGGGCGAAGGCGGCCGGGTCCCAGCGCACGAGAGCCTGTACCGGCGCCGCGGAGGGCTCGGCGGCGATCGCGACCACGCCGCCGTCCGCGGCCGGACGCACCAGCGCGGCGGCCGCGAGCCAACGCCGCAGGGCCTGTTCGGCCGCACGCAGCGTCGGAACTGCGAGCAGAAGGTCGCCGTCGAGCAGCACGGCCGCGGCGAAGCCTCCGGCGGCGACCGGTTCGGCGCCGGGTGTCGCGACGATCAGGGCGGGCTCCGGTCCGATCTCGGTCAGGATCGCGCCGCCCCGGCTCAGCCGCACCGTCACGCCCGGAAAGGCGCGGCCCAGTTCCTCGGCGCTGCGGGCCGCTCCGGTGGCGCGCGCGCGGAATCGGTTGGCCCCGCAGCGGTCGCAGCGCCAGCGTTCCGCGATCTTGCCGCACCAGCGGCAGCGGGCCGAATCGGCCGCACCGGCCAGAGCGAGGGCGCCGTGGCAGTGCGCACAATGCGCGGGCTCGCGGCAGCGCACACAGGCCAGAGCGGGCAGGTAACCGGTGCGCGGCACTTGCACGAGCACGGGGCCGCGCTGGAGGCCGTCGCGGGCGACGCGCCACGCGAGGGCAGGGATGCGCGCGATAGCGGCGCCCGCGTCGCGAGCGGTGTCCCGGTCGGGGTCGACGGTGCGGATCATCGGGGCGTGTTCGCGCACGACGGCGCGCGGCGCGGCGACCGGTCTGGCCCAGCGGCGCGCGACGAGTTGGGCGCCTTCCGCAGTGACCGTATATCCGCCGATCAGTGCGGCCGCGCCGGATTGGTGTGCGCGAATCGTCAGCACCTCGCGTACGTGCGGGTACGGCGCCGCGCGGTCGGCCAGCGAGGAATCCCCGTCATCCCACAGCGCGACCAGCCCCAGCTCGGGCAGCGGGGCGAACATCGCGGCGCGCGTGCCCACGACGCAGCGCACGTCACCGCGCTTGGCGGCGAGCCAGCGGCTGTAGCGCTCTCCCGCGCCGAGGTCGGCCGTCAGCGCGACGTGGCGGCCCGCACCGAGCAGGTCGGCGAGCGCCGCGTCCATACGGCTCACGTCGCGGCCGTCCGGGACAACGACCAGGGCACTGCGACCGCTGTTCAAGGTGGCGTGCACGGCCGTGGCCAGCGCCCGCGACCAGTCAGGGCCGATCGCGCCGCCGTCCGGCAGTCCGGTGGCCAGCGGGCCGATGCCGGGCAACGCGGCCCACACCGCGCGCGGGCTCTGCCCGGCTGCCAGGGCGGCGAGCAGTTCCGGGCCATTGGTGTAGTACTTCCACGGTTGTGGATCGTGGGCGGCGAGCGGACCGCTGACCGGCGGGCGCGGCGCGGCCTTTTCAGTTCGGGCGTGCCGGGGCGGGATCGCCAGCCGCAGCACATCGGAGACGGTGCCCGCGTACGCGTCGGCCACGGCGCGCGCCAGCTTCCCGATCTCGGGCGTGAGCACCGGTTCCGGCGAGACGACGCTGTGCAGCGGCGCGAGCCGGCCGGCGAAGTCCGTCTGCTCGGCTCGTTCCCACAGGTAGCCGTCGACGAGCTGGCCGCCGAAGCGGATCCGGACTCGCACCCCGGGCTGGGCCGCCTCGGCCAGCTTCGCCGGAACGGTGTAGTCCCAGAGCCGGTCCAGGTGCGCGGGTTCGACGTCCACGATGACCTTGGCGACCGGCTGACGCTGCGCCGGAATCGAGGCCGTCGGGTTCGCGTCAGCCGCCCGCGCCTTGCCGCGAGCGGCCTCGGCGCGGACGAGCGCCATCTGCTCGCCCGCGTGGTTCATCCGTCCTTTGTACCGGACCGGGCCGACAACGGAGGGCCGCCGAACGCACCTGACGGGACATCAGATTTGATGCCCCGTCAGATTACTTAAACGGCGGTAACTTGCAGAAAATCAGCTCAGCCGATGATCGACTTGAGTGCCTCGACCCGGCTGGCCTGCTCCCAGGTGAAGTCCGGCAGCTCGCGGCCGAAGTGGCCGTAGGCGGCGGTCTGGGCGTAGATCGGCCGCTTGAGGTCCAGGTCGCGGATGATCGCGGCCGGCCGCAGGTCGAACACCTCGCCGACGGCCTGCTGGATCCGGTTCACCGGCACGGTCTCGGTGCCGAAGGTCTCCACGAACACACCCACCGGCGCGGCCTTGCCGATCGCGTAGGCCACCTGCACCTCGGCCCGCGTGGCCAGGCCCGCCGCGACGATGTTCTTGGCCACCCAGCGCATCGCGTACGCCGCGGACCGGTCCACCTTCGACGGGTCCTTGCCGGAGAACGCGCCGCCGCCGTGCCGCGCCATGCCGCCGTACGAGTCGACGATGATCTTGCGGCCGGTCAGGCCGGCGTCGCACATCGGGCCGCCAATCTCGAACCGGCCGGTCGGGTTGACCAGCAGCCGGTAGCCCTCGGTGTCGATGTCCAGGCCGCCCTGCTGGAACTCGGCGAGCACCTGATCGACCACGTACTCCTTGACGTCCGGGGTCAGCAGCGTGGCCAGGTCGATGTCCGAGGCGTGCTGCGAGGAGACCACGACCGTGTCGAGGCGCACCGGCCGGTCGCCGTCGTACTCGATGGTGACCTGGGTCTTGCCGTCCGGGCGCAGGTAGGCGACGGTGCCGTCCTTGCGGACCGCGGCGAGCCGCTGGGCCAGCCTGTGCGCGAGCGCGATCGGCAGCGGCATCAGCTCGGGGGTGTCCGAGCATGCGTACCCGAACATCAGGCCCTGGTCGCCCGCGCCCTGCAGGTCAAGCTCGTCCACGCCGCCGTCGACCCGCGACTCATAGGCCGCGTCCACGCCCTGCGCGATGTCCGGGGACTGAGAGCCGATCGACACGGACACGCCGCAGGACGCCCCGTCGAAGCCCTTCTTCGACGAGTCGTAGCCGATGCCGAGGATCGTCTCGCGCACGATGGTGGGGATGTCGGCGTACCCGGTCGTGGTGACCTCGCCGGCGATGTGCACCTGGCCGGTGGTGATCATCGTTTCCACGGCCACGCGCGAGGAGGCGTCATCCTTGAGCAGCGCGTCGAGGATGGAGTCGGAGATCTGGTCGGCGATCTTGTCGGGATGCCCCTCCGTCACGGATTCGGAGGTGAACAAGCGGCGGGCGGTGTCCGGACGGACCACAGGTCGGCTCCTTCTTGCAGCGGCTGCTGACTTATCGGCGGGGGCCTCGGGACCCGCGCGTGTGCACGCGCCAGTCTAACTGTGCACACCAGGCGCTTGGATACCCCCCGAAATAGGGTACCTGGGCGACGCGCTATGGGTGTCGATTCGGTATTTGTGCCCGTGACTGCCCAGTTAACGCACGTAGCTTGCACAGAACGGCTGTGCCATATTCCGCGGCGGACGCTGACGGAAGCAGCCGGCGGCCACCTTAATCCGCGGCGACGCCGTCCCTACGCAGTTGCGCGACCCGGTCCCAGACGGCGTCGGCCAGGGCCCGCTTCGAGCCGAGCGGCACCTCGGTCTCCACGCCGTCGGCGCCGACGATGACCCCCTGCGTGACCTGCTGGCCGAAGACCTTGTCCGCGCCGACCTCGTTGACCACGAGCAGATCAACGCCGTACGCGGCGACCTTGCGGCGGCCGAGATCCAGGAAGGAGTCGCGTTCGTCTCCGGTCTCCGCGGCGAAGCCCACGACGGTCTGCCCCTCGGCGAGGCGGTCGCGGCCGAGTTCGCGCAGCACGTGCGGGTTCTGCACCAGCTCGACGATTGGGGCCGAGTACTCGTCAGATTTCTTGATCTTCGACTCGACGTATCGCTTGGGCCGGAAGTCGGCGACCGCGGCGTTGGCGACGATGATCTGCGCGTCGGCGGCCGCGGCGCGCATCGCGTCGCGCAGCTCGAGTGCGGTGCCGACCCGGATCACCTTGGCCCCGGCCGGATCCGGGAGCGTGACGTTCGCGGCGATGACGGTGACCTCCGCGCCGCGCGCCACAGCCGCGGCGGCCAGCGCGTATCCCTGGAGGCCGGAGGAGCGGTTGCCGAGGAACCGCACCGGGTCCAGCGGTTCGCGGGTGCCGCCGGCCGAGATCACGACGCGCAGCGCGCGCAGATCCTCGGGTAGCGGACCGCCGCGGCGCAGCACCGCGGCCGCGATCTCGTAGATCTGCGCGGGTTCCGGCAGCCGGCCAGGTCCGGAGTCGGCGCCGGTGAGCCGGCCGGCAGCGGGATCGAGCACGATCGCGCCGCGCCGCCGAAGCGTGGCGACGTTCTCGCGAGTGGCCTGGTGCTCCCACATCTCGGTGTGCATCGCCGGGGCGAACAGCACCGGGCAGCGCGCGGTCAGCAGCGTGTTGGTGAGCAGGTCATCGGCGATGCCGTGGGCGGCCTTCGCGAGCAGGTCGGCGGTGGCCGGGGCGACCAGCACCAGGTCGGCGGACTGGCCGAGGCGCACGTGCGGCACCTCGGAGACCCGCTCCCAGACCTCGGCCGAGACGGGATGCCCGGACAGCGCCTCCCAAGTGGGCGCGCCGACGAAACGCAGGGCGGCGGCGGTCGGCACGACGGTTACGTCGTGGCCTGACTCGGTGAGGCGCCGCAGCACCTCGCACACCTTGTACGCGGCGATTCCGCCGCCCACGCCGAGAACGACGCGCGGCTTGGGCACCGGAGGCTCAGGCCTGCTCGACCGGCTCCGCCGTCAGCAGCCCGGCGTTGATCTCGCGCAGGGCGATCGACAGCGGCTTCTCGTGCACGTGCGTGTCGACCAGCGGGCCGACGTACTCCAGCAGCCCCTCGCCGAGCTGCGAGTAGTAGGCGTTGATCTGACGGGCCCGCTTGGCCGCGTAGATCACCAGGCTGTACTTGGAGTCGGTCGCCTCGAGCAGCTCGTCGATCGGCGGGTTGATGATGCCCTCGGGCTCGGTGACGGACACGAAGGAGACCTTCCGATCGGGAGAAGAAGTGTTCCTGCCGCGGCGCGAACGCCTAGGACAGGCCCATTAAGTTTACCAGTTCCCGCGCCACGTCCTGCACGGATGTGTTGACGAGGGTGACGTCGAACTCGGACTCCGCGGCCAGTTCCACCCGCGCGGCGGCCAGCCTGCGCTCGACCACCTCGGGCGGCTCGGTACCGCGGCGGGTCAGCCGGCGGACCAGCTCGTCCCAGCTCGGCGGGGCGAGGAAGACCTGGAGCGCCTCGGGCATCGCGGCGCGCACCTGGCGGGCGCCTTGCAGGTCGATCTCAAGGAGGGTCGGCATGCCGGCGGCGAGCCGGTCCAGCACGGGCTGGCGGGGCGTGCCGTAGCGGTTGCCGGCGAACTGCGCCCATTCGAGCAGTTCGCTGTTCGCTACCAGCTTGTCGAAGCCCTGCTGGTCGGTGAAGAAGTAGTGCACGCCGTGGATCTCGCCGGGGCGCGCGTGCCGGGTGGTGACCGAGACCGAGTGCCAGATCTCGGGATGGGCGGTGCGCAGGTGGGCGACCACCGTGCTCTTGCCCACTCCGGACGGGCCGGACAGGACGGTCAGCCTGCGGGGGGCCGCGCCGAGCCCTTCGGGCCTGGCCGGCGCCCGCCACCGGGCGGGCCGATCCGGCTGCGCAGCCGGGTCGGGGGCTGAATCACGGCCCGCGGTAGGGCGCGTGTCAAGGTCCTGGGGGGCCGGCGGCGTCGAAGGTTCACCTTCACCGGTTTGCGTGGAGCTCACGCGCACCGAGGTTACCCCACGGCGCCGCGTGGGGCGGGTACACCCGCGCCGAGAAGGAACCAGAGCAGTGCCCGAAAGCCCTCTTGGGTCCTCTCGGCGCGGTCGCGCCGCAAGCAGGCGGCCCGACCGCTGCGCTCGCGCGCAGCGTTCGGGATCCGACTACTTGGCGCCGCCGAACTCCCGCTCGAGCGCGGCGATCTGGTTGGCGCCGAGGCCCCGGACCCGACGGGTCTCGGAGATCGACAGCCGCTCCATGATCTGCTTGGCCCGAACCTTCCCGACGCCCGGCAGGGAC